>NZ_WAIE01000003.1 GCF_008830225.1 Pseudodesulfovibrio senegalensis
AAAGACCAACCCCTCGCGTACGTGTTGTACGCGTCGGCCTTGGTCTTTTTTTTCGCCTTTCCCTCAACCCCGTCTCGGCAGCCTGCTTGATTGGCAGGTTTGGTCTGATTCTGCGAAAGGCTGAGTGCCTTTTGATTTGCCGATACGGGGCCGATGGCTTCGTTGATGCAAAAAGACCAACCCCTCGCGTACGTGTTGTACACGTCGGCCTTGGTCTTTTTTTTCGCCTTTCCCTCAACCCCGTCTCGGCAGCCTGCTTGATTGGCGGGTTTGGTCTGATTCGGCGAAAGGCTGAGTGCCTTTTGATTTGCCGATACGGGGCCGACGGCTTCGTTGATGCAAAAAGACCAACCCCTCGCGTACGTGTTGTACGCGTCGGCCTTGGTCTTTTTTTTCGCCTTTCCCTCAACCCCGTCTCGACAGCCTGCTTGATTGGCAGGTTTTGCCCAACGTGTCGAAAGGTGTTGCGTCTTTCGGGTTGCTGATGCGGAGATTTGTTTTTTTCTGCCAAGTCCTATGGGAAATAAACTGCTTGAAAAAATATGCAAAGTTACGCATAGATCGATTTTTTACGACTGCAAAAGAAGGAAATCATCATGCATCGCCTGACCCGTACAGTTGTTTTCTCCCTGTTGTTTGCCGTGGTCGCTGTTCCCGCTCTCGCCTATGATCTTGCCGCGCTTAAGGCGGAGTCCGCCAAGGTGGTTCCGTCCGGCGCGCAGATGCTCACATCCGGGGCCGACGCCGAAAGCGCGTTTGTGGCCTATCAGGCCGGTGAGCGGAGCTACCAGTTCACGGTTGCGGGCGACACTGATCCGCAGGCCATGGACGCGACCGGCTTCACTCTTCAGGGACGCAAGGCCTTTTTCTTTTCGCCCATGCCCGGAAGCGGGGTCGCGATGGTATTGCTGGATTCCGAAACCAGTCTCGCCGTCCTGTATTCGCTGGGTTTTTCCGCGGACAAGGACGTGACCGAGCAGGATATGAAGGATCTGGTGGATCGCATGGATCTGGACGCCCTGCGGTAGCTGTTGTTTGTACTTTTGCTACAGTTTCTTCTTTACCCTTCAACCTGTTTTGCATTCGCAGAATGCAAAACCGAACAGGGTCAAGGGACGTGTCCCTTGCGGGTGCAGGGCAGCGCCCTGCCTCATAAGGTAAAAAGCGCACGGCCGAAATTTCGAGCGTGCGCCTGTGCGGGTATTTGTATCGTCGGCTAGACGTTGAACAGGAAGTGAACCACGTCGCCATCCTTGACCACGTACTCCTTGCCTTCCACCCGGAGCACGCCTTCGGCCCGGCACTTGGCCTCGGACCCGTGCTCCACGTAATGGTCGTAGCTGATGACCTCGGCCCGGATGAAGCCGCGCTCGAAGTCGGTGTGGATCACGCCCGCGGCCTGCGGGGCCTTGTCGCCGTCGTGGATGGTCCACGCACGCACTTCCTTGACCCCGGCCGTGAAGTAGCTGATCAGGCCCAGAGTGTGGAACCCGGTGCGGATGATTTTTTCCAGCCCGGCCTCGGTCACGCCGTAGGATTCAAGGAACTCCGCGTATTCCTCGTCTTCAAGGCCCACGAGTTCCTCTTCCATGCGTGCGGAAATCTTGACGAACTCGGCTCCGCGCTCCTCGGCCAGCGAGCGCACGGCGGTCACATACTCGTTGTCCTCGCCCAGTCCGTCCTCGTCCACGTTGGCGCAGTAGATCATGTTCTTGGCCGTGATCAGGCGCAGCTCGTCCAGCACTTCCCGCACGGCCTTGTTGTCCATGTCCGGGTATGTGGCGGCCAGCGCGCCCTGATTCAGGTGCTCCAGCAGGGCTTCGGCGGCCGCGATTTTCGGTGCCAGGGTCTTGTCGCCCTTGAGCTGTTTTTTCATGCGTTCGACGCGGTTTTCAAGGGCCTGCACGTCCGCGAGGATCAGTTCGGTCTCGATGACCTCAATGTCGCGCAGCGGGTCCACCGAGCCGGAGACGTGCACCACGTCGTCATCCACAAAGCAGCGCACCACGTGCAGGATGGCCTGCGTTTCGCGGATGTTGGCCAGAAATTTGTTGCCCAGCCCCTCGCCCTTGCTTGCGCCCGCCACCAGCCCGGCGATGTCCACGAAATCCACGGTGGAATGCTGTACGCGCTGTGGGTTGACCAGCTCGGCCAGCTTTTCGATGCGCTTGTCGGGTACGGGGACCACGGCCTTGTTGGGTTCGATGGTGCAGAAGGCGTAGTTGGCGCTTTCCGCGTTCTGGGCCTTGGTCAGGGCGTTGAACAGGGTGGACTTGCCCACATTGGGCAGGCCCACGATGCCGATGCTCACGGACATGGAATTTCTCCTGAAATATGTAATGAACGGCCAAGCCGTCGGACCGCGCATCACTACAACGCTTCGGCCCGGAACGCAAGGCAGGCCGGGCGGGTGCGAAAAGACGGGCCCGGGGCATGAATCGCCGCTGGCGCACGGGGGCGGTTTTTCGTAGTGTCCCGGCACATGCACAATGTCCAACCGCATGGCGGCACCACCTCGGTCAGTCATTGATTGCAAAGGGCAAAGGGGTACAATGGAAACGGATACCAGCAGAAAGACCATCGCGGCCTATGACAAAAACGCGCAGGGCTATGCGGACAAATTCGATGACTACCCGACGTATCGGGACAGGATAGCGGATTTCCAGCAAAAGCATGTTCCGAAAGGCGCCCATATTCTGGACCTTGGCTGCGGGCCGGGGTGCAACATCAGCACGATTCTGGAGCGGGACCATACGTGCACCTTTGACGGGGTGGACCTTTCCGGCGAATTCTTGCGCATGGCACGGCAGCGGTTTCCGCGGTTCGATTTTTTGCAGCAGGACATTTGCGACCTTGACCTGCCCGGGAAATACGACGTGGTGCTCGCCTCGTTCTGCATCGTGCATCTCACGAATGAGCAGACCGCCGGAGTCATGCACCGGTTGCCGGACGCGATCCGTGACGGCGGCTGCCTGTACCTGAGCTACATGAACGGGGAAAAATCGGGATTCGAGACAACCAGTTTTTCCGAGGAAACGATATTTTTCAATTACTATCAGGATGAATTTATTATCGATTTGCTGGAGCGCAACGGCATGACCGTGGTGGAGATCGCCAAGGACGAATATGCCGAGCCCGACGGCTCCACAACCATCGATACGTTTATCCACGCGAAAAAAACGAGCGGCGGGTAGTTTCGTTCGTATTGTCCGAATGGGCAAAGAAAAAGGCTCCCCGGCAAGGGGGAGCCTTTTGTCGTTCTGTGTGCGTTGGACTTATGATTTCAGGGATTCCACCTGATCGGTGATTTCCTGGGCCAGTTTTGCAAGGGCATTGATGTCGTTGTTGGCCTGGCTCATAAGCTCGGTGTTGTCGCGGGCGATGTTGTTGATTTCGTCCACGCTGCGGGTGATCTGTTCGGACGCTGCGGACTGTTCTTCCGCGGCAGCGGCGATGGATTGGACCTGTGCCGCTGTTTCCTGCGCCATGTGTACGATTTCCTCCAGCTTCCGGCCGGAATCGTCGGTGATGCCGGTGGTGCTGTCGATGGCCTCAACCGCGTTGTCGATGCCTTCCACGTTCAGGTGCGTGAGCTGCTGGATGCCCTGAATGTTGTTGCCGACTTCGCCGGTGGCGCTCATGGTCTTTTCAGCCAGTTTGCGGACCTCGTCCGCCACCACGGCGAATCCGCGTCCGGCTTCGCCGGCCCGGGCCGCCTCGATGGCCGCGTTCAGGGCCAGCAGGTTGGTCTGGTCTGCGATGTCGTTGATCACATGCATGACCTGACCGATGGCCTCGGACTGTTCGTCCAGCTTGTGCATGTTCTTGCGCAGGGTCATGGTCAGCTCCTGCAGGTTGGTCATGGCGTCCACGGTGCGCGAAACAAGCTGGGAACCTTCCTGCGCGATATCGCGCGAGCGGTCCGCGTGGTCCGCTGCCTCACCCGCGTTTCTGGCCACTTCGAGCACGGTGGCGTTCATTTCCTCCATGGCTGTGGCCGCTTCGGAAATGCGCGCCATCTGCACTTCGGTGCCGTGGCTCACTTCGCTGCTCATGCGGGCGATGTCGTCACTGGTGCTGTTGAGGGTGCTCACGACTCCGGCAAGGCTGTCGGCCGCGGCCATCTTGCCTTCCCGTGTTGCCACGGCAGCCTGTTCCATGGCTTCCCGGGCCTGCTGCGCGGCGGCTTCAGCGGCTTGGGCCTGCTTGTTGGCCTCGGCTTCCTTGATCTTGATGCTTTCCATGTTTTCGCCCAGTGTTGCCACCATGGCGTTGAGCGACGACTGCATCTGGGAGATTTCATCCGAACCTTGCGGGTTCATGCGTACTTCCAGATCGCCGTTGGCAACGGCGTCGGCAGCGTTCATGGTTTCGTGCAACGGATTGGTTATGGCCCGGATGATGATCAGGCTCAGGGGCAGCACCACCAGCAGCAGGATGGCGGCGATGAAGCCGAGCTGCATCAGGGTTTCGGATTGCACGATCTCGTGAATGGCCGAGGCCACGGCAGCCTCTTCTTCGGCGATGTTGTCGATGTATATGCCCGTGCCTATCCAGTAGTCCGTGCCCGGGATGCTTTCGGCATAGCCGAGCTTGGGCTGGTCGCCCTTGCCGGGCTTGGGAAAGATGTATTCCACGAAACCGCCGCCCGCAGCCGCCTGTTTCGAGAGTTCCTTGACGAAAAAGATGCCGTTCTTGTCCTTGGCCGTGGAGAGGTCCTTGCCCCGCAGGGAGGGCTTGGGCGGAACCGAAACCACCGTGGTGCCCGTGTATACGAAAAAGTATCCGGATTTGTCCTTTTCAAAGCGGATGTTCTTGACCGCCTTGCGGATGGCTTCCTCCCGCATGTCTTCGGGCATGTCCCGGACAAGGTCGGCAAGGGACACGGCCATGGAGTGCGAGGCTGTCCTGAGCTTGTCCTTCTCCATTCGCAGCATGGTTTTCTGCGTGGTGCTGGTGGAGAACCGCTCGATGGTTCCCATGGTGTTTACCAGCATGCCGACGGTGACGCCGATACAGAGCAGCATCAGCAGCAGCAGTGATAAAATCTTGTTTCTGATGGAAAGGTTCTTGAGCATGGCTTGCCTCCACGTGGTGCGGGAATTTTTTTTGTAAGTTATGGCCTGAATGGCGGTACGTGCAATGATAGTATTCGTTATTGTCGAGGATGGTGTGAGAATGGATGGGAAAAGGCTCCCTAGCAGGGAGGAATAGTTTTGTAAACCTCGGTATTGGATAAAGTCTTGTCTTGTCCTTGTGTTCCATTGTCGTGGAGACATGTTCATGTTTCATATTCTTGCGGAAGGGGGAGGCCGGGCGGTTTTGAAAAAACGGACGCGCTCTGCATAATGGACTCGGCAATCGGTCGATTCGCTGGTAACGGGTTGCAGGTATGCTGTAATGCAGGGACACTTCCGGCTGTGTGTTTCGATAAAACAATGGGTTTCGACTGTGCACGCAAGGACGGTATTTCGTGAAGAATACGCTCATTTTGTTGTTTTTTCTGATTGCTTTGGGAGCGGCCGGAGAACTTCGGGCGGCTACGTTTCAGGCTGCGGGCAACAAGCCTGCCGCGGTTGTTTTTGATAATGAAACGTACGATTTCGAGTTGCGTCGCGTTTTGGGTATGGCGGTTTCCCGCGGTTCCGACGTCAACGAATGCCTGGAAACCGCCCATGCAATACAACCGGGCGATGCCGAATCCTGGTACGTGAACTGGTATGGCTTGGCCGAGCGAGTGCGCAGAACCGGAGAGGAATGCCTGCGGAAAGGACATGCTGTTTCCGCGCGGGAGGCGTTTTTCCGCGCGTCCACCTACTATCGCAGCGCGGGGTTCTTTCTTGTGGGCAATCCCCGGGATTCCAGGATCGTGACGTCCTGGAAAAAGAGCCGGGACATGTTCCGCAAAGGCGCTCGACTGGGAGAGTATCCTGTGGCGGTGGTTTCGATTCCCTATGAAAAAACAACGCTTCCCGGCTACGTGCTGCAGCCGGACCGTTCCGGAAAGAAGCGGAAAACCGTGATCATCCAGACGGGCTTCGACGGAACCGCGGAAGAATTGTATTTCGAAAACGCCCTGTTTGCCCTCAGGCGGGGGTGGACCGTCATTCTTTTCGAAGGGCCCGGGCAGGGCGGAGCCTTGCATGAACAGGGCCTGACATTCCGCCCGGACTGGGAAAACGTGATTACCCCGGTTGTGGATTTTGCGCTGACCAGAAATGGGGTGGACCCGGAACGGATCGCCCTCATGGGCATCAGCATGGGCGGCTATCTCGCACCCCGGGGCGCGTCCGGCGAGCATCGGCTGGCCGCACTGGTGGCCAATCCCGGTACATATGACATGCTGGGCCACCGTAGGGCTGATGCCCGGGAATGGGAGGAAATGCGCAGCGATCCGGACGGAACCAACACGGCCTTGCGGCAGGCCATGGGCAAGGACATCGGCTTCCGCTGGTTCATTGAGAACGGCATGCTCACCACCGGAACGAAGACCCCGCTGCAGTTTTTAGAAATGTTCAGGAAATTCAACATGCAGGGGTTGGCGGACAGGATTACGTGCCCCACGCTGGTGATTGTCGGCGCTGGCGACCATTTCTCCTCGATCAAGGATCAGAGGAAGCTGTATGACGAGCTTGCCTGCCCGAAAACGCTGCTTGTTTTCGACAAGGCGTCTTTTGCGGACGAGCATTGCCAGATGGGGGCGCTCATGACCTCGAACCAGAGGATATTCGACTGGCTGGATGAGACCGTGGACCGCTGAACGTCTGTTTCGGGGGGCAGAGATTATTCGTATCGTTTCAGGATTCGCGCCATTGTGCCCTTGCTGCGGATTGTGCGCATCCCCTTGGCGAACAGGGAGAGGATGCGGTCGGCCCGGGGATTTTCCCTGGAAACCATGACGTGGAGCGAAACCTCGTACAACGGGGTTTTGGAGCGGCGAAACAGGTGAGATTGTTCCGGGAAGTTTGTGTGGATTTCATGTCTGGCCACCAGATCGTTCATGGGAAAAAGGTCCAGACGATTCTTCAAGAGCATTTTCAGGCCCACGGTATTGTTTTTGACCACCAGGGCCGGCACCTGATTTTGCTCGAAGAGTTCCCGGTGAACGAAACCGTTCAGGGTGCCGACCCGGTACTCGCGCAGTGCGGCATAGTCTGTGAAATCGAATTCGAACAGGTTCCGTTTGATGAAGTAGAGATAGGTGCGCTCCGTGAGCATGGGCACGGAAAAGCGGGCGAACCTTTTTCGCGTGGGGGTCTGCACGTAAGGAAAGACAGCGACGTCCATACCTTCCCGGATCATCTCTTCGCATCGGGGCCAGGGAGCGAAGTCCAGCACGGTCTCCACGCCTGCGGCAGCAAAGGCGGCCAGAACGATCTCCACGGTGATGCCCGGTTCTTTGGTGTTTGAACTGGAGTATGGCGTCCAGTCGCCACAGAACAGCCGGAGCGGGGCCGCAGAAACCGGCGTCGGCTTGAGCAGAAGCCCCACGGCGACGAGCGATATTGCTATGATGAGGGATTTGATTTTGCACATAGAGTGTTCCAGCGTTAAACATGCCACGCCCTTGGGCCGCTGTCGAGATCGTTAGCCGGCAATCCGCGCCTGTGGCTAACGAATATCCGGTTTGTCAGCCTTTGGAGAGGTCTATATACTGCGAGCTCTGGAGGGGGTCGGCCAGTTGCAAAGACAACGCATGACGTTGTCCTTGCCTTTGAATTTGATAACAATCCAACGCAGGGCGATTGAATAGAATGATCCGGGCTAAAAAATATATCCGTATACTGGTTATCAACTGTGCCGTTCTGATCGGCATGCTTCTTTTGATTGAAGGCGCCTTCAGGTTGATCATTCCGGCCTCCGAAGTCGTGCCTGCGTTCAGTGATCAGAACCTTGGGATGCGAGGACGGCCGTTTGTGGAGGCGAACCAGACCCGCGGTTTTGCTTTGAAGCCGGAATTCGCCAATAGGTATTATACCGTGAATTCCGAAGGGTTTCGCGGGCAGGCTTTTCCCAAGGACCTGAATCGTAAACACGTCATCCTCGCTCTTGGGGAGTCGACCACGTTCGGCTGGGGCGTACGGGACAATGAAACGTATCCCTTCTATCTGGAAAAGTGTTTTTCCGAAAAGTATCGCGATGTTTTCGTGGTGAATGGCGGGGTTCCCTCCTACTCCTCAAGCCAGGTACTGGTGGCCCTTCAGGAAACCCTGGCCCAAGGCCGGATCAGGCCGGATCTGGTTTTGATCTGTATTTTGGGGAACGACGTCTGGTACTCGAGCATCGCCAATTGGCACCCGGATATTCTTGTCTACCAGAAACCGCCTCAGTGGGTGACGATGGCCATGAAGTATTCTCGGCTGGGGTATGCGTGCCTCATGGGTTTTCCCAAAAAAAGCACCCAGACGAATGTTTTCAATGCAAAGGCGTTGGACAAGTTCAAAAGCAATATCGTGGCGATGATCAATGTGTGCAAATCACACGGCGTTCGCCTCGCTTTTGTGGAGCCTCCTCTTGATTCGGGGCATTTGCCCAAACAGGGATTGGACAGGTTCCAGATTCGGTACACCAGGGATTATCTGGTTGAAACCATTTCGACCTATGTCCGGTCTGTGCGTGAAGTCGCTGAAAAATACGGGGTGCCTGTCATCGATCACAGCCTGGGCCTGAATCACAAGCACCAAAAGGGACTATTCCGAGACAGTGATTTCCATCCTACGCCGAAAGGAAACGCCATGATGGCCAGGGATGTGTATGCGGGGATTGTCGGGGCCGACCTCCTTCCCATGCTTAAAAATCAAAATAAATGAATTTGCTGCTGCCCCCGCCGAGCACGTTGAGAATGACGGCCAGAAACCAGAGTACGGACAGACACGCGGTCAGCAGAAATCTGTTCGACCGCTCGACAAGTCCTTTCAGGCAATCCATGCAGTCCCAGTGATGGAAAAAATAAGTAAGAGAACAGAGCATCAACGGGTAGGCGTAAGGGAGAACGTCTCCGGCAGTAAAGGATTGCCAGAAAACCAATGATCTGATGATGTCCCACGCTTGATCAATATTGGTTGACCGTACAAAGATCACCCCAAAGGCAAACAGGTGGAATGTGATCAGGATTTTTATCGGATTGGGGAGCCGCCGTGGCCATGGGGTGTTTTTGAACAGGGATTCCACAATGAGCAGGATTCCATTGAACGCGCCCCACACAACATAGGTCCAGTTTGCGCCATGCCAAAGGCCGCACAAGGTCAGGGTTATGAGCTTGGCAAGGGGCTTTATGTATTTGTAATTATATCTTTTTACAATCGGGATGTACAAATAGTCCCGCAACCAGAAGGAAAGGGTCATTTGCCATCTGCGCCACACTTCCGTTGTGGAGCTGGAAAGGTATGGCCGGTTGAAGTTCATGGGAAGTTGAATCCCGAAGAAAAGGGCCAACCCGATGGCCATATCGGTATATCCACTGAAATCACAATATATTTGCGCCGGAAACAGGTAGAATCCCAGCAGGGCTTGGAGCGTGTCGGGTGTTTCCTTCACTGAATAGATACCATCGACAAAAGGCTTGATCTGGTCTGCAAAGATGAGTTTTTTGACCAGCCCGGCGGTGAAAATCGTTATGGCCTGCCAGCGGACAAGGTTCGTGGGTTGCAGATTCTGCTTGAGTTGGGGCAGTAGTTCCCTTGGCCTGAGGATCGGCCCCGCGATCAGTTGGGGGAAATACGTCACATAGGCAAGAAGCCACGAAAACCGTTTTTCTGCAGCATAGTCCTTTTTTGCCACGTCAATCAGGTAGGCGATCAGCGTAAAGGTGATATACGAGATGCCCAGGGGCAGCCCGATGGTGATAATCTCCCTTTGGAGGAAGAAGTTGAGATATTTGAAAATGAAAAGCGGAGTGAGCATTCCGGCTATGCATAGTCCAAGCCGTAATTTCTTGTTTTGGGGCCCTGTTGCATTGCCGATCCATGTTACGGCAAAGAAGCCGCCCAGTGTCAGCCCCACCGGAATAACGGTATAATACCAGTTCCAGTACCCATAGAAGTACAGGCTGGCAATGATGATGAGCCAATGGTGCCACTTTTTTGGAGTGGCGTACCAAAGAAAGAGAAAGGCGACAAAGAAAACAAAAAATGACGAAGAACAGAACAGCATGGCTTACTGTATTTTGAAAAAGTTATTATTGATGCAGTAATCGGTTATTATCCGGTTGGCTTTGGCGTTGGGGTGATGGTCGGTAGGCATGGCCCACAGGGTTTTCGGATCGTGTATTCCCTCGAATGCAGGCAATGGGTCAATGTACTTGATGCCTCTGCTTTGCGCTTCTTTTGATATGGCCTCATGCGCGAATCCGTAGAGGTAGTTGCCCAGATAGTATATTTCAGGCGTAATGATCAGATAAAGACGGATGCCGTTTGCATCCGCGTAAGCCTTGATGCGGTCAAGAGCCTTGACCATGTCTCGATATCCGGAGGAATTCGGATCGTAAAGCGATTTGTAATACGAGACCATGTCCTCGCTGCTGTCCTTGCTTACAAGTCCGTTGTAAATGTGCCAGACAACAACGGCAAGCTGGCTGTGAGCAAGCAACCAATTGCTCTGTTCGGATTTGCGAACGCCTGGATCGGCAATGAAAAAATCCAGAACGATGTCCGTGGGCTTCAGGGGGGTGAGTTTGGAAAAAAACAATTCTATGTATTTGACCATGTTGTAATTGCCAATGCCGGCGTTCAACACCTCCACATCGTCCCCCAGCTCTGCCCCGATCATTGCAGGCAGGGTCTGGTCTTCCGGTACTCCCCATCCCAGTGTCACCGAGGAACCCAAGAACAGGATTCTTCGTTTTTTTGGGCTTTCGGTCTGAATGTTCGGTCCCCGCAATCCCCAATTGTTTGTTCTGATTTGAACCGACTGCAGGGTCGCCTGACGGTTGGGGGCGTGCTCGTGCCCGAGTTTCGGGTTGGCGCTTCTTGTTTTCAGGAGCTTGGCATAGCGCCACATTTCAATGTCGTAGTTTTGCATATCCCTGTTTTTCAGGACAAGCAGGCCTTCTCCGAGAAGCCCTGCAATGCACACGGCAACGACAACCATGACCATATTGAAAAAGATGTTTTTCATATAGTATTATTAAAATCTGTTGGCAATGTCAGAATATGGCGTAGATAAATGTTCCCACAACAGTGTTTTGTCCGATGAAAACGATTAGACCAATGAGCACCATGGTCAAAATCAACGGAAAGAGCCAATAACGCTTGCGGGTTTTGAGGTATTGCAGGAATTCCTGTAACAATGACGTTCGTTTCATTTTTCACCTGTCCGGGTTTAAAACCTTTTGTAAAGGTTCTCTTTGTCTGCCGGTTGATGATTGAGCCAGTAGCTCTTTGCCTGAGCGTCCGGGCGTAGGTGTATGGGCGTCTTGCCAAGTAGTCTCAAAAACAATCCTACCGGGGAGATGATGGTATAAAATACCACAGTTAAGACAAGAACAGACAATGCGAGCCGTATCCTGTTCGCCGCGAATTGTGCCGCTTGGTAAACCGGCTTCAAAAATACGGGGGAAATTGCAACAGCAAGTCCGGCGCACGCCAACAGACCAAATATCAGACTCAACAGCATTCGATGGGAAAACAATCCAATTGCCACCGGAACCATGCATGACGCTGCAAAGGTCAAGCTGGATTTCCTGATGGATCGGATTTCCGTCTCTGATGCGCCGGCCTCGGAAGTCTTTTCTTTCAGAGGTGGCTGTTCTTCTTTGAAGAGAATGGTATCTTCCATTACCAGCGTGTCCATTCCCGTCTTCATGAAACAGGCATATGCGTCGTCCGGCGTGCATACAATGGGCTCCCCCCTGACATTGAAGCTGGTGTTAACAACTATCGGGCAGCCTGTCATTTCATGAAACGCCTTGATCACATCATGAAAATCCTTCTTGTTTCCCGTTGCGACCGTCTGGACCCTGGAAGAGTTGTCCACATGCGTCACAGCGGGATACATGTTCCGTTGGTCCCGGACGTGCGTGATAAGGGTCATATATGGACTGGTGCGGTCCAGTTCAAAGACCTCGTAAGCTTTTTCCTGCATCACCGCCGGGGCAAAGGGTCTGAACGATTCCCTGAACTTGATTTTCAGGTTGATCCGGTCTTTCGTGTTTTCACCTCTGGGGTCGGCGATGATGCTTCTGGCGCCCAATGCTCGCGGGCCGTATTCCATCCGTCCGGCCATGTAGCCCACTATTTTGCCCGCAGCGAGCTGTTCGGCAATGATTTTCGCCCTGTTCCCGGCATCCATGAGGTGGTGCGGCACATTTTTTTGTTCGAGGAACGCCTTGATTTCATCCTGCGCATACGACGGCCCAAGATATGGCGAGAACGGGCGATTTTCATCCTGAGCGTTACGTTTTTTTTCAAGGAGCCTGTGCCAAACGAGCAGAGCCGCGCCCAGGGCGCTGCCCGCGTCTCCGGCTGCGGGCTGGACCCAGATTTCCTTGAACGGTCCTTCCCGCAAGAGCCGGCCCACCGCCGTGCAGTTCAAGGCCACCCCTCCAGCCAGGCAGAGCTTTTCCATTCCGGTTTCATTGAAAATGTGAAAGCCCATTTTGAGCATCACGCTTTCAGTGACGGCCTGAATGCTTGCAGCGATGTCCATTTCCCTTTGGGAGATTTTTGTTTCGGGCTCCCTGCGCGGGCCCTCGAACAGGCTTTCGAACTTGTGGGAGGTCATCCGCAGACCACCCAGAAAATCGAAATATTCCATGTTGAGGCGCAATGAACCGTCAGGTTTTACGTCCACGATGTTGTCGAGGATGACGTCCTCGTAAATCGGCTTGCCGTACGGGGCGAGCCCCATGAGCTTGTATTCGCCCGAATTCACCCGGAATCCTGTAAAATAGGTAAACGCCGAATACAGCAGGCCGAGGGAGTCCGGGAAATGCAATTCATTGAGGAGATCGATTTTTTCCGCCTTGCCGATTCCATAGCTCGTGGTCGCCCATTCTCCGACCCCGTCAATGGTCAGGATGGCGGCTTCCTGAAACGGGGAGGGGTAGAATGCTGCGGCGGCATGGGCCTCGTGGTGCTCCGAGAAGAGAATCTCTCCTTCGTAGCCCAATTCCTTTCTGATGATCTGCGGGAGGTGTAGTTTCTGCTTCAGCCACAGCGGCATGGCTCTCAGCCACGACGGCAGCCCGGCCGGGGCGATCGACAGGTAGCTCAACAGCAACCGGTCAAAGGTGGGGATGGGTTTGTCATAGAAGACTATGAAATCGATGTCGTTGATTTCACAGTTTGCAGTGCTCAAGCAGTATTGAATGGCGTTACGCGGGAACGAGGCATCGTTTTTTACCCGGGTAAAACGTTCCTCCTGAACCGCTGCCAGGATTTTCCCGTCATTCAGGATGCAGGCGGCGCTGTCGTGGTAATAGGCGGATATTCCGAGGATCTGTATTTTTTTGTTTTTCATTTTGATTTCATCAAGCCCGGGGGCCCGTCCATTTGTGGGCGTTGCCCGGAGTTATCCAATCAAGCCCGAAAAGAGTGCTTCAGAGGTATCCCGTTTGAGCTTATGGCTTGGAAAGGTGGAGCATGTCCAGTGATGGCGGCTTATAAATATGAAATTGTATCAGAATTCGTTTCAAAATGCCGCTTGGCTGCACCATGACCTGTATGTTGCCTGACGCCCTTTATCCGTCCTTGGCCGCTTTTGAAAAAAAGTGCGGAATCGCGTGTAAAACAGAAAAGGACCTGCGGAAAACCGCAAGTCCTTTTCTGAAATATATGGCGTCCCCAAGGGGATTTGAACCCCTGTTAACGGCGTGAGAGGCCGTCGTCCTGGGCCAAGCTAGACGATGGGGACACGTCTCGTAAGAAAGGCAGCCTTTGGCTGCCGTCTTTTGCAAAAAGTGGTGGGTCGTACTGGGCTCGAACCAGTGACTCTCTGCTTAAAAGGCAGATACTCTACCAACTGAGTTAACGACCCACGCTGTGAAGGAATGTCTTGATATACTTGTCCACGCACGCTGTCAAGGGAAATGCCAAATTGTCTCATGGCGTCAAAATTCACCCTAAGTTGTTGAGAAGTAATGAAAAAATATTTTTTTCTTGAAAAAATATTTTCCTGTGGTATAGTGATCGGCCTTGAATAATGATTTACCCCAAGCAGGAGCTTCATAATGACCAGAAAAGACAGAACCGAGGGGATTTATTCCCGCCGGGAGGTGTTGGACGAGTCCGAGCGCCGGCAGTACTGCGTGTTGCAGCTCAAGGAACTCTTGACCTACGCCTACCGCTATTCCGAGGACGTGAAAAAGCGTTTTGACCGTGCCCAGTTCAATGTGGACAAGTTCAAGACCATGAACGACCTCAAGCACATTCCCATCATCAAGAAAAAGGAACTCATCTTCCTGCAGTCCATGGGACCGCGCCTCGGCGGGCTGCTGACCAAGGACCTTGGCGAGCTGAATCGCATTTTCCTTTCGCCCGGCCCGATTTTCGACCCCGAAGACCGCTCCGAGGACTATTGGGGATGGACCGAGGGCTTCTATGCCGCCGGGTTCCGCTCCGGCGACATCACCCAGATCACCTTCAACTACCATCTGGCTCCGGCCGGCCTCATGTTCGAGGAGCCCCTGCGCAATCTTTCCTGCGCGGTGATCCCGGCAGGACCAGGCAACACCAACAGCCAGATCGAGATCATGCAGAAGCTGCGCGTGACCGGCTACGTGGGCACGCCCAGCTACCTGATGCATCTGGCCCAGAAGGCCGAGGAAATGGGCCTTTCCCTGCGCAAGGACCTGTTCCTGGAAACCGCGTTCGTTACCGGTGAAAAGTTTTCCGAGAAGATGCGTTCCACGCTGGAAAAGAAGTTCGACTGCATCATGCGTCAGGGCTACGGCACCGCGGACGTGGGCTGTATCGGCTACGAATGCTTCCACAAGACCGGCCTGCACCTTTCCAACCGCGCGTTTGTGGAAATCTGCCACCCGGACACGGGCATTCCCCTCAAGGAGGGCGAAGTGGGCGAGATCGTGGTCACGGCCTTCAACAAGACCTATCCGCTCATCCGTCTGGCCACGGGCGACCTCGGCTACATCGACAACTCCCCCTGCGCCTGCGGCCGCACCAGCCCGAGGCTTGGCGGCATTGTCGGCCGCGTGGACACCACGGCCCGCATCAAGGGCATGTTCGTGTACCCGCATCAGGTGGAACAGGTCATGGCCCGTTTCGAGGACGTCAAGCGCTGGCAGATCGAGGTCACCAACCCGGGCGGCATCGACGAGATGGTGCTTTCCATCGAGGCCGGACAGTTCACCCAGGAAGATGAGCTGCTGCACCTGTTCCGCGAAAAGATCAAACTGCGCCCGGTGCTCAAGGTGCTGACTCCCGGCACCCTGCCCCCGCAGATCCGTCCCATCGAGGACAAGCGGACCTGGGACTAGGTTTCGCCAATAACGATGACATGGGGCCGGGAGCATTGTTTGCTCTCGGCCTTTTTTTGGTTGTTCGCGTGCAGGAGGTCTCATGAAATTTGTGGGAGCGGACGGCTGCGCCGCAGGCTGGGTGGCCGTTGCATTGAGCGGTCCCGGTTTTGCCGAGGTGCAGATGTTCGAGGGATTTTCCGACCTGTGGCGGGCGCATGAAGATGCCCAGACCCTGCTGGTGGATATGCCCATCGGCCTGCCAGGCGCGGCCAGCCCGGTGCGCGAGGCCGACGTCTGCGCCCGCGCCATGCTTGGTCCCCGCAGATCCAGCGTGTTTTCGCCGCCCCTGCGCGAGGTTCTGGATTGCCCGGATCACGCCAGCGCCAATGCGGCCAGCCGCAAGCTGTGCGGCAAGGGCCTTTCCCGGCAGGCGTGGAACATCGCGGAAAAGATCCGGCAGGTGGACGAGGTGGTGCGCCAAGCTCCGGCCATTCCCGGGGTGGTGCGCGAGGCGCATCCCGAGGTCTGTTTTGCCGCGCTCGCAGGAATCCCCATGAATCATTACAAGAAAACACTGCTCGGCGCTCTTGATAGACTGAAAGTATTACAGAAGTATTACGAATCAGCTGAGGTTTTGTTGCGCAACACCATGGCGGAGCATCCGCGCACGGCTGTGGCCGAAGATGACGTGCTCGACGCGTTGGTATTGGCCGTGAGTGCCCGGGAAGCCGGGCCAAACCTGCTTTGCCTGCCGAAAACCATGCCGATGGACATGCTGCCGGTGGACGGGTGTGGCCTGCCCATGGCAATATGGTACCATGCTCCCCAGACAACAACCTTCAAGCCCGCCAAAGGATAGTCCTTCATGCACATGATCCGCCCCCGACGATTCCGGTTGACCGCAACGTTGTTTCTTGTTGCCGCCCTTGTGGCCAGCTTTGGCTGCGCGCCGCGGGTGCGGGTTGCGCCCCCGGAACCCATGGACGTGACGTTTCTGCCCGATCCCGGTGATTTCGTGAGCGGTTCGGGTGAGCCCATGACCCTTGAACAGGTGGCTGACGCCGCGCGCAGGGCCGATTACATCCTTGTGGGCGAGGGGCACCGGAACCCTCTGGACCATGCCGTGCAGCAACGGCTGGCCGCGGCTCTGGCCGCGCAGGAGAATCCTCTTGCGGTTGGTTTGGAGATGATTGCTGTCGATAAGCAGCCTGTGCTGGATGATTTTGCCCAAGGCATTGTTCCCGTTGATGATCTGGAGCAGGAGCTGGAATGGAAAGACCGTTGGGGATATTCGTTTTCCCTGTTTCGGGGGCTGTTTGAACTGGCCCAGAAGCACAGCCTGCCCGTGGGGGCGCTGAATGTGCCGCCCTCTGTTGCCCGCGCCATAGGGCGCAACGGACTGGAATCGCTGGATGAAGACCAGCAGGATACGTTGCCGGGGCGCATTGTGCGGCCGTGTGACGCACAGCTGGATTTCTTGCGCGAGGTCATGGGCATGCACGAGGGGCGCGACATGGACAACGCCACCCAGTGGGAGCGTTTCGTGACCGTGCAGTCCGTGTGGGACAGCAAGATGGCCGAGGAAACCGTGGCGCTCCGCACGCGGTTCAACTGGCCCGTGCTGGTCATTGCCGGGGACGGCCATGTGGAAAACGGCTGGGGCATCGAGCGGCGCATCCTGTTGCTGGACCCGGATGCCACAGTGTTTTCCATCGGTCCGTGGCGGGGCGGGCATTTCGACCCGCACCGTGCCGATGTGTTTTTCTACAGCCCGGACCAGTACCGTTCGCGCATGGGCGCGGTGTTCATGGTTCTGGAGCGCGGCATTGTGGTCAAGTCCGTGGAGCGCGACTCACGGGCCGACAAGGCCGGCCTGCGTCCGGGCGACGTGCTTGAAGAGGCCAACGGAGTGGTGCTGGAATCCCTGCGCGACATCCACAAGGCCGGTTTCCGGGCGCATGAGGACAGGGAGCCGTTTGTTTTCGTGGTGCGCCGCCACGGGCAGCGCCTTGCCGTGGATATGGGGCTTTTGTTCACCAAACGCACCAAGCCGCAGGATGCGTCCGCCAAGGACGGGCAAACGCCCGAATCCAAGCCAGAGCCACAGCCCGGCGAGGATACGGGCGTCGATGGCCATGTCCGGTAGTCGACAATCGAAAAAAAACGCCCGCAGTCTTTCGGCTGCGGGCGTTTTTCATTCATGAATGGGGATTCAGTTCAGGGCCAGGGCGCTCATGTTCACGGCGCGCTCGGGCGCGATCCGCTTGAGCAGGGTGTTGGCTACCTGTTTGGTGCGCAGGTCGTGGGACCGCTGCATGGTCAGTTCCAGACGGTCAGCAATGGAATACTGCCTGTCGGTTGTCAGCTTGCGGGCCATGGTCCGCAGTTGGTTGCGGGTATTGGCGTCCTGTTCCGCACTGCACAGGGTCAGCACTTCATGCTTGATGCTGCGGCGGGCTCTGGTCCATTTGGAAAAATGCTTTTTGTAGTTTGCGGCCAGCGTGCGCAGGGTGTCGGGGTTCGGTGCGCGTCCCACGGTTTGGTTCTCATGCACTGCCGCAGGTCCTGCGGTGGTGGAGCGGACGGCCGGAGTCGCCTGCGCGAGGACAGGGGGGGCGTCCTGCATGAGCAGGGCTTCGGGCACGGGCGGACCGTATGCGCGCCCCAGCGAATATTCGATGTCCGCGGTCATGACGCCCGCGTCGAAGTCGCGCTGCACGGCCACCAGCGAGGTCACGGTCATGTCGGCCAGTCCCTTGTTTTTTTTCAGGCCGTTGACCATGGCTTCAAGCGCGCGCTCTTCGTCGTGGGTTTCCACCACGCCCACAAGAACGGCTTCGCCCTGTATCACCTCCACGTCCACGTTGGCCGAGTCCAGCCCCAGTTCGCTGATGAGGTTGGCGGCAACCGCGTTTTCCGCAAAGGAGTCACGGATGCCGGGATGCAGGTCGTCGGGGGCGGTCTCGGGGCGCAGCACGCCCTTGACGTCGCGCACGCCGTTCATGGCGCGCAGGTCGGCCAGCATCTGGTCGCGGTGGTCCGTGGTGTCGTATTCGCCCACCACGTATATCTGCCCGTTGTATGTGTGCACGTCTGCGTCGATGCCCGTTGCCGTCATCACGGTCATGGAGGCCTGCATGTCGAGTACGGTGTCCGAGGCGATGTCCGAGGTGTGCCGTTCGTCCGCGGCCAGCAGGGTGGTCTTGTGCACCAGCTTGACCCCGGTGATGGCCAGGGAAATGGCCTTGGGCGCGGCCATGGAGGCCCCGGTCAGGGCTACGGGTATGACCGCACAGCCGCCGGAAAAGGCGGCAAGGGCCAGAAGGGTCAGTATGGTGAAGATGCGTTTCATATGTATTCCTTGCCCGTGTTCGGGCAATGCGGCGTATATCTTCATATGTATCGTGGCAAGAAAAAAAAAGCGTATTTTTGTGGCGACCATCTGCGGCTTTTGGGCAATTCTTTGCACAAATGGCTGACTTATCAGGAACTAGGCGGAAAAGCCCCGCCAGACGTTATTTTTTGAATCTTAACAATTATCCATTATTCATGGACTCTTCCATGTGGGAGCGGATGTCCCTGAGCATGGCCGTGATTTTGTCTTCCTGTTCCGGGAATGCGGCCGGTTCCAGCTCCAGGGTCACGTAGCCCTGGTAGCCGCGCTGGTCCAGCCGGGCCAGGAAATCATCCAGCGGCAGGTCGCCGGTTCCGGGCGTCATGTGTTCGCGGTAGGCGCGGGCGTCGGAAAAGTGCACGTTGCAGAGCAGGTCGTGGGGCACCCTGTCCAGCGCGTTGAGCACATCATAGCCGCTCACGCCCATGTGGCAGACATCGAAGGTCATGCCCACGTTTTTCTTTCTGCACTGGTCCATGAGCTTGTCCAACTCGTCGCGTCCGAAGGGCGAGGCCTCGGCCCAGGGCAGGTTCTCCAGCGAGTAGCGCAGGCGTCCCTTGGCATCCAGCAGCAGGGCCAGATCGTGGGCCCGGGCGAACCAGCGGTTTTGGATCATGGTGGAAAGGCGGTTGCCGGGCGGATGCAGGGTGATGTGGTCGCAGTGGGGCAGGGCGTTGGCCAGCGCGGTGGTGGCCTTCCACGAATTCTGGTGGCCGCCCCAGCGGGACCACTGCCGGAACGGCGCGTGCAGACTGTGTATCGGGCAGACGGCGTTCACCGCGTCAATGGCCGGTCCGGGCTGCAGGGCCGGGTCGTTGACGATGAGTTCCAGCCCGGCAAAACCGCTTTGCGCGGCCATGGTCGCCACCTGCTCCAGGGGCAGGTGGAAGAGGCTGCCCGAAGACAGCAGCAGTACGGGGCCGGATTTTCGGATCGTCATGGATACATCATGCGGCATGTTGCGGCATATGCAATGAGAAAATCGGGGGAAGGTCGTCCCGCGCCGGTGAATGGCTGTGTGCTCATGGTGCCGGTTGCCGGGCCGCGTGGATGAACGCGGCCGTTTCCGTCTTGCCGAAACGTCGGCTCAGGGCTCCGCTGGGATGGTTGCTCGTATATGCGTGCCCGTGTGCCTGCGGCATCCAGTTTCGCGGCATGTTCATGATCCACCACAGGGGGATGCCCGGTCCCCGTTTTTTGCGGCGGATGTCGCCGTTCATGCGCACGGGCTCGTAGGAGCCGTCCTCGTACCTGATCCATGCTCTCTGGTCGTATTGCGTCATTGTTCCTCCCGGGTGTTTGCAACAGGATACACCCGGAACCGGGGCGGGGATGGTTCAGGGAAGCAAAAGGACATGATCAGGAAAAGTAATCCTCTTGACAGGGGAGGAAATTGGTGCGCAGAAATTGAGGTGGGGTATGGTGGGTTCCCAGGGGTTGGGATTCGCCGGAACGCCCCGTCAACGAGGCATGCGGATTGAGCCGCGCACACAACAAGGGGAGCGCAGGAAGGTTCCCGTCAAACAGAAGATGATTAAGGGGAGCATATGAAGGTTTCCATTAAACTGAAGATCCTTGCGGGATTGATCGTATCGATCTTTTTGGTCTTTTCCGTGATTTTCGCCATCACGGCCTACGATGTGCACAGGCATTCGCGGAGCATGGCCATTCAGGGGATAGCCAAGGAGTTGGTCCATGTGGACAACGGCCTGACCCTGTTCATGGACGAGGCGCGCCTGAATACGGAGATGATGGCCGCGGACAAGCGCACCGAGCAGGCTGACCAGATCCTGACCAACTACCTTTCCGAAACGCCGGTCCCCACCAACGAGACATTTCCCGGCGATGAGCTGGGCAGGGAGCTGCGTACATTCTACCAGCTGATCCTTTCCAGCCACAAGGCGTACGTGGACTGTTACATCGGCACGCGCAAGGGCGGGTTCGTGATCGGCGGCAACGATCCCATGCCCGCCGGGTACGACCCGCGCAAACGCCCGTGGTACAAGGACGCCGTGGCCTCGCCCGGCAAGTCCATCATTTCCAAGGCCTACCGGTCCACCAACGGCGAGGCCATGATCAGCACGGGCAAGGCCATCGTGCACAACGGCGTGGAATACGGCGTTGCGGCCATGGACATCTCCCTGGGGCAGATCACCAAGCAGCTTGCCGAGATCCGCATGGGCGAGCGCGGACACGTCATGGTCATTCAGGACGACGGCGTGGTCATCGCCAACCCCGGGGACAAGGAAACCCTGTTCAAGAACGTGGCCGAGCTTGAGGACTCTGCGTACAAGCAGTTCTTCGCCCAGGACGAGGGCGCGGTGGATACCGTGCTGGACGGGTTGGACCGTGTGGGCGTTGTGCACACCTCCCCGGCCCTTGGCTGGAAATTCGTGGGCGTGATCGAAAAGGCCGAAATCATGGCTCCGGTCTACAATACCATGACCAACCTGGCCATCGTGTTTGTCATCAGTCTGCTGGTCATCTGTGCCTTTGTGTGGGTCTTCATGGACATGGTGGCGGTACGCCCGCTGAAGAGCGTGGCGGACATGCTCGGAAAGATTCGTGACGGCAAGTACGACACGCGCATCGACAAGACCCGCAATGACGAGATCGGCCAGATATTCGAGGCGCTTAATGATATGTCGGGCACGCTGGAAAGCAACATGCTCGAGATTACGGCCAAGACCGAAGAGGCCGAAAACAAGGCCCGCGCCGCGGAACAGGCCATGCAGGAGGCGAGCGAGGCCCGCGAACGTGCGGAACGCGCCCGTGCCGAGGGCATGATCGAGGCCGGAAAACAGCTGGAAACCGTGGTGCAGGAAATCAACGGCATCACCGAGGCCATCAACGCCAAGGCCCACGAGATCAGCGAGGGCACCAATGTCCAGCGCGAACGCATCCAGGCCACGGCCACGGCCATGGAAGAGATGAACGCCACCGTGCTGGAAGTGGCCCGCAATGCCGGCGATGCCGCCGGACAGGGGCAGGAGGCCAAGACCAAGGCCATGAACGGTGCGGACGTGGTCAATCAGTCGGTGAAGGCCATCAACTCCATTCAGGCGCAGGCGGACCAGCTGCGCACCAACATGGACGAGCTGGAAACGCAGGCCCGTGGCATCGGCAACATCATGGGCGTGATCACGGACATTGCGGACCAGACCAACCTGCTGGCGCTCAATGCGGCCATCGAGGCGGCACGCGCAGGCGACGCCGGACGCGGTTTTGCCGTGGTTGCGGACGAGGTGCGCAAGCTGGCCGAAAAGACCATGACCGCCACCAAGGAAGTGGGCGATTCCATCGAGGCCATCCAGACCGCTGCGGACCGCAACGTGCAGGCCATGGAACAGGCCGTTTCCGACCTTTCCACGGCAACGGACCTTTCCAACACCTCGGGTTCGGTGCTGCAGGAAATCGTGGACGGGGCCGAGCTTTCCGCGGACCGCATTCAGGGCATTGCCACGGCTGCGGAACAACAGTCCGCGGCCAGTGAGGAAATCAACCAGTCCATTGACGAGATCAACAGCATTGCCGCGGAAACCGAGCAGGCCGCGCTGGAAACCACGCAGGCGCTGGAACGCCTGGCCGCACAGGCCGAAGAGCTTTCCGGCATGGTGGAATCGTTGCGCAACGCCTGATCAGGAATACATGAAATAAAACGGGCGCCGCACGTTGTGCGGCGCCCGTTTTTTTGTTTGTGCCAAGCGGATGCGGGGTTAGCCGCACTTGGTGAAGCCGCAGGATTTGCAGATATGGCAGCCTTCCTCGAAGACAAGCTCGCTGCCGCAGTCCGGGCAGGTCTCCCTGTGCAGGGCCGTGACCCCGGCGCTGACCGGCCTGTCCTGCATGTAGCGTGATTCGAACACGTAGGCGATGGCGTCCGGGATGGACTGCACCAGATGTTTCTTCATGAACTTGGGGTTGTCGCCGCCGATGCCCTTGAGTTGTTCCACGATGTCGCGCACGGTCACGCCCGAACGCAGGGCCAGAGACACCAGCCTGCCGATGGCCTCGGCCTTGGCCGTGATGGAGCGGCCGGATTTGCCGATGGTGGCGAAGACCTCGAAAGGTTTGCCGTCCATCTCGTTTACGGTCAGGTACAGCACGCCCAATCCGGTTTCCACCTTGTGGGTGAACCCGTAGATGACTTCGGGCCGGTCCTTGACGATGCTGTCGTCCTTCTTGATCTTTTCTTCGGAATCGCCCGTGCACAGCACCTGCGAAGACTTGCAGCCGTCGCGGTAGACCGTGACACCCTTGCATCCGTATTCGTAGGCTTTCCAGTAGATTTCGCGGATGTGTTCCTGCGTGGCCTCGTTGGGCAGGTTCACGGTCTTGGAAACCGCGTTGTCCGTGTATTTCTGGAAGGCTGCCTGCATCTTGAGGTGCCACATGGGTTCGATGTCCATGGCCGTGACAAACACGCGCCGCACGTCCTCGGGCAAAAATTCCATGGACGCGATGGAGCCTTTTTTGGCCACCTCCTCCATGAGACTGGCGCTGTGGGCGTTGGCGTTTTTCAGGGCGGTCTCGAAGTGCGGGTTGGTTTCCACAAGCCGGTCGCCGTCCATGACGTTGCGCACGAAGCTTAGGGCAAAGAGCGGCTCCACGCCCGAGGAGCAGCCCCCGATGATGGACAGGGTGCCGGTGGGCGCGATGGTGGTCGTGGTGGCGTTGCGGTAGGGGCCGAGGTCGGCCTTGCCGAACACGGAGTCCGCGTAGGCCGGGAACGGCCCGCGCTCCTTGGCCAGTTGCTTGGACGCGGCCCGGGATTCGTCGCGGATGAATTTCATGACCCGCTCGGCCAGGTCCACGGCTTTTTGCGAGTTGTAGGGGATGCCCAGCTGGAAGAGCAGGTCGGCCCAGCCCATGACGCCCAGCCCGATCTTGCGGTTGCGTTCCACGGTTTCCGTGATTTGGGGCAGGGGATAATTGGAGGCGTCGATGACGTTGTCCAGAAAACGCACGGCAAGGTGCACGATGCGCTTGAGCTCGTCCCAGTCGATTTCGCTGTCGTGGCCGTTTTGCCCGGCCGCGTAGACCAGCCCGAGATTGATGGAGCCGAGGTTGCATGCCTCATAGGGCAGCAGGGGCTGTTCGCCGCAGGGGTTGGTGGATTCCATGTCGCCCTGCGCCGGGGTGGGGTTGTCGCGATTGACCCGGTCCAGAAAGACCATGCCCGGATCCCCGGATTCCCATGCCTTTTGCACCAGAATGCCGAAGACCTCGCCCGCGTTGAGCGTGCCGGACACCAACCCGGTCTTGGGGTCCACCAACTCGTAGTCTTCGCCCTTTTCCACGGCCCGCATGAAAGCCTCGGTCAGCCCCACGGACAGGTTGAAGTTGTTCAGTTCCCCGTCACGTTCCTTGGCCTTGATGAATTCCATGATGTCAGGATGGTCCACGCGCAGGATGCCCATGTTGGCCCCGCGCCGGGTGCCGCCCTGTTTGATCTGCTCGGTGGCGCAGTTGAAGATGCGCAAGAACGAAAGCGGACCGGAGGCCACGCCGCCCGTGGAGCCCACCACCGAGTCCTTGGGACGCAGCCGGGAAAACGAGAATCCCGTGCCGCCGCCGGATTTGTGGATCATGGCCGCGTGCTTCACGGAATCGAAGATGCCCTCGATGGAGTCTTCCACCGGCAGCACGAAACAGGCCGCCAACTGGCCCAGATCCGTGCCCGCGTTCATGAGCGTGGGCGAGTTGGGCAGGAACCGGTACGAAGTCATGAGATCGTAGAATTCGCGGGCCAGTTTGGAAACCGTATAGACGGAATCAGCGTATTTTTTTTCCTCGGCCGCAATGCTCGAGGCCACTCGCCAGAATAGTTCCCTGTAGTTTTCAAAAGGGGTGCCTTCGGTGTCCTTGCGCAGGTAGCGGCGTTGGAGAACTATCTTTGCGTTTTCGTTGATGATCGGCTCGGGGAGCCGTTTCGGCATGGGGGTGGCTGCCATGGTTTTCCTCTTCTATCTAGCTGTATTCATTGATAATGATAACGGGTTTTCTCGAGAAGCCCTGTGGACTGCTAGAGAAATTCTAGACTACCGCAGGGAGCAAAAAGAATCCAGTGCGTTTTGCATATCGCGTGCAGGTTTCGCATATGGTTTTCCCGTTTTTCGCAAAAGGGCGTCCCGATCCGTGCGGCCGTGGTTTGGCCAATCGTCGGCAGCGGTGTGCCTCAGCCGCGGATCATGGATTTACCTTGAAAAAAAATTGCTCTATAGGGCTTGAGGAGAGGACCGGATCGTCAACTGCCACAGAGGGATCACCATCATGCGAATTTCCGACAGACTGGAACGGATCAAACCTTCGGCCACGCTGGCCGTGAACGCCAAGGCGCAGGAGCTGCGCGCGCAGGGCCGCGAGGTCATCAGCCTTGCCGTGGGCCAGCCCGATTTCAATACGCCCCAACACGTCGTGGAAGCGGCCAAGGCCGCATTGGACGAGGGGTTCACCCGCTACACCGCGGTTCCGGGCATCCCCGAGCTGCGCGAGGCCGTTGCCGGGTATTACGGTCGTTTTTACGATGCCCCGGCCACGGCGGACGAGGCCATCATCTCCAACGGCGGCAAGCAGGTGCTCTACAACCTGCTCATGGCCCTAGTGAACCCGGGCGACGAAGTGCTCATTCCCGGTCCGTACTGGGTCAGTTACCCGGCCATGGTGCAGCTGGCCGAGGGCGTTTCCGTGATCGTGCCCGCCACGGCGGACAATGATTTTCTCGTTTCCGTGGCCGACCTCGAGGCCAAACGCACCAGCCGCACGCGGGTGCTGATCCTCAATTCGCCTTCCAACCCCACGGGCTGCTGCTACACGCAGGACCAGCTGGACGAGATCGCGGACTGGGCCCTGAAGAACGACGTGTTCATCATTTCGGACGAGGTTTACGACCGGTTGGTATATGCCCCGGCCACCCCGGCCTCGCTGGCCGGCTTCCGCGCCGCGCACCCGGAAAACTGCGCATTGGTGGGCGCGCTGTCCAAGTCTTTCTGCATGACGGGCTGGCGCATCGGCTGGTCCGTGGCCCATGCGGATCTGGTCAAGGCCATGATCAAGGTGCAGGGCCAGTCCACCTCCAACATTTCCGCGTTTTCGCAAAAGGCGGCCACCGTGGCCCTGAACGGCTCGTGGGACATTGTGGAAACCATGAAAGAGGCCTTTGTTCGCCGCCGCGACATGGCCTATGAGATCATCGCGGGCTGGGGCGCGCAGTGTCCCAAGCCGGACGGCGCCTTCTACCTGTTCCCGGTGCTGGACAATTTCTACACCAAAGACGCCCCGGACTCCGCGGCCATGTGTACCAGGATTCTGGAAGAGGCGGGCGTGGCCCTTGTGCCGGGTTCGGCTTTCGGCGACGACCGCTGCATCCGGTTCTCCTATGCTTTGGACGACGCCACCCTCAAGGATGCATTGACCCGTGTTGGCCGCGTTTTGACCGGCAAATAGTCGGGCCTTTCATGAGAACAGAGCGGGCCGGGAAAGACTCGGCCCGCTTTTCTTTTATCCGAAAACCACCTATTTGAGGGGATGTGCCGCGTTGCCGCAGGGGCTTGCGGATGATTGCGGTTAGTGCCGGTATTGCGGCGCAAAGGAAGATTCATGCCCGAACTGCCCGAAGTGGAAACCATAGCCCGTGGACTGCACGGATCGCTTTGCGATCGCACCGTTGCGGGCGTGCGCGTGCTGTGGCCCGGCAGCGTGCATGACGGCGACGCCTCGGGTCGGGACATGAAGTCGCAGCCCGTCCGTTTGCAGGCCCTTGTGCCGGGCGCCACCGTTGTGGGCGCGCGCAGGCGGGCCAAGCTGTTGCTGCTGGATTTGATCTCTCCCGAAGACCATGAAAACCGCGAGCTGACGCTGGCCTTTCACCTCAAGATGACGGGCCGGGTGGTGCATGAGGTCTGTCGCGATGTCCAGACCCATGACCGGGTGCGCTTTCTGCTGCGGGACAACACCGTGCTGACCTTTGCGGACGTGCGCAAGTTCGGCTACGTGCGCCTTTTCCTGCCCGGTGAATTGGAGCAATGGAAATTCTGGCGCAATCTCGGCCCCGAGCCGCTGGAAACCGGCGCCGAGCTGCTGGCCCAATCCGTGGCGCATCGCAAGGCGCGCATCAAGGGCTTGCTGCTGGACCAGACCGTGGTGGCCGGTGTAGGAAACATCTACGCGGACGAGTCCCTGTTTCGTGCCGGAATCCGGCCGGACGCCAAGGCCTGCGACGTGCCCCCGCACAGGCTGGCGGCCCTGTTCCGGCATTTGCAGGACGTGCTCCTGCAGGCCATTGCGGAAAACGGCAGCTCCATTCGGGACTATGTGAACGCGGACGGCGATGCCGGGGCGTTCCAGAACAGCTTCAACGTGTATGGCAAAAAAGGGCAGTGCTGCCCGCGCTGCCGTGCGGAGCTGGTGTGCTGCACCGTGGCCGGGCGTACGTCCACGTTTTGTCCGTGCTGCCAGAAATGAGCGTATGGCCAGGGGGTGGAACAACCGCAACGACTCCAACAAAGAAGTTGCGGTTCGGGCAGGCCTTCGTGTTATGAACCGTGTTTTTCGTATGCGTTTGATGCGCTGATTATAACGAAACCTGTTTTTTGGCCCAAAAGGATTCATGCATGGGCAGACGATTGGATGCATATGGCTTTTTGTTGAAATGGTTGAATATTTTTTTGGGATCGGATGGACAACATGCCTGTAGCCCGGCAGGAGTGAAGATTGTGTTTTTGCCGTGAACTTTTTTTTCAACTGTCCGGAATATGACGAAGACGCGATTTTTCTAGAAAAAGACTAGATTTTTTATAGATACGATTTGACCGCGAATCGCGCGGTTTTTGGCCGGGGTTGCCCGGATCAACGCAAACAGGAAGAATCAATGAGCGCACATGGCCGGAAGATAGCACGCAATGCCGGGGTGGTGGCCGGAGCCACGCTGGTTTCCCGCGTGTTGGGGTTCGTTAGAGACCTGATCGTGGCCTTTGCCTTGGGCGCGGGATTGCTGGCGGACGCCTTTTTCGTGGCTTTCCGTATTCCCAACCTGCTGCGCCGCCTGTTCGGGGAGGGTTCCCTGACCATGGCCTTCATTCCGGTCTATGCACGGGTGCGCGAGGAGCAGGGCGAGGAAGCCGCGCAGGCCATGGCCCGGTCCGCCATGATCTGGCTGGCGGTCATCCTCACGGGCATCACCCTGCTGGCCGAGCTGGCCGCCGGGCCGCTGACCATGGCCATTGCCCCGGGGTTCACGCGCAACCCCGAGCAGTTCGCCGTGACCGTGGACCTTGTGCGCATCTGTTTTCCCTACGTGATTTTCATCTGTTCGGTGGCCTTGTGCATGGGCATGCTCAACGCGCAGGGCCACTTTCTTGCCCCGGCCTTGGCACCTTCGGTGCTCAACGTGGCCCTGATCGGTGCGGCCCTGACCGGCTATTGGGCCGGGTGGAACGTGGCCTATGCCATGGCCTTCGGCGTGCTGGTGGGCGGCGTGTTCCAGTTCGCCCTGCAACTGCCGTTTTTGCGGCGCACCGGGTTCTCGTGGCGCGGGGCATGGTCGTGGAGCGACCCGGGCGTGCGGCGCATGGGCCTGCTCATGCTGCCCACGGTGTTCGGGGCGGCCGTGTACCAGCTCAACATTCTGCTGGGCACGTTGCTGGCCTCCTATCTGCCGGTGGGCAGCGTTTCCTATCTCTACTATGCGGACCGTCTTGTGCAGTTTCCGCTGGGCGTGTTCGGCATTGCCGTGAGCACCGCGGCCCTGCCCAGCCTTTCGGCCCTTGCCGCCAAAAGGGACATGGACGGGTTCGGCGGAGCCTTGCGCTCGGCCATGGGTTTGACCCTGTTCATTGCCCTGCCCGCGGCCGCAGGATTGCTGGCGCTGGCCGTGCCGCTCATCAGCCTGTTGTTCGAGCGGGGCGCGTTTTCCGCGCAGGCCGTGATAGCCACGGCGCAGGCCCTGGCCGCCTACAGCGTGGGCCTGCCCTTCATCGCCCTTGCCCGCCCGCTGGTGGCCGGGTTCTATGCGCTGGAGGACACCAGAACCCCGGTGCGCATTGCCGTGGCCTGCCTTGTGGTCAACATCGGCCTTGGCGCGTGGCTCATGACCTTCTGGGCGCACGTGGGGCTGGCCGTGGCCGTGAGCGCGTCCTCGCTGGCGAATTTCGCATTGCTGTTCTGGAAGCTGCGGGCGCGGCTCGGCCATTCCCCGCTGGAATTGGGCGGGGTGGCGCGCAGCCTTGCGCTTTCCTGTCTTATCGGCGCGGGCGCGTGGTTTTCCGCATCATGGAGCGGGTGGTGGCTGGCCCTGATTCCGGTCTGGGTCATTGTGTATTTTGCCGGAGCCGTGCTCCTGCGCATGACCGAGGCCCGCATGCTGCTGGACATGGTCCGTTCCCGCATTGCGCGGAAAAAGGGGCGCGCATGACGGATGCGGCGCGCCAGCAGTTCCCGCGCGGGTTGATGCAGCCCGAGGGCGGATACCGTTTTTCCATGGACTCGTTGTTGTTGTCCTGTTTTTGCCATTTGCCGAACCGGGCCGTTGGCGCGGACCTCGGGGCCGGGTGCGGCGTGGTGGGGCTTGGCCTGCTGTTGCGCGGGCAGCGGGAAAACGCGGATTGGGGGGTGACCGGGGTGGAGCTGGACCCGGACGCGGTCTGCAGCGCGCAGGACAACGCCCGCTTGCTGGGCCTTGAAGACCGTTTTGCCGTGCGCGAGGCCGATGTGCGCGAATTCGTCCGCCGCGAGCCGGACAGGGCATTGGCGCAGACGTTGGATTTCGTTGTGGCCAACCCGCCGTACCGCGACCCCGGCTCGGGCCGGGTCAGCCACGGTGAGCAACGGGGCAACGCCCGTTTCGAGCAGCAGGCGTCTTTTGCGGATTTCTGCGCGTGCGCGGCGCGGCTGCTGCGCGGCAGGGGGCGTTTTTTCGTGGTGCATCTGGCCGAGCGGCTGCCGGATTTGCTGCAGGATATGCGTTCGGCAGGGCTGGAGCCAAAGCGCATGCGCCTTGTGCATAGCCGTATTCATGAGCCTGCGCGCATGGTGCTGCTGGAAGGGGTGCGCGATGCGCGGCCCGGCCTTGTGGCGGAGGCTCCGCTGGTGGTGTATGAAGGGCAGGGACAGGCAACGGCCATGACCCCACAGGCTCTGGATTTCTGTCCGTTCCTGCAATGCAATGCCGGAACGCGGGCCTGATGTTCACCAAGCGGAGAGTCCCGGCTGGCCGAGGCTTCCGCATAACCCCAACAGCACTGCCGCAAACCAATGCGACCGGGAATCATGATCAGAAAAATCATTCTTGAGAATTTCATGGCCCACAAGCACACCGAGCTGGAGCTTGGTCCCGGGCTCACGGCCCTGACAGGACCCAACAACACGGGCAAGTCCGCTGTTGTGGAGGCCCTGCGCTGCGTGGCCACCAATCCTTCGCCCTACAACTACATCCGCCACGGCGCAAAACAGGCGCGGGTGACCGTGGAGCTTGAGGACGGGGTGCGCGTGGTCTGGATTCGCAAGAAGGCCAGCCCGGGCTACGAAATTCACCGCCCAGGACAGGACGAGCCCGAAGAATTCTGGAAGATGGGGCGCGGCAACGTGCCGGACGAGGTGCGCGATCTTTTGCGGCTGGATCCGGTTGAACTGGAGCGTTTCAAGAACGACGCCGTGGACGTGCACATCGGCAACCAGCGCGAGCCGGTCTTTCTGCTCAACAGGCCGGACAGCCTTGTGGCGGACTTTCTGGCCTCGTCCACCGAGGGCGCGCATCTGCTCTCCATGCAGGACGCGCTCAAGAAGCGCATTACAGAGGCCAAGCGCGAACAGGCCGGGCGCACCGCGCGGCTGGGGCACATCCGAACGGAGCTGGACACCCTGTCTCCCTTGCCGGATCTGACTCTGCTGGCCGAAACCTGCCGGGAGATGAAGACGCAACTGCGCACGCTGGATGCGGCCATCCCGGCATTGGGTTCCCTGCTCCATGAACGCGACCGTCTGGAAAAACAACGGGTCCATGCGCAACGGTCCGCGCAGGCTCTCGCCAATCTGACGCCCCCCCCCGAACTGGAGCCCGTGGCCCCGCTGGCCAACACGCTGAACGAGCAGGCCGCCCTGCACAGGCGGCTGCAAACCGCCTCGGCCCAGGCCAAGACTCTGGCTCCCCTGAATCCGCCCCCGCAAGTGCACGACACGCGCACCCTGCGCACCCTTGTGGACAGCTTGCAGACGGTTGCGGACGGGCTGATCCGGTCCGAAAAAAGGCACGCGATCCTGAACGGTTTGCTTGACCCGCCCCAGCCGGACTCACCCGCACCCCTGCAGGCCCTGCTGCGGGACATGGGCGCGTTGCAGCATCGGCTCGGGCAGGCGCAGGTCGAACTGGAGCGGGCAAAAAACGAAAAACAGGCGTTCCGCGCGCAGCTTGATGAACGGCTGGCCGGGCTGGGCACATGCCCCACCTGCGGCCAGCCCATGGACGCCGGGCATTTTCTGCAGGAGGTCGGCGAGCATGAGTCCTAGCCAAATCCCGGAAATCGAGGGCGCGGGCCTGCTGTTCATGGCCGATCCCCACTTTGCGGACAATTCGCCGGGCCAGCGGTTGGACGGATATTTCGAGCAGATACTGGCCAAGGTGGAGGCCGGGCTGGACATGGCCCGCGAGCAGGAACTGGTGCCCGTGTTTCTGGGCGACATGTTCCACTGGCCCCGCGACAACTCCAACAGGATGCTTGTGGAACTCATGCGCCTGTTTGTCTCCCACGGCGGCGCGCAAAAGGTCTGGGCGCTGGTGGGCAACCACGACAAGCACCAGTCCCGCCTGACCGACGACGTAAGCCTTGCGGTGCTGGAAACCGCGGGTGCGTTGCGGCTCATGAAGGAGCAGGGACCGCAGTTCGTGCTGCGTTCACAAACGGATTCGGGGGTTGCCCGCACCCTTGTGTGCGCCAGCCCGGACGGTTCGCCCATTCCCAAGCTTTTTGAGCGCCCCGGCGACGATCCCCTGTTGGATGATCCGCAGACCGTGCTCTGGCTTACGCACCACAACATCCGTTTTCCGGAGTTTCTGGACCGCGCCTACGGCATCAAGGAGTTGCCCGGCATTGACTGGGTCATCAACGGCCATATCCACAGGCCGCAGCAGACCGTGGTCAAGGGCTGCACCACATGGGCCAACCCCGGCAACATTTCCCGGCTGACCTTTTCGCGCCATTCCCTTGAGCGGGTTCCCCGCGCCCATGTCTGGACTCCGGGCTGCGCCGAGCTTGCGCCGCAGGATTTGCCGCACCTGCCCTTTGCCGAGGTGTTCCCAGATCAGGAACTGCCGCCCGAGCAGGGGGAGGGTGAGGAACAGGACGGTTCGCGCTTCATTCGCGGGCTGGAGCGGCTGGCATGGCGCAGGACCAACGAAGGCGTGGGGCTGCGCGACTTCCTGAAGGAAAATCTCGACGACACGACACCCGAGGACTCCCTTGTATGGGAGCTGTACGAGGAGGTAATGGATGATGCATCACGATAACGCGGGCGGCCCGGACAAGGCCGTGGAGCAGGAGCTGCAATCCTTGCGCGCCCGGTTCGAGCAACTGCGCGACCACAAGGTGCGCGTGGAGCAGGACATCAGGAACCTGACCGGTCAGCTGGAAGCATTGAAGGAGCGGGCCAAACAGGAATACGGCACGGACGAACCTGAAGAACTGCAAAGCTTGTTGCAGAAAAAACAGCAGGAAAATGAGCGACTTGTGCAGGAATACCGTCAGCACATCAACGATCTGCAGCAAGGGCTGGCCGAAGTGGAGCAGGCCTTTGGCGAAAGCTCGAGGCGTTCATGACCATGCCCGGACAGCCGGAATTGCGTGAGCTGGAAAACAGGCTCGGCCGTTTGAGCGCGTTCGGTGAAAGCCGCACGGACGAGTTCCTGCGCGAGCGGGAGCTGCTGGAACGTGCGCAGGAATTTCTGGACCTTGCGCCCTCGGTGCGCACGCGGCTGGAGGAATTGAGCACGCTCATGTTCGGCTCGCTGCTGGACGAGATCGAGGCCAATCTGACCCACGCCATCCGCGAGGTTCTCGGTCAGGACCGGGTGGTCTTCACCACGCGCGAGGTCAAGAACAACCGGCTCAACGTGCGTTTTCAGATCCGCAATCAGGGCGACGAGGAGCAGGTGGAGAATATCCTGCACGGGCAGGGCGGTTCGGTCTGCAACATCCTTTCCGTGGGCCTGCGTCTCATTGCCCTTTCCCAGCTCCACGAGGAGCGGCACCGGCCGTTTCTGGTGCTGGACGAGCAGGACTGCTGGCTGCGGCCCGCGCTGGTGCCCGTGTTCATGAAGCTTGTTGCGGAGATTGCCGAGCGGCTGGAACTGCAGGTGCTGGTCATCAGCCACCACCCGGTGGACCTGTTTGCCGAGAGCACCGAGCGCATTGTGGCCCTGCGCCCGGATCGGGAGGCCGGGGCGCGCCTCGAACGGGTTCGCTGAGTCCTTTTTCCTACGCTGCCAGCGCGCGCTGGGCCCAGTTCCGCGCTTCCACGTACAGGGCGTCCACCGTGCGCCTGTCCAGATTCATTTCCCGTATGCGCTTGTCCGTGTCGGCCCAGTAGCCGCGCTCGTAGCTGTGCGCCAGCTTGAGCAGGGTGTGTTCCGGGCAGGAACCGTCCAGCGTGCAGGTGATGATTTCATCCAGCGGCAGGGTCTTGAGCAGGTCCTTCATGCGCATGCCGAGCATGGAATCCAGCAGCGAGAACAGGCCGACCACGAAAAAGGAGTCCGGGTGGACATTCTTTGTCATGCCCGCATGCATGGCCAGCATTTCCAGAAACTTGGCCCGCTGCACCGAGAGAAAGACCAGCTCGCCCGCATTGGACGAGGAGTTCAGGTCGCTCATGAGCGCGGTGCGCAGCCATTGGGCTATGGGGCGCTGGCCCATGATGACCACGGCGCGGTCGAGGGTATCCACCTTGCTGTTCAGGCCGAACCCCGCGGAGTTGATATGCCGGAACAGGCGAAATGAGAGCGAGGGGTCGGCCTTGAGGATGTTGGCGATTTCCCTGAGCTCGAAATCATCCTTGCCCAACTCCCTGAGCAGCTGGAGCTTGCTCATCTGGCTGGACGAGAGCTTTTTGCCGGGCACGATCTGTGGCTTGCTGAAAAAGAAACCTTGAAACAGGTCGAAGCCCATGTCCCGCAAGAGGTCGTAGGTTTCCCGGTCCTCCACCTTTTCCGCCAGCAGCGTGGCCGTGCGCCTGCCAGCGACGGAGTGGACCGCGCGGATCTTGTCCGGGTCGCTGTCCAGACCGAGAATGTCCACCTTGACGATGTCCACGAGGTCCAGAAACGGCAAAAGGCAGGTCTCGCCGCAAAAATCGTCCATGGCCAGCGTGTAGCCGGCCTTCTTGAGCTCGCGCAGCGCATCCAGCACCTCGGGCGTGGGCCGCACGTCTTCCAGTATCTCCACCACGCAGGTGTCCTTGGGCAGGGCAAGGGCCGCCCCGGCCACAAGCAGGTTCTGCGGAAAATTGATGAGTATGCGTTGGTGCTTGCCGGTCAAACCTTCCATGGCCAGACTGACCCCGTCTGCAATAACGGCCTGTGTTGCCACGTCCCCGTCCGAAATGTTGGCGACCATGGCTGTTTCCGATTCACGGTGCAACAGCTCGTAGCCCCATATCTTCTCCGAGCGATCGAAAATGGGCTGCCGGGCCACGAAAATGTTTTCCTGCACGGAGCAGGTGGAGTTGTCTGCGGTCATAAGATGATAATTATTCCTGATTTGATGGCGGTCAAGGATAATTATCCGTTTTTGCCGGTCGCCAGCCTGTCATCCCTTTTCGCGGAAACGTTCCTGAATGGCGGTGATGGTGGGCAATATGTCCATGAACGATTCCACCACATCGGGGTCGAAATGGGTGCCGGAATCTTCTTCAAGCACCATGTAGGCTTTTTCGTTGGGCCATGCCTCCTTGTAGGAGCGCGGGGACGTCAGGGCGTCGAACACGTCCGCCACCGCGCAGATGCGCGCGCTCAGGGGGATGGCCGTTCCCTGCAGCGGTTCACCGGGCCGCGCGTTTTCATCCCACAGGTCGGGTACGTTGCCGGGGTAGCCGTTGCCGGTCCATTTTTCGTGGTGCCGCAGCGCGATATCCATGCACATGCGGTCCAGGTTGGAGGTTTGGTTTCGGAACAGGCGCGCCCCGCTGATGGTGTGCATTTTCACGGATTTGAATTCCTCGTCCGTGAGGCGGCCCGGTTTTTTGAGAATGGTGTCTGAGATGCTGACCTTGCCCACGTCGTGCAGCATGGCGGCCAGCCGTATGCGGTCGCGGTAGCTGCGGATCTCGCGCGGGTCCGTGCCCCGTTTCTGGGCCATGCGCTGATAAATCTCCGCGCAGTATGCGCCCACCCGCTGCACGTGCGCGCCGGTTTCCGTGGGATCACGCATTTCGGCCATCTGCATCATGCGCAGGATGAGCTCGCGGTTGAGCTGGCCGCGCTGGATGGCCACGCCAGCCTGATTGGCCAGCAGGCCCAGATAGGAGATGTCGGCCGGGTCGAACGGGCCGACCTGCTTCTGCTCGTTGCGCGCGTTGATGAGCTGGATCACGCCCACCAGCCGGTTTTCCTGTGACCGGATAGGTAGGGTCAGCATGGAGGTGGTTTTGTACCCGGATTTTTCATCAAAGGATTTGTTGAATCCGTAGGGCAGGGTCGGGTCCAGCGCGTATGCGTCGTCGATGATCAGGGTCTCGCCGGTCAGGGCCGCGTAACCCACGATGGAGCCTTCCCCGATAGGCAGGGTCAGGTCCTGATAGAGCACGGTGTTGCTGCTGTCCGTTTGAAAGAGCGTGTCGTTCTGCACGTAGCCGAAGCGCAGGCTGTTTCCTTCGGTCAGGAAGATGGATCCGGCGTCCGCACTGGCGAGCGTGCGGGCGTCGAGCAGAATGCGGTCCAGAATGGAGTCCACGTCGTTGAGCCGGTTGAGTTCGTCCGTGGCCTCGAGAATGAAGCGTACTGTTTCGTCCTGGCAGAAATGCGTGTTCATGGCGTACCCGTGGGCTGGAATTATCAGTTGACTGATACTTTCACGGTTATCGTTTCACGACAATTATTCTCTATGGTTTTTCGGAAAGGCATTTCCTTTCCGGCTTGCGGACCGCCCGCTTTGCGTGTACACCGTGTTCATTCCGATTGGGGTGTCCTGCCGACGGCGGCCGGACTGAGATCAAACCCATCGAACCTGATTCAGTTTGCACTGGCGTAGGGAACTCGGACACTGCCTTGACGTGGGCTTTTCGCCCATTCTTCATCATCGCACATTCTCCCTGTTACCCGGACGTTCGTGCCTCCGAGGGCGCACGGTTTTCGTGCACCCTCCAAACCACACGGAGGAAACGCATGTCTCTGAACGAGAAAATCATCACCGATGCCATCATCACCGAATTCTACCACAAGTTCCGCGACTGCCTTGACGTGGACGTGGCCATCGTGGGGGCCGGCCCCTCGGGCATGACCGCCGCCTATCATCTGGCCAAGGCCGGACGAAAGGTGGCCATGTTCGAGCGCAAGCTCTCCATGGGCGGCGGCATGTGGGGCGGCGGCATGACCTGGAACACCATCGTGGTTCAGGAAGGCTCCAAGCACGTGCTGGAGGATCTGGGCGTGCCCATGAAGCGCTACCAGGACGAATACTTCACCTGCGACGCGGTGGCCGCCACCACCACGCTGGCCTCGCAGGCCTGCCTTGCCGGAACCCGCGTGTTCAACTGCGTGTCCGTGGAGGACGTGGCCATCCGCGAAGTGGACGGGGAAAAGCGCGTCACCGGGCTGGTCATCAATTCCTCGCCCGTGGAAATGGCCGGACTGCACGTGGACCCGCTGGTCATCGGCTGCAAGTACGTGATCGAGGCCACGGGCCACGACACCGAAGTGCTCAAGACCCTGTGCCGCAAGAACGACATCAAACTGAACACGCCCAGCGGCTCCATTCAGGGCGAACAGTCCATGTGGGCGGACGTGGCCGAGACCGACACCGTGGAAAATACCTGCGAGGTCTTCCCGGGCATGTATGTCACGGGCATGGCTGCCAACGCCTCGCACGGCTCCTATCGCATGGGCCCGATCTTCGGCGGCATGCTGCTTTCCGGGGTCAAGGCCGCCAAGGAAATCAACGAAAAACTCGGTTAGCGATTCGTGGGTAACGGGCCGTTGCCGCGTGGCGGCGGTCCTTGGACCTTTCCGCGTCCCGCAACAATACTTGGTGGGACAGGATATTGCCGGGACGCGGAAAGGGTATGATTTCATTTTCAGGGAGAGGATCAATGACGCGCGATTGGCGAACGAATTTCGACTGTTCCCTGTATCTGGTTACGGATTCGGGCATGTGCTCGGCCATGGGGCTGGAGCGGTTGGTGACCGAGGCCGTGGCCGGGGGCGTGACCATGGTGCAGTTGCGGGAAAAGCACGCCTCCACCCGTGAATTTCTGGACAAGGCCCGGGCGTTGCAGGCCATTTTGCAACCGCAGGGCGTGCCCCTGCTCATCAACGACCGCGTGGACATCGCCCTGGCCGTGAATGCTGCGGGCGTGCATCTGGGGCAATCGGACATGCCCTGCCATGTGGCCCGGCAACTGCTGGGACCGGGGGCCATCATCGGCCTGACCGTGGACACGGACGAACAGGCCGTTGCCACCGAGTCCATGGACGCGGATTACCTCGGCGTGGGGCCGGTGTTCGAGACCAGCACGAAGCCGGATCACTCGCCGGTGCTGGGCGTGGACGGGTTCACCCGCCGCCGTGCCCTGAGCTCTCGGCCATGCGTGGCCATCGGGTCCGTGCGTGCCGAACACGCGCATACGCTGCTGGACGCGGGCGCGGACGGCTTGGCCGTTGTCTCGGCCTTGTGCGCTGCGGGTGATCCCCGGCAGGCGGCTCGAGAATTGCGCGAAGCCGTGGAGTCGTTTCGGGGCTAACGGGCTGCTTTTTTGCGGACCGATGTTTTCCTTTTCCCTGCGGTCTGGTAAGGCAGGGGCATGTCCAACCACGCCCTTTCCCATGCGGCCGAGACCATTCGTTCCGCACGACACGTCATCGCCTTCACGGGCGCGGGCATATCCGTGGAGTCCGGCATAGCCCCGTTCCGGGGGCCGGGCGGCCTGTGGTCGCGGTTCGACCCGAACCTGTTCGACCGCAACCGTTTTCGGCGCGAACCGGAAAAAAGCTGGGAGTTGCTGTACCGCCTGTTTTATGAAGGCGCAGCCGGACGCGCCCGGCCCAACGCCGCGCATCTGGCCCTGGCCGAAATGGAGGCCCGGGGGCGACTGCACGCGATCATCACCCAGAACATCGACGGTCTGCATCACCGGGCCGGTTCCGTGAACGTGCTGGAATACCACGGCAGCACCCGTACCATGACCTGCATGGACTGCGGCCTGCAGGTGGATGCCGCGGACGTGCCTATGGAAAAACTGCCCCCGCGCTGTGCGGCCTGCGGCGGGGTGCTCAAGCCGGATGTCGTGTTTTTTTCCGAACCCATTCCCGACCATGTGCACCGTGCGGCGTTGGCCGAAGCCAAGGCCTGCGACGTATGCATCGTGGTGGGAACCTCGGGCGAGGTCATGCCGGCGGCGCGCATTCCGCGCATGGCGGCGCGCCATGGCGCCGTGGTGGTGGAGATCAATGTGCGCGAATCGGCGTATACCTATGAGACCAGCACGATATTTCTCGAAGGCAAGGCCGGCAAGATATTGCCGGACCTTGCTTCCGAAGTTATCGGTAAGTGATCGTTATTTATTGACGGTCTGTGCGGCTGCCGCGCGGAAGGATTGGGAAACCGTGCGCAGGTTTTCGGCCCAGTTCTCGGCCAGCGGGTTGGCTGGCTGCACCCGGCCGTTGATGGCTCTGGCAATGACCTCGGCGCTGCGGCGCGAGAACTGCGGCTGCACGAAGACCACGCGGATGTTGTCTTTTTTGGCCATGCGGATCAGCGAGGCCAGTTCCCTGGGGCCGGGGTCCTTGCCTTCCAGCTCAACGGGCACCTGTATCAGGTCGTAATCGGCGGCAAAGTAGCCCCATGCCGGATGGTAGACCATGAACCGGGCCGGGCGGCGCAGGGGATCGAAGATGGCGTGCAGTTCCTTGTCCAGCGCGTCGATCTCGGCCATGAAGCGCTCAAGGTTGGCCTTGTAGGTCCCGGCATTGGCCGGGTCGGCCTGCTGCAGGGCTTTCATGGTGTTGCCCGCCAGTACGCGCATCAGGGACGGGCTGGTCCATACGTGCGGATCAAGCGGGCCGTGGTGGTGGCCTTCGTGCTCATGTTCGTGCTTTTCGCTGTGGTCGTGGTGATGGTGCGCGGCCATGGGCACCCGTTTGATGGATTCTTCCATGTGCACCACGCGCATGGATTTGGCGGCTGCGGCAATGCGCGGCAGCCACGCGTTTTCAAAGGGCACGCCGATGGCGAAATAGATGGAGGAGTTGGCCAGTGCGGTCATCTGTCCGGGCTTGGGCTCGTAGGTGGCCGGGCTGGCGCCTGGTTGGACCATGACCGAGCAGTCCACCAGGGAACCGCCGATTTTTTCCACCACATAGCGTTGCGGCACGATGCTGACCGTGACGTTCAGCGCGGCGGCATGGGCTGGCAGGGCGGCGAGCAAAAGGCCCAGCATCAGCGGAATTGCGCGTGTGAAAGACGATATGTTCATGCGAGGACTCCTGTGCGTTTGCGTTCGGGAACGGAAGCCAGTATACGTTTTTTGTGATAATGGTTGTCAATTCCTTTTTTTTCTCTTGGGGCGCGCGGGTTTTTACGGCGTTTTCAAATCGTGAGGCCGTTGTTTCATGGCTGATTCCCTGCTGATTTTCTGTTCCATGGCCACGGCCATCGTGCTGGAGGCCGCTCCCTTTCTGCTGCTGGGCTCGCTGGTGGGCGCGCTGTTCGAGGTGTTCGTGCCGGACAGGGCGCTGGAGCGGTTCATTCCGAGCGGGGCGGTGGCGCAGGTGTCTGTGGGGCTGGTGGCGGGCATGGCTTTGCCCACCTGCGAATGCGGGGTGGTGCCCATTGCGCGCAGGCTGCTGCTGCGGCGGGTGCCGGTGCGCATGGTCATGGCCTACATGCTGGCCGCGCCGGTGATCAATCCGGTGGTGGTGCTGTCCACCTATGTGGCCTTTCAGAATGATCTTTCCATGGTGGGGTTGCGTGTGCTGTTCGTGGCCGTGCCCGCGGCTGCCGTGGCCCTTGGCCTGGGCCGGGGCGAGGCCCACGATGTATTGCGCATGCCCAAGCCCGTTCTCTTGCGTATGCACGGCATCGGCGAACCCGCCATTCATGCGCACGAAGGCCATGAGTCCGGATGCTCCTGCGCATCCTGCGCCGAGGGTGCGCAGCAGGGATCGCGGCTCATGGCCGTGTTGTCCCACACCGCGCTGGAATTTTTGTCCATGGCCCGGTTCCTGATCGCCGGGGCCTGCCTTGCCGCGGCATTCAAGGTCTTCGTGCCCGCCGCAATCCTGCGCCTGTTCGTGGACAGCCCGGTGCTGTCCATTGTCAGCATGATGCTTTTCGCGGTGCTTTCCTCGGTCTGCTCCGAGGCGGACGCCTTTGTGGCGGCCGGGTTCTCCATGCTGCCGCGTGCGGCCCAGCTGTCGTTCACGGCCATCGGTCCCATGGTGGATCTCAAGCTTTTGGGCATGTTCGGGGCCACGTTCCGGGGCCGGGTCACCCTTGCGCTGGTCACGGTGCCCACCCTGTCCGTGCTTGTCATGTCCCTGCTGCTGCAATGGCTGGGAGGCGGATCATGAGCGCGCGTCTTGGTGCCGTGATCGAAGGGTCGCTGCTGGCCTGTTTGGGCGGGTTCATGCTCTGGCTGACCCTGTCGGGCCACAGCTGGCAACTGCTGCATCCCCGTTTTGCCGTGGTCAACGCGGTGGCCGGGGGCGTGTGTGTTTTGTTGGGCGGGGCATTCGCCCTGCGCCGCGTCGGGCCGGGTACGGGCCTGTCGTTTTCGCGCATTGCCTGTCTGGCCCTGTTTCTGTGTCTGGCGTTTTTTTCCTTGCGCGGCGTGCGCGTGCTCTCCGGCGGCGCGGGCATTGTTCCGGCTTCTTCGGACGCCGTTTCCTTTTCCGGGCCGATGCCCGGCCAAGGTCCGGGCGGCTCCTTTGACGCGGGCCAGCCGCCGCCGGGCAGCCTGACGCTTGAAGGCCTCATGCCCGAACAGACTGCGCGCATGGTCATCGGCGGCGTGGAATACGTGCGCATGAACGCGGCGGAAATGCGCATGATGGCCGATGCCCGGCCCGAATCCCTGCCCGGAGAAATCGTCTGGCAGGGCATGGTGGAGCGCACGCCCGAGCTGGACGCGCTGGGCATGGTGGCCGTGTTCCGGGTGGCCATTGTCTGCTGCCTTGCGGACGCGGTGGCACCGGGGTTTGCCGTGGCCGTGGACGATCCGGACCGTTTCTCTCCGGGCCAGTGGGTGCGGGTGGCCGGAAGGCTCGAAATTTCGCCAAAACCCCTGCCCGGCGATCCGCAGGTGCCCGGCGTCATTGCCACGGTGCTGGACCGGGAGCGCGTGTTTCGCTGCCGGGACATCGTCCCCATCGAGCGGCCCGGCGTGCCCTTCGTGTTCGAGTTCCGCGAGACCGAGCCGTTCGCCTATTAGAATGTGCCCGGCCGGGTGCTGACATGAGGAGGATGCGATGGTATTCATGAAGTCATGGAAACATCGCATGTTCTTTTCGCTTTCGGTCTGACCCTGTTCGCGGGCCTGAGCACCGGCATCGGCAGTGCGCTGGCCTTTTTCGCCCGTACCACCAATACGAAATTCCTGTCCGTTGCCCTTGGCTTTTCCGCCGGGGTGATGATTTACGTCTCGTTCGTGGAAATATTCTTCAAGGCCAAGGACGCCTTGGTCGCGAGTCTGGGCGGGGTGGCCGGGACATGGGCCACGGTGGCGTCTTTTTTTGGCGGCGTGCTGCTCATTGCGATCATCGACAGGTTCGTGCCCGGATACGAGAATCCGCATGAGCTGCATACCATCGAGGAAATGGATCAGGGCCTTGAGAATCTGCCCAAGAACGAGGCCCATGATTTCGGCAAGCTCAAGCGCATGGGCCTGTTCACGGCGCTGGCCATCGGCATTCACAATTTTCCCGAAGGGCTGGCCACCTTTACCGCGGCCCTGACCGATCCCAACCTCGGCATCGCCATTGCCGTGGCCATCGCCATCCACAACATTCCCGAGGGCATCGCGGTTTCCGTGCCCATCTATTATGCCACGGGCAGCCGCTCCAAGGCCTTCAAGCTCTCCTTTCTTTCCGGCGTTTCCGAGCCGGTAGGCGCATTGGTGGGCTATCTGATCCTGTTGCCGTTTTTCACGCCCACGGTGTTCGGCGTGCTCTTTGCCGGAGTGGCCGGGATAATGGTTTTCATTTCGCTGGACGAGCTGCTGCCCGCGGCGCAGGAGTTTGGTGAGCCCCATTCGGCCATTTACGGGGTCATTGCGGGCATGGGGGTCATGGCCGTGAGTCTGCTGCTTTTCCTGTAGCCCGGTTTTAAAAATAATAACATCAGGTTCCAAGGGGTTCTATGATCGGTACAGGTACGACTGATCGTACCGTGCAAGGGGAGAGGCCATGGAACCGAGGAAAAATACCGGATGCCGTACCGTGGTGCTGGCTGTGGCGGCCATGACCGCGCTGGCCCTTGGCACGGCTTTGCAGCTGGAGTCTGGTGCGGCCGCGCTGATTTCGTGGCCGCAGGCGCCTGCTGTTGCGGTTTTTCTGCTGGTGTTCTGCGTCGGGCTCAGTGTCTACAGCATCTGTTGCTTTGTCCGGCGCGGCCGGCGCATCCGCCGCATGGAGTCGCTGGAGCGCGAACTGAAACAGGCCCGGGACCAGAGCGAGCAGGCCGGCCGGCTCAAGGATGAGTTCCTGGCCAATGTGAGCCATGAGCTGCGCACCCCGCTCAACGGGGTCATCGGCATGATCAACCTGCTCAGGATGACCCAACTCGACGAAGACCAGCGCGAGTATTGCGATTTGGCCATGGAATCCGCGGAACAGCAGCTTTCGGTCATCGACGATCTCATTGATTTTTCCCGCATGGAGACCGGGCGGCTTTTGCTGGTGCGCCGGGAGTTCAACCCGGTGCGGGTGGCCCGTTCCGTGGTGGACGCCTGCAAGCCGCGCGCGGAGCTGAAGGGCCTTGCCCTGAACCTGTCCATTGACGGGGACGTGCCGTCCATGCTGGTGGGCGACGACAGCCGCGTGCGGCAGGTTTTGCTGAACCTCGTGGACAACGCCATCAAGTATACGGACCGGGGCAGCGTGGACGTGGTGCTTGGTGCGGACTGTGCGCATTCGGATTCCCAGGGCTGCCGCGTGCGGTTCGAGGTGCGCGATACGGGCGTGGGCATTTCACCGTCGCGGCAGGCGCTTGTTTTCGAAAAATTCACACAGGGCGACGGCTCCCTGACCCGCCTGCAGGGCGGTTCCGGGCTTGGCCTGACCATTGTGCGCAGCCTGGCAGAACTGATGGGCGGCTCCGTGACCGTGGACAGCGAACCCGGAAACGGTTCGGTTTTCGTTTTTACGGCTCCGTTCTTTCTGGGCCGTGATTCGTATCGGCAGGAGGCGGTGGTGGAGGCCATGCGCGACAGGCCTCTGTTCAGCGGCTACCGCGTGCTTCTGGTGGAGGATGAGCGCGTCAACCGTGTCTCCCTTGCGCGCCTGCTGGAAAAACAGGGCCATGCGGTCGTTGCTGCCAGCTCCGGGCGCGAGGCCCTGAGTGTCCTGCGGCAGGAGGAAGTGGACTGTGTGCTCATGGATGTGAACATGCCGGGCATGGACGGGCTGGAAGTGACGCGCATGATCCGTGAGGGCGATGCCGGGAACGGGATGAAGGATATACCGGTCATAGCCGTAACAGCGCTGGCCAATGAGGATGACCGCAGGCGGTGCATGGACGCGGGCATGGACGGGTGTGTTTTCAAACCTGCGGACGCGGACAGCGTGGCCGAGGAGGTCATGCGGGTCATGACCCGCCGGGTATTGTCGGCCGTCAAATGATTCTTGGGGTCAGGCCAGACCCGAATCCGAGAGAACCTGAACCAGCCGTTTGAATACGTCCGGGTCGTGCGCGCCCGTGTCGTCGCGCATGCGCTTCAGGGCTTCGAAAGGTGTGAGTCTTTCGCGCCACGGTTGGTCCCTGGTCAGTCCGTCGTACGTGTTGCAGGTAGCGGTCACGCGGGCGGTCAGGGGGATTTCTCCCTCTGTTGCTCCGGAGGGATATCCCTTGCCGTCCATGCGTTCGTGGTGGAAAAGCACGCAGTGGATTGCCTCGGGCATGAGCGGAATGGCAGAACCGGCGCGTACGCCCATGACCGGATGGGTCATGTAGGCCGTGAATTCTTCCGGGGTCATGGTTTCCGGGTCCTTTTCCGAAAGGGTGGCGGGCAGGGTCGCCTTGCCGATGTCGTGCAGCATGCTGCCGATGCACATGTCTGTCATGGTGGCCTGGTCCGGATCAAAGGTCTGCATGACGCACAGGGCATAGACCATGGTGCCGATGCCGTGGTTGTAGGCCTGCTGGCCGCAGTCGATGAATCGGGCGAGTTCCTTGAGCGCTTCCGGCGTGTCAAAGAACCTGCGGCTCATTTCTATGAGTTGGCGGATCCGTTGCACTCGCTTGCGCAGCACCGTGGCGGGCAGGTTGGCCTCGTATACGTCTTCCGCCAGCCTGCTGGCCGAGTTGCTCCACGTTTCCGAGCGCACGTCCACGGGGATGGATTCGTCGTTGAGGATGCGTGCCAGATGCTTTTGCACGTATTCGGCGTGCTCCTTTTCCTTGCCTGCGGAAATGTAGACCTTGCGCGCGCCCATGGCGCCGAGCCGCGAACGGTGTTCTTCGGTGAGCTGGTCGTTGTCCTTGGCATAGAGCACGAAACGTTGCCCCTGCTTGAGGTATATCTCGAACCCGGCGCGGGTGCCGGGCAGGATATGCTCCGGCGGGATGGGCAGATAATTTTGCGGCGTGTCCTGATTCTTTGCGGGCATGGTTTTGTTCTCTTTCGGGTGGTTTCGTGCAGAATAGCACGGACGGATTCGGGTTTCCCTTATATTGTTGCCCCGGTTTGCGCAAGGCGGTTATCACCCTGTGGCCTTCGTTTCGGGTTTGTTGTAGTTACCCGGAAGGTTGACAATACAAGAGGTGGGGAACGCATGCCTTCAGAATCGAACAGGGTACCCGAGCTGCTGGCTCCGGCCGGGAACATGGAAAAGCTGGAAACCGCCATCCGCTATGGCGCGGACGCGGTGTACATGGGCGGTGGCGAGCTGAACCTGCGCGCCGGTGCCGCGGGATTTTCCATGGACGAGCTGCCCGGGGCCATCCGACTGGCGCACGACGCCGGAGTCAAGGTCTACTTTACCATGAACGTGTACCCGCGCGAGCACATGCTGCCCGACGTGGAACAGTACATGGACGTGCTGGCCGAGGCGCGGCCCGATGCTGTCATCGCCTCGGACCCGGGCGTGATCGCCATGCTGCGCAAGCGCTTGCCCGACATGCCCGTGCACGTGAGCACGCAGGCCAACACCTGCAACAGCTGGTCCGTGCGTTTCTGGCAGGACATGGGCGCAAAGCGGGTCAACGTGGCCCGCGAAATACGTTCCTCGGAACTCATGCAGATGCTGGCGCTCTGCCGCCGCGAACTGCGGGACATGCAACTTGAGGTTTTCGTGCACGGCGCCCAGTGCATGGCCATTTCCGGGCGTTGCTACATGAGCGCCTATCTCAACGACCGGCCCGGCAACCTGGGCCAGTGTTCCCACCCCTGCCGCTATGAATACCAGCCCGTGAGCATCAGCGTGGAGGAAAAGACCCGGCCCGGCGAAGACCTCTGGGTGGTGCACCAGTACCCGTTTTCCGATCCGGACCGCCTCGAAAGTCCGGGCATGGACGGGAACGCCGATGCCCCGGACGGGCAGGACGACGAGTTCATTTTCGAACCGGCTCCGGACGACAGCGGGGAACCGGCCGAACCCGCGCTGGATTTCGCACGCATGAACGGCGGCTATTCCAAGTTTTTTGCGGCCGAGGACCTGTGCCTGCTGCATTACCTGGGCTGGTTTGCGCGCATGGGCGTGGCCTCGGTCAAGGTGGAGGGCCGCACCAAGAGTTCCGCATACCTTGCGCAGGTGGTGGACGCCTACCGCAGCGCGCTGGACGATCTGGCCTCCGGTGAATTCAAGGCGGAAAAGTATCTTTCCGAACTGGTCAATGCCGCGTCCCGGCCCTTGACCACGGGGTTCTTCGATCCACTGCAGCGCGCGCCGCTGGCCCTGCCTCCGGACGCCGAGGAACGCAGGCCCGTGCTGGCGCGTATCCTTGAAGACCTTGGCGACGGCCGCTGGCGTATTGAGGTCAAGGCGCGCTGGGTCACCACCCGGGACGTGGAAATCCTTGCCCCGGGCCTGAACCGGCCCCGGCTGCATGCCGAGGACTACGGGCTGGAAAACGACCTCGGGCAGGGGCTGGACGTGGCCCATCCCGGCCTCAAGTGCACCATGTATTGTGATCATCCCGACGTGGGCAGGCATGTGTTCATCCGCACGGCATGGGATCTGGAAGCGCTGGACGGCTAAGCCCGTCGTTTCTGTCCGCGGGCGTGGCGGGACTGGATTTCGGTTTCGTGTTCCTGTAGACATGGGCTGCCATGACCAGAGCCGTATTCATCCTTTTTCTGTGGGTCTGCGCCCTGTGCGCGTCTTCACTGCCCGCCCTGTGCGACGATCCGGACGGTTCGGGCCAGTGTCTTTCCGGCAACTGCACCGACGGTTTCGGCGTGTTTCTCAATGACGACCACAGCCTGTACGAGGGCGATTTTCGTAACGGATTGTTCGAGGGCAACGGCACCCTGACCCATGCGGTGGGCTCGGTGTATGCCGGACAGTTTGCCGAGGGCTGTCCCTCGGGCCACGGCGTGTATACGGACTGGCGCGGCAACCGCCACGACGGTGAATTCTTTCTTGGCTGGGAGCAGGGGCCGGGCGAATACCGCACTGCGGACGGCGCGCGGTATCAGGGCTTTTTCAACCGCGGATTCCGCGACGGTCCGGGCCTGTTCGTGAACACGGACGGCACGGTGCGCCATGAATTGTGGGACCATGGGGATTTCGTGCGCGAGCTGACCCGCGGCCAGTACCGCGACGAGTGCGCGGCCTATGCGGCCGCCGACCATGAGTTGCCGGAAAGGCCGTGGCGGCCCGTGCATCCGGCGGGCTGCATCCGGGGCGATTGCCGCAACGGTACGGGCGTGTTCGTGTTCGAGAACGGCCAACGCTACGAGGGACCGTTCAAGGACGGCAAGAGCCACGGTACAGGCTGGCGGTATTATCCCAATGGCGATACCTACCACGGCGAGGAATCCGAAGGCCTGCGCCACGGCATGGGCGTGTACCGCTTTCGGGACGGCCAGCGCTATGAAGGGCCGTTTTACAAGGACCGGCGTGAAGGCATGGGCCGGTTCGTGCATGGGGACGGTTCGGTTTTCGTGGGCATGTACCGCCGCGACAGGCGGCACGGCGTGGGCCGCTATACCGCGCCGGACGGAACCCGCACCTATGGACTGTGGGAAAACGGCGGGTATGTGCGCGCCATTTCCCGGCAGGAGTTCGAGGTCCGCCTGAGCTGGGAGCCGGACGCTCATGGCCTTGCGCAGGAGCCTGCGGACGGACAATAGAAAACGGACCGCAGCATGCGCCGCGGCCCGTTCGGTTTTTGGTGATTTTCCCTACCAGATTTCCCGCATTTCCAGATCGAGATTCGAAACGTCCATGGCCGGGCCGTTGCCCAGCACGGTGACGGCGCCGTGTTCGGCCACCATGGCTGCGGCTTCGCCCAGAGCCACGAAGTCCTCGGGCTTGGTGGCCAGCAGTTGGTCGCGCATGGTTTGACGCTGTTCGTTTGTTTCCCCGGCAAGGATGCGGGCCGTGGCCGAGAATCCCTTGGCGTCGGGCAGCATGTAGGCATCCAGTTCGCCCACCGCGCCGATCACGGATTTTTCCAGTTCGTCTTCGGGGATTTGCAGCCCCTTGAGGAATGGGGCAACCCCGTCGTAGGCCTCGATGGTTTTTTCCACGTTGGGGTCGCGGTAGGAGATGAAGTTGAAGCTGCCGCTGGTGCGGTCGAAGGTGCAGAACCCGCCGTATGCCCCGCCCTGCACGCGTACCTTTTCCCACAGGTAGCTGGTGCGCAGGAATTTGGAGGCGGCCAGCATGGGACCGCTGAACTCGAAGCCGTGCGCAAATACGTTGCAGCCCTTGCCCACGTAGTTGACCTGCGAGGGAATGGTCAGGCCCTCGCGCAGGGGCAGTTCGGGCGCGGCAAAGAGCATGGGCTCGGCCGGGTTTTCGGGCAGGGCCGAGGCCACGGAAGCGGCCAGCGGTTCCATGACCGCAAAATCCGCATCCGTCATGGTGGCGTTGAGCACCAGCCCGTTGCGGGTCAGCAGCAGGTCGCGCACCTGTTCCAGTTCGGCCAGTACGCCGCCGAAGTCCTTTTCCACGCGTTGGGCCAGCGTGCGCAGGTATTCGAGGTTGGTGACGCCGGATATGGCTTCTTCCATGGCATGCGCGCGGTGGGCGCGGGCCTTGAGCCGCATGGCCACGACCATGTGGCCGGAGGGCACCAGCCGTTGCTCGGCGCGGGATTTGGCCTCGAACAGAATCTGGCGGAAGCGTTCGCGGTCGTTGAATTTGGTGCGGGTCAGCAGTTCCGTGAGGATGGCTGCGGTTTCCTTGCCCTTTTCCAGCGTGCACTTGGCGCGCAGGAACAGGCGTGCGGCCGCGCGGTCCGAATTGACCACCGGAGAGATGAACACCTGCGAATGGATGCCGCCCGTGGTGCGGGCGATGCGCTGGGACATGGACACGAAGTCGCTGTCCTGCGTGCCCATTTCCGTGAGCATGCGGCCGAACAGCCCGGCAAGGGGCAAAAGGTGGTCGGGCAGCACCGTGAGGTCGAACCCGAAATCCAGATAGGCGATGCCGTTGGTGGTCAGGTCGTGGTGCAGGCAGCGGGCCGTGCCCACCGTGGTCTCACTGGTGGGCACGATCTGGTTTTCCCGGGGCAGGTCGGCCACGGCCAGCCGGGGGATGCGCGCAAGGTCCTCGGGCGCGTCCGGGGCTTCCTGCAGCCGGTGCAGTTCGCGGGCCAGTTCCATGACCTCGTCCAGCTGCTCGGGGCTCATGGATTTTTTGGCCTCGTCCAGCCGGGCGCGTTCTTTTTGCTCGATCTCCTTGCCCAGCTTGTGCTCGGGCTTGAGCAGCACGGTGGAGCGGTGCGGGTTGTGCAGGAACAGCCGTGCCAGCAGTTCCTCGAATACCTTTTCGCCGTCCGCCACCCAGCGCTTGATGTTGGCCAGCGGCTCATCAAAGGGCAGCAGCCGCAGTGGATCGCCCTCGGTACCGTCCTCTTCGTCGTAGATCCACGTGGAAAGGGATTGGAACATGAGCGACAGGCCGCGCGGATACGAGCCCGTGTTGTTTTCGCGCAGGCCGAATTCCACGGAGTTGATGGCCGCGTCCACGTCCTTGGGATCAATGCCTTTTTCCACAAGGTCCTTGATGGTGTGGAAGATGATGGATTCCACCTTGACCGCGTTGGCCGGGTGCATGCCCTTGAGGCCCACGGAAAAGAACATCTGGCGCATGTCCGCTTCCAGCCCGACCCCGGCAAGGTCTTCGCCCAGCCCGGATTCGGTCAGGTTCTTGCGCAGGGGCGAGGAGGGCAGGCCGATGAGGATGTGCTCCAGCACATGCAGGGCAAGGTTCAGGTTGGCGTCATTGGTGGGGGCCAGCAGCCAGTTGACCGTGAACATGCCCTTGGCCAGCTTGCCCGAGGCCGGGTAGCCCTTGACCACCTGCACGGCCTCTTCGAATCGCGGCTGCAGGGGCACGCGGGAAAAGGACGGGTCCAGCGGCTCGAATTGGTCGAAATATTCGCCCAGTTTTTCCAGCCGTTTTTCCGGGTCGTCGTCGCCGTAGAAAAACGCGTAGGCGTTGGACGGATGGTAATGGGTGCGGTGGAACTCGCTGAATTTCTCCCATGTCAGGTCCGGTATGGTTGCGGGGTCGCCGCCTGAGTCCAGTCCGTAGGTGGTGTCCGGAAAGAGCGACTGCTGCGAGTGCTCATAGAGCAGGCTGTCCGGGCTGGAATAGGCTCCCTTCATTTCATTGTAGACCACGCCTTTGTAGGTCATGTCCTTGTCGGGCGCTTCCAGCTCGTAGTGCCAGCCTTCCTGCCGCAGGGTGTTTTCGGTCAGGTTCGGGTAGAACACCGCGTCAAGGTACACGTCCATGAGGTTGTAGAAGTCGCTCGTGTTGGCGCTGGCTACCGGATAGCAGGTCTTGTCCGGAAAGGTCATGGCGTTCAGGAAGGTCTGGAGCGAGCCCTTGAGCAGCTCCACGAACGGTTCCTTGACCGGGTACTTGCGCGAGCCGCACAGCACGGAGTGCTCCAGAATGTGGGCCACGCCCGTGCTGTCCTCGGGCGGCGTGCGGAAGCTGATGCCGAAGACCTTGTTTTCGTCGTCGTTGCATATGGAGAGCACCCGGCCGCCGGTCTTGGCATGGCGGTACACGAATGCCGTGCTGTTCAGTTCGGGAATGGACTGTTGGCGTATTTTTTCGAATCCGTGAATCATTGTGTATCTCTTTGCTTTCTGGTGATCGGTTCAGGGGAACATATGTTGCTCCGGGGCGAAAATCAAAGCCTGTTTTCACGGCCCGTTTCACGCATGGTCGCGCCCATGATTGCGCGCACGATTTGCAGCAGGTTGCGGGTGGCGGGGGAAATGTCGCCCCGCCGTGTGGCCACATGGATTTCAAGGGTCGGGTATTCGCCGTTCAGGGTCAGGAACCGGACGCCCCTGCGGGCCTCGGAGGACAGGCTTTCCGGCACGATGGCGATACCCATGCCCGCCGCTGCCAGAGCCTGCGCCGCGTTCTTGGTTTCCACCTCCTGCACGATGTCCGGCATGAACCCGTGCGAGGCGAAGATGCGCATCCATTCGTCGTAGAGCGGCGGATGCACCGAGCGGGGAAAGGTGATCAGCGGTTGGCCTTCGAGTTCGGACAGGTCCACGCAGTCGCGTCCGGCCAGCGGGTGGTCCTCCGGGGCCACCACGGCATAGGCCTCCTGGTGAAAGAGCATGGTTTCCAGCCCGTCGGTGTTGTGGCGGAACAGCCGCACAACGCCCGCGTCGATGGTTTGTGCGCGCAGGGCGTCCAGCTGTTCGTTGGTGCCCATCTGCTGCAGGTCGAAGCGCACGTTGGGGTAGGCTCCCCGGAACCGGCGGATTACCTCGGGCAGGGCCGTGTTCAGGGCCGGGCCGATGTAGCCCAGTGACAGGCGGCCGCGTTCGCCCCCGGCTGCGGCGGAGAGGTTGCGCCGCGCCCGTTCCATGGCCCCGAGGATGGAATGTGCGTCCCGGAGCAGCGATTCCCCGGCCGCAGTCAGGCGCACGGAACGCCTGTCGCGCAGGAAAAGGGGCACGCCGAGGTCCTCCTCGAATTTCATGATCTGCTGGCTCAGGGGTGGCTGGGAAATATGCAGCCGTTTTGCGGCCTTGCCGAAATGCAACTCCTCGGCCACGGCAACGAAGTATTTGAGATGTCGTGTTTCCATTGTTAATATTTAATTAATATCACAATGAAAGGAAAGATATATTCGCCATATCACTGGGGTGCGCGTACCTTCATGCCCATGTTTGGCAACCTCAGCAACAGGAGTGAACAATGAGCACGGATACGAAATTTACGACATTGGGCAACAGCGACATCCGCATTTCCGGCATGGGGCTGGGCTGCATGGGGCTCAGCGAGTTCTACGGCGAGCCGGTCACGCAGGCGGCAGCGGACGATCTCGTTGCTCATGCCTTGGACTCCGGGGTGAATTTTTTCGACACTGCGGACATGTACGGCTCCGGCCACAATGAACGGCTGCTGGCCCATGCCCTCAAGGGGCGGCGGGATCAGGCGGTCATCGCCACCAAGTTCGGCATTGTGCGCGAAAAGGGGGAGTATGCCCGCACCGTGTGCGGCGCGCCCGAGTATGTGCGTCAAGCCTGCCATGACAGCCTGCGCAGGCTGGAAACCGATCATATCGATCTTTACTACATACACCGTATCGACGTGGATACGCCCATCGAGGACACCGTGGGCGAGATGTCCCGGCTGGCGGAGGAAGGAAAAATCCGGGCCATTGGGCTGTCCGAGGCTTCGGCCCAGACCCTGCGCCGGGCGCACGCCGTGCATCCGGTGTCCGCATTGCAGTCCGAATACTCCATGTTCACCCGCGACCCCGAGCAGGAAACCCTGGCCGTGACAAGGGAACTGGGCGCAAGCTTTGTGGCCTACAGCCCCATTTGCCGGGGGCTGCTCGGCTTGCTCCAGCCCGGCGGCGACGGCAAGGACTTCCGGCAGTATTTGCCCCGTTTTCAGGGGCAGGCATACGAGGCCAACCGCGAGGTGGCCTTGCGCCTTGATGAACTGGCGCAGTCAAAGGGCTGCACGCTGGCCCAGTTGTCGCTGGCATGGGTCATGGCGCAATCCGGCAACGTGGTTCCCATTCCCGGCACCACCAAGCCCCGCAACCTTACGGCCAATATCGGCGCGTTCACGGTGAATCTGGATGCCGCGGACCTGCGTGCCGTGGATGCGATTCTGGACGCCCATGCCGTGCAGGGTGCGCGCTACACCGAGGAGGGCATGAAGGGCGTCAACGTCTAGCAAAGGAATGGGCAGTGCTTTGGGGCAAAGATTTTGCCCACTCTCCTTTGTCCAGCCTTATGGCGTCGGCCCCGTTCTGCATTGCAGGGCGGGGTCGGTTGTTCGTACCTGCCCTTACAGCCGCGCACATGGGGCGCAAAGGGATTATCCTCTGGTTTTGAAACGTTTTTATATAATACCGTTTTATTAGTTGGTTATGATAAAAGTAGGAAAAATTACTAAAAGCTCTTGACTTCAAACTCGCGTATGGATAAAAACTTTTCAAACAGGAACGATTACTATTTTCAATTCATACACAAGGAGAGTCTCATGAGCTGCGAACACGAACTGAATCTGGATTTCGCCAAAGTCGGACAGGCCGTTCCCGAATTCAAGATGGAAACCTTTGATCCCGCCGAGGGATTTTTCGGCGAGGTGGATCTTGGGCAGCTGCGCAGGGACGGCAAGTGGGTCATTCTTTTCTTTTATCCTGCGGACTTCACCTTTGTCTGCCCCACGGAACTGGCCGATCTGGCCGAAAAGCATCAGGCCCTCAAGGATCTGGGCGCGGAAGTGATTTCGGTATCCACGGACACCAAGTTTTCGCATATGGCCTGGCGGCGCGAGGAAAAGCTGCTGGAAAACGTGCAGTACACCATGGCCGCGGACCCCACGGGCGAAGTCTCCCGTTTCTTTGACGTTTACGACGAGGAAACAGGGCTGGCCCTGCGCGGCACCTTTGTGATCAATCCCGAGGGCGTGTTGGCCTCTTCGGAGATCAATTTCTACAACGTGGGCCGTAATGCTGACGAACTGGTGCGCAAGTTGGAAGCCAACGTGCATCTGCGCGCCAATCCCAACGAGGTCTGCCCGGCCAAATGGACCCCGGGCGAAAAGACCCTGACCCCGGGCGAAGGCATGGTCGGCCACGTCTGGGAAGCACTGAACGGATAAGTAGCGAAGCGATAACGGGTTTCGCAGGCGGGAGGCATCGGGTCTCCCGCCTTTTTTTGTGGCAAGAGGGAGGGGGAGGCTCCCGGCAGTCTTTCTCGGGCGGCCCTAGAAGGCGCAACTCACGTTCATGCCGATTTTCCAGCCATAGGATTCACCATCGCCGATGTGGCTTGGTTTTCCGTCCCTGGTTCCGGCAGAGGTTGACTTGTCGCTGGCGATAATTCTGGGCACATAGCTCAGGTAATTGGCTCCGGCGCTCAGGCCCAGGGTCCAGTTGCTTATGCGTCGTGATACTCCGCCTTCCAGTGTCACTCCGGCGCAGAATTCGTCTTCCGTGTCCGAGGCGTGGACCGTGTACGGATTCGACGAAACCTGATACCCCTTGTACTCGGCGTGCACGTTGTACACGGATACGCTGCCGGAAAGGTGGGCGACGATGTCGCCTGTGTCAAAGACGATTTTGCTGCCGCCGATGAGTCCGTGGTAGGTGGCGTCCACTTCTTCGTCCAGACTCATCGTCTGATACGAAGGCTGGATTTCGTGGCCTTGAAAGCTGAAGTCCTGATTCAGCTCCATACCGGAATACCCTACGAACGGTCGGATGGAGATCTGATCGTTGAGAGGAACGTCCCAGCCGACTATCAGCCGTCCGCCATAATTTTTCACGTCGCGTGAGGCGTGCGTGGTCACGTCGTGGCTGCTGCCGAGCCCGACCGGACCTTGTGTACCGTCAATGGGGAACCATCCCACCCGGATGGGAGGATCAGAGTCAAAAAGATCGTTTTGTTCCGATGTCATGGAGGTGTAGAAGCCTTGCGCCTCGAAAAACAGCGCTCCCTGCGATTGCCAACCCACAGTCATTTCAGCCAGCGGTCCGGCTGTGTCACCGTCTTCGCAGGTGAGGCGTTCGACGAGTTTGTTGATGCCGGCAGCCGCACGCATGGCCATGGGCGCGTATTCCGGCAGTTGGACCTGATAATAGGAAGCCTGCGGCGTCAGCCAGAACGACGATTCGCACCGGGCGGGTGGGGCGGATGTGGCAATGCAGACAAGCAGTGCCACAAGGCACAACAGGTATGGCGGCATGAAATCTCTCCCTACTTTTGGCGAGATATAGAACATTTTATATATTTGTTCAATGTGGAATCTGTAGGGAGACAACAGGCTTGCCGTGATGAGGGCGCAAAAAAAAGTGCGCCGTGCCGGATGATCCGGTCGTTCCCCCGCCGTTTCGGCCTGGAGGTGTATGGCGCACATTACATGTGGTTCAGGGGCGACTCGATTCGCCTGTATATGGGTTTATGGCCGGGTATCTCGCATCCCTCCGTTACAGGTGATTTATGATTATGGGCCCTTATGCTTTACAGATAAATCCTGTTGTGTTTTTGTCAAGTTCCGGTTGTTGAAAAGTTGGTGGAAAATTTGATGAAAAGTGCGCCCTTCCGGATGACCCGGGTTCCCCCGGCCTGCAGCTTTGTGCCTGAGGCCCGTCGGCGGTGCTTGCTTGGCGCACAGCGCTCTTTGGACTATGTGGCGACTCGATTCGCCAGTATGGCGTAAACCACTCGGGGTCGATTATTTTCTGTTACCCTCCGTTGCGGTTCAAGCCGTCTTTCCCAGAGGAAAGAACCTCGACTTCAGGTACAATATACGCCTGTGGAAAACGGCTGTCTAGCACTTTGTTTCAGAAAAGTTGCATTTATACCGGAATAGGCTGGAATGGCTGAAAAACACCGCACGCCAAAACGGCCGGACATGGTGCCGGGCCGTTTTGGCGTGCGGTGTTTTCGCCGGTTCTGCGGTATGGATCAGAGTTCGGCCAGTGCCGGATCGTTGAGCAGTTCCATAACCCGGTTCATGTTTAGGTCGTGGGCGTCCACGGTTTCGGCAAAGGCGGCAAAGTCCGCTTCCTGCCGGGCCTGTTCGCGCGCCTTGGTGTTCTGGGCCACCACGTCCGCGGCCTGGTCCACATGGGATTGCGCCTGTGTCCTGTTTTGGCGTTCAGGGGTTTCCTGTACGTTGTCCTTGGACGGCGTGTAGGCCACGCCAATGATTTCGATGTTCATGCTGAACCTCCTTGCAGCGTGTCCCATGGAAAAGCGAAATGCGTGCCGCAGATGAAAAAGTCAATGATTACAGGGATGGGGTTCTTCATTCAGGTGAATGAACAGGAATTTTTTTCAGGGTCGGCGCCGTGTGCGGGGCGGTATGCGCCACAAAGTGAACAGAATCAGCCCGAAGAACAGGCCGTAGGCGACCATGAAGCTCCACGCCGGGCAGGAACAGAACACTATGGATTCCATGAGACGGGAAATCATGCCGCGTTGGGGCATGGGCTGGGAGCCGCGCAGCTGGGCTTCCCAGAGGGTCAGGGGGCAGGTCAGCCCCAGCAGGGTTTCGGCCAGCACAAAACCCATGAGCGCCACGTGCAGCCAGCGGAACCACGGGTTGCGCACGAATCGCCAGCCGCGCCATGCCCCGAGCCAGATCAGCGGCAGGCTCAGCGCGTTGAACGCGGCCAGCAGCACATGGAACGCAAGCAGTACGTCTGCCCGGATTGACCATGTCGCCGCATCCACCATGGTCAGTCGCGGTCCAGACGGTTCAGGAAACGGGCGAGGCCGTTGACGTACGGCTGTCCGGTTTCGGCAAAGCCCCGGTTGTGCCTGCCTTCGATGTGCAGGAAATCCTTGGGCCCGGGGTAGTTCTCGAACAGTGCGCGTCCGATGCCGTAGGGAACCACGTCGTCCTCGCGGCTGTGGATGAACAGGGCTGGGATGTCTGCATGGGCAAGGGTCCGGGAGCTTTCGAATCGGTGCCTCGCCAGCAGGCGCACGGGCAGCCACGGGTAGATGCTGGCACCCACGTCCGGCAGCGAGGAAAAGGTGGATTCCATGATCAGGCCGCGGGGCCGCACGCCCTCTTTGTGCAGCGCGCCCACGAGGCCGGCCGCGGCACCACCGCCCAGCGAGCGGCCGAACACGATGATCTCTTCTGCGGGGATGTCCATTTCCTGCGTGAGCCAGTCCCATGCCGAACGGGTGTCGGCGTGCACGGCTTCTTCCGAGGGTTTGCCCATGCTCTGGCCGTAGCCCGAGTAGTCGAAGATGAACACGTTCAGGTTCAGGGAATGGAAAATGCGGAAGGATTCCTCGCGGTGCGATATGTTGCCGCCGTTGCCGTGGCAGAAGAGCAGGGTGGCCCGAGGCTGCGCATGGGGCAGCCACCACGCGTGCAGGTGCGTGCCCTGCGATGTGATCAGTTCCACGTCCGTGAAGGGCAGGCCCATGTCCCGGGGCGTGGCCTCCATGTCCCGCGAGGGGTTGAAGACCATGGACTGCTGGGAAAAGTATACGGTGGCGGCCAGCAATCCGTAACCGATGCAGAGCAGGAGAAGGAGTATTTTGAGCACGATCATGGGGTGCAGGATACCATGCGGCCCGGCCGCGGAAAAGCTATACTAGCCAAGCAAAGAATTTATTCATATAAGGGTATTATCAGGGAACGACAACTATCCCGGTCTTTCCGGGGCACACCAAGGAGGATGTTATACATGCTGGCCAAGAACTGGATGACCAGGGACGTCATCACCCTCACCCCGGACCGCTCCATGATGAAGGCATCCAAGCTGATGAAGGACAAGACCATCAGCTGTCTGCCCATCGTGGATGAACAGGGCCGTATCGTGGGCATTGTTTCGGACCGCGACATCAAGGACGCCTCGCCGTCCAAGGCCACCACGCTGGACATGCACGAGCTGTACTACCTGCTTTCCGAGATCAAGGTGGGCGACATCATGACCAAGCGGCCCGTGACCATCCGGGACGACGAGACCGTTGAAAAGGCCGCGGCCCTGATGCTGGAAGGCCATTTCGGCAGCCTGCCGGTGGTGGATGACGAGGACCGTGTGGTGGGCATCATCACGGATACGGACGTGTTCAACGTGCTCATCGACATCACGGGCGTGCGCTCGGGCGGCATGCAGGTCTGCCTGCAGATATCCACGGAGCGTGGCAGCCTTGCCCCGGTGTTGGATGCACTTCAGGACAACGGTGCGCGCATCATGTCCGTGCTGACCCGCAACGTGGAAGATCCCGAGGCGCTCAAGGACGTATACATCCGCTTCCGCGACATGGACAAGCCCGCGCTCAAGAAGATGCAGCAGGAAATGGAATCCAAGTTTCAGGTGCAGTTCTGGGTTACGGACCACGTGCATCCCGTGGTCTAGTTCGGATTCACAAATGACTTCCAAGGGGAGGCCGCACGGCGGCCTCCCCTTTTGTTTGCGTATGGTGTCCGGTAAGTTTTCGATTTTCATATTCCCTTTGTTTTCAAGTGTTAAAAAATACAGTTTTTACGAAACCGCATGAATTTACATCCAGGGCGGCATGAACGGTAATGTAAATGCCCCAAACTGCCGAAAAGAGGTCATAGCCAGAGAAGGAGGATTCATGGGAACTGTTGTCGCGTTGGACCATTTCCGTCACCTGCGGGAGGAGTGTGTTGACGCTCCGGGATTCCGTACGCCGAAGAGGCCGCGCATCGTGGGGTCGCAGATATGGGGAGCGGATTACACCTCGGCGGACGGCATTGTCTTCGGGTTGCTCAAGGTACGGGAGATCGCATCCTACTACTTCGGCACCTATGACGAGGAGTTCGACCAGTTGCTGATGGAGGCCCTGGAAAAGGCGTATTATCACGACCTGCTGGGCCATGAGGAACTGGTTCGGGCCATTGCGCCGCTCAAGGAAATTCTGGCGGAGATGATCAATGACGACAACCGCAAGCCCCTGTCCATCGGTTTGGTGGTGCTGGACCTCATGGAAAAGGCTCCGGTGCACGTACGCAAATAGTTTTTGCCGTGGAACGAGAAAAGCCCCGCAGCCGATATGGTTGCGGGGCTTTTTTCGTTTTGTCCGGCCGGATTATTTTTTTCTGTATTCCAAACCCATGGAAAAAGCCTTGCCCACGAGCTGGCCGAGGCCGTGGTAGGTGCGGGCGCCGGGGGTAAAGATCAGGGGCTGGATTGCCTCGGGCAGGGGCGCGCTGCCCGACATCTTGTCCTCGTCCACCTTCACGTCTGCGATTTCGCCGATGAACTGCACGTGCACGCCCACTTCCAACACGTTGGTCAGGGTGCATTCCACGATCAGGGGAAATTCGTCGATGTAGGGCGCGTCCACCAGTTCGCTGCGCACCGGGGTCAGACCCGTGGCCGCGAATTTGTCGATGTCCTTGCCCGAATCTATGCCCAGGTAATCGGCTTGCGCCGCATGGGCCACGTCGGCCACGCTCACGGTAAAGGCGCGGTGCTTGAGGATTCCGGCATAGGTGTGCCGGGCCTTTTGCACGGAAACCGCGATGCTGGCGGGTTTGGAGCTGACAATGCCGCCCCATGCCGCGATCATGGCGTTGGGTTTTCCTTCCAGATCATACGCTCCCACGGCCCAGACCGGTGCCGGGGCTGCCAGCGGCTTTTTGCCGAGCGATTTTTTCATGACGTCTCCTTGGCGTTTGTATTGGGTGGCGGTGTCGCCTTCAATGCCTATGCCCCTTGGAGCACCTCCGGCATCCCTGCCAGGTGGTTTTTTGGGCTGGCGGCTGACGATCAACGAGGCCCTGATCTTGGAAAACGTGATCATGCGGTCCGGGGCGCCGTCGCCGCAGTGCGAAGTTTTTTGTTTTCGCACATTTTCTCGAGATTTTCGCCGTGCAGCTCAATCCGGATGCCGGAGGACCTTTTTGGAGGTCCCGGATCGGGCCGGCAGGGCCGGAAAAGTGCGGCCGTGACGAAAATGGCGAGCGTTCGTTCCACGAGAGAGAGTGCTTCAAAATGCTTGGAAGCAAGTGTAGTCATTGCCTTTGCCCAAGTAAAGGAGTAGCTGCCGGGAATGGACAGCGAGTTTTTCAGCGCAGGAATGTTGCCCCTCGTCGCCCTTGCCGGGCGCATCATTCTGTTGGGTTTCGAGCGCATCGTGGTCAAGCGGTTGGGGTCGGATAACGATCCCTTTGCTGCCACGGTGCTGTTTTTCGGGCTGGGTGCGCTGCTGTTGGCGCCCTTCGTGCCGTGGGACACGCCGTGGTCCCAGTGGAGCCGCATGGGCACCGCGTTCGGCGCGGGCGTGTTCTATGCCGCCGCCTTTGTGTGCTACGTGCGTTCCCTGTCCATGGGCGAGGCCTCGCTGGTCAGCCCGCTGTATAATGCCAATGTGCTGTTTCTGGCCGTGCTGGCCTTTGTCTTTCTGGGCGAACCGCTTACCGTGCTCAAGGTGAGCGGATTGGTCCTGCTGGTATACGGGGCCTCGCGCCTGAGTCCGCAGGGCAGTTTCCTGCGGTCCATGGCCGCCGTGGTTTCGGACCCGGCCTGCCGGTTCATGATCGCGGCCTCGCTGCTCATCGCCTGCGGCCGTGTGGTGGACACGGCCATGGTTTCGGACTCGGGGCGGGACCTTGACCCGGTGGCCTACTGCTTTGTGCTGTATTCGGTGATCGCCGTGTACGTGTTTGCGGCTGCCGCGGTGCGCGGTCATGCCCGGGACGTATTCCACCTGCTGCGCACCCGGCCTGCGGAGTCCTTTCTTGCCGGTGGCATCAACGGCTACTCCTATCTTTTTCTGCTCATGGCCCTGACCCGCATCGACGTGAGCGTGGCCGAACCGGCCTCCATGCTCAGCGTGCTGGTGACCCTGCTGCTGGCCCGGCGTTCCTTTGGCGAGCGCATAGGCGCGCGCATGAGCGCCGCCGTGGTCATGGTGGCCGGGGCGTGGTGTCTCGTGCTTTGAGCACGCAAAAAGGCCGCGCCCGGCACTGACGGCAAGGCGCGACCCTGTTTCATGTTGCTTCCGTTCAGAACCGGTCGAACTCGTCGTCCTCGGCATCTCCCTGCGGCAGGGCCTGCGGTGCGTGCGAGGCGGTGATCGTCCCTGTTCCGCGGTGGTGGCCGATGTTGAAGAAGGCCATGGCCTGCTGCAGGGCGTTGGCCTGATTGGCCAGCTGGTCGGCCGTGCCCGCCATTTCCTCGGAAGCTGACGCGTTTTGCTGAATGGTGCTGTCCAGTTGCTGGACAGCGGTGTTGATTTCCTGTGCCCCGGCGTTCTGCTCGTTGCTGGCCGAGGTTATTTCGCGCACCAGTTCGGCTGTGCGGGCTATGTCCGGCACCAGCTTGTCGATCATGGTTCCGGCCCTTCCGGCAATGTCCACCGTGGACGAGGACAGTTCCCCGATTTCCGCGGCCGCCGTGCCGCTGCGTTCCGCAAGCTGGCGCACCTCGGCCGCAACCACGGCAAAGCCCTTGCCGTGCTCACCGGCCCGGGCCGCCTCGATGGCCGCATTCAGGGCCAACAGGTTGGTCTGCCGGGCGATTTCCTCGATGACCAGAATCTTTTCCGCAATGGTTTTCATGGCATCCACGGTTTCCTGCACGGCACGTCCGCTTTTTTCCGCCTCGGACGCAGCAGAGGACGCGAGCGTTTCGGTTTCCTGCGCATTGGTGGCGCTGGCCTGGATGTTGGCGGTCATCTCTTCCATGCTGGAGGAAACTTCCTCCACCCCGGCGGCCTGTTCGGTTGCTGTCTGCGAGAGAGTTTCCGACGATGTGGCCATTTCCCTGCTGCCCGAGGACACGTTGTCCGTGGACGAGAGGACTTGCGAAACAATGCCGCGCAGTTTGCGAACCATGTCGTTCAATGCATGGGCCAGCTGGCCGATTTCGTCCTTCTGGTCCACGTCCAGTTCCGTGGTGAAGTCGCCGTCCGCCATGCTCTTGGCGAAATTGACTCCCTTGAGGATGGGGCCGGTGATGGCCCGGGTCAGCAGTATGCCCATGGCCAGGGCAAGTATCACGCCCACGGCCATGCCGATGATGACCGAGCTGTTGGCCCGGGTGGCCATGGCCTGGTTTTCGGCCGCGTTTTCGGCGGCCAGTTCGGTGTTGAAGTTCAGGATTTTTTCCAGTGATTCGTTGACCGCACGTTGACTTGTGCCTGCCTCGGTGTTGAGCACCTCGGTCATGTCGTTGAAGAGACCCTGCACCCGTGCCGCCTCCTGCCGCATTTCGCGGAACAGGGAAAAGACTTCTTCCTCGGCCGGCTTCATGTCCGCGAAAAAGGCGTTCATGGCCGACGTGTTGTCGTTTCGGCCCATGGCCGCCTTGATGGTTTTTACGGCCTCATGGAAACGGTCGTGAGGAACGCGGATTTTTTCCAGCAATTCCGTCATTTTCGGGTTGGAGGTGTCCAGCGAAGCCATCCATTTGCCGAATGCGCATTGGGTGGCGTCGTCGCCTCCATCGAAGGCCTCGTCTGTCAGGATGAGGTTGGCGGTCTGGGATTCCAGCTTGTAATGGTCGCCCCGGAATTGCTGAAGGTTGCCCATGAACGCGTCCGGGTTGAGGATGTCGCTTTCGCCCACCTGACGCGAAAGGCCGACGACCTTTGCGTTGGCTGCCTCAAGCTCCATGATGTGCTGTTCGTAGTTTTCCGAGAGTGCGGCCTCCTCGGATGCCTTGGGCAGTGTCTTGTATTTTTTAAATGCTTGACCAAGCGCCTTGTTGTGCTCCTCGGCCTGTGCATAGAGCCCTGTGCGCTCCTGCCGGGAAAGGGCCGGACTGAGCAGCACGCTCATGGTTTCAGCCTCACTGCCGAGGTGCTTGGTTATCTCGCACAGGGTTTCGATGGCCGGCAGGTTGCGTTCCGTGACCGCCTTGCAGGAGCGTTCCAGCTCCGAAACCGCCCAGATTCCGATGAGCCCGATGATCAGCGCGATGCACGCGCTGAGGACGAATCCGCCCACGAGCTTGTACGAAAGACGAATGTTTTTCATGGGACCTCCGCTATACTGTTTGCCGCAACCATGACCGCTTTTTCGTCTTTCCGTTATTATTATCAGAATTGCCAAGGCGTCTTTTGTTAAAAAGGTGTCAATGGGGATAAGTCTTCCTTTTTTTTGCCGGAGTCATGCCCGTTTTATTCGTGCATGCCATGCCGTGTCATACTCTGTGGACCGGTGCGCTTGTGCCCGGCATGCACAACAGGAGGAAAGGCATGGCAATACCGATCATTGCTGCCGTTGCCGGGTTGGTCGGCACGGTGGTGCAGGGGATATCCGATTATGTCGGCCAGAAGCAGGCCGTGCGCAAGGCGGTCATGGAGAACCGGCTGCGTCTGGCTCGTTCCGACCGCGAGTTCAACCATGAATGGGAGATGCGCCAGCTGGAAAATGCGGGCTGGAAGGACGACGTTCTTTTTTTCGCATGGATCGGTTTTTTCGTGTGGAGCGGTTTTTGCCCGGAACAGGCGCACGAGGTGCTGGCCTCGTGGGAGGCCCTGCCCGAGTGGTTTTTGCGCATCACCTTCTGGATCGTGGCCGCGGTGCTCGGGGTCAAGAAGGTGGGCGACTATCTGCCCGGAGCGGTCAAGGGCATCCGCGATGCGCTGGGAGGTGAGCGATGAGCCCTGCGGAAAACCGGGAGCTGCACGACCTGCTCATCCGCATCGACGAGCGCGTGTGCGCGGTGCAGGAAGACATCCGCTCCATCAACGGCCAGCGCAAGTGCCCGGAACATGCAGAAAAGATCCGCACGCTGGAGCGGCTGGTCTGGGGATGCTGCGCGTCCATGCTCGGGGTGGCCGCGCGCATGGTGTACGATGTGTTTCGCTAGGGAATCAGCGGTTCGGGATGCAGGAATCTGGCCGTGTATTCCGCGTTGAGGCGTTCCATGATGTCCACGCGGTCGGTGATGTTCCTGGCGCGGGCCAGCGCCAGTGCGCGCCTGATGGCCTTGAGGGCCGAGGCGTAGTCCTCGCGCCCGGCATAGGCGCGGGCCAGCATTTCCAGGTATTCGGGAGCGCCGGGGTCCATCTGCGCGGCCTGCCTGAGGTCCTGAATGGCTCTGCCGAACACGTTCAGGCGCAGATAGCTCTTGCCCCGCTGGGCAAAGGCCCGGCTGGACGAGGGGTCGGCGCCGATGGCGTTCGAGAAGTCCTGCGCGGCCTGATAATGCCTGCCAAGCGCCTCGTTGGCCAACCCCCGCTGATAATACGAATCGAACCGTCCCGGGGCCATGCCGATGGCCTGCGTGAAATCATCAATGGCCTTTTGGTGCTGGCCGGCCCTGTTATGCAGGAATCCGCGCTGCACATAGGCGTCCACGCGGGTGTCGTCCAGCTCGATGCAGCGGGTCAGGTCCTGCAGCGCTGCCGTGTCCTTGTTTTGCCGCAGCCGTGCAAAGCCGCGCAGGTAAAAGGCGCGGGGCATGTCCGGGTCCAGCTCGATGACCCGGTCCAGATCCAGTTCGGCCCCGGCCCATTTTTCCTGCTGTATGCGGGCCACGGCGCGGTAAAGAAAGGCGTCGGTCAGTTCCGGGTCCAGCTCCGCGGCTTTTGTCAGGGGCGTTTCCGCTTCCTCGGGGGCCAGGAATCGGCCGTCGTGCATGTCCTGCATGGCCGTTTGCAGATATCCGGCCGCCATGGAGTCCTGTTTTTCCTCCCGGGCCTGTTCCGGGGTGAGCGCTGGCCCGGGTTTGGGCGTGCAGCCGTATCCGGCCGTGAACAGGACGGACAGTGTGAGGGCAAGGGCGAGAGCGGGCAGTCGGCGCATCATCGGACACGGATACCGGGGCGGGCGCGGTCCGTCAACATGCACAAGGAGAAAATCAACCATGAATGAGTGTTATGTGCCTCGTACGCATCAGGCGGAAATCGAGCGCAACCTGCGCCGGTTTTCCGTGCTGGTCTGCCATCGGCGTTTCGGCAAGACCGTGCTGTGCGTGAACAGGCTGGTGGAGTGTGCGGCGAATTCGGCCCGCCCGGACTGGCGCGGGGCGTACATCGCGCCCCTGTACCGGCAGGCCAAGGCCGTTGTCTGGGACATTCTCAAGCACCATTGCCGCATGCGCGGGGAGAGTGGGGTGAAATTTCACGAGGGCGAATTGCGGGCCGACTTTGCCAACGGCGCGCGCATCCGGCTGTTCGGGGCCAACAATCCCGATTCCCTGCGCGGCCTGTATCTGGACGGCGTGGTTTTCGACGAGGTGGCCCAGATGCCCTACCGGGTCTGGTCCGAGGTGGTGCGTCCCGCGCTTTCGGACCGCAGGGGCTGGGCCGTGTTCATCGGTACGCCGCGGGGCAGGAACGCCCTGTACCGGCTCTGGAACATGGCCCGCAACGATCCGGATTGGTTTGCGGCCATGTACCGCGCCTCGGAAACCGGGGTGCTGGACCCGGGCGAACTGGACGCGGCGCGCCGGGAGATGAGCCCCGAGGAATTTGATCAGGAGTTCGAGTGTTCGTTCAGCGCGGCCGTGCAGGGCGCGTATTTCGGCCGTCTGGTGGCCGAGGCCGAAAAACAGGGCCGCATCTGCGCCCTGCCCCACGACCCGGATTTGCCCGTGCATACGGCGTGGGATCTGGGCATGAGCGATTCCACGGCCATATGGTTCGTGCAGATGGGGCCGGGCGGCGAGTGCCGGGTCATCGACTATTACGAGGCGCAGGGCATGGGGCTGGACCACTACGTGCGCGAACTGCAGGCGCGCGAGTATGCCTACGGCAGGCACATCGCGCCCCACGACATCCGTGTGCGCGAGCTGGGAACCGGCAAATCGCGGCTGGAGGTGGCCCGGTCGCTGGGCATCCGTTTCGATGTCTGCCCGAATATCCCGGTGCAGGACGGCATCAACGCGGTGCGCTCCCTGCTGCCGCGCTGCTGGTTCGATGAAAAACGCTGCCAAGCCGGGCTGGAGGCATTGCGCCACTACCGCCGCTCCTTCAACGAGCGGGCCGGGGACTTTGGGGCACGGCCCGTGCACGACTGGACCAGCCATGCCGTGGACGCGTTCCGGTATTTCGCGGTGGGTTTTCGTCAGCAAACAGACCGGCCCCGGCCCTGCCGTGCCGAAAATCGTTACGACCCTTTTGAACGGCTTGCCGGGCGGGATGATTATGCAGGGAGGCAGCGCTCATGAGCGTGCAACGGGTACGGGAACGCCCGGAACGGCTGCGCACCCTGCCGGACAACGGCCGGTACGTGTGGCTGCGGCTGGTGGACGCTGCCGGGGAGTATGGACAGGCCGCAGTGGCCGAGGCCGGGGATTGTCTTGAGGTGCACCTGGAAATGACGCGCTGGGGACCGCGGGCCATGCGCTCCCTGCAGCGGGACATGGGCTGGCTGCATGCCGAGGCCCGCAGGCTGGGCAAAGCGCGTATTCTGGGTATCAAGGGAGTGTCCGGCGAATCCTGCCTTGGTACGGAAAACGGTTCGGGCCGGTGTTCCCCGGACGGGCCGGACAACTCGGTGGACGGGCTGGACGTGGACCGCACATGGGTGCGTTTTACCGCGCGGCTCGGATTTCGCGATCACGGGCTGGTGCATACGGCGGTGCTGCCTGTGCCGAGCGCGGAATCGTCACCGGTATAATAGTTTGTAATAGATGAAAATAACGCGGTCGTCGGGTGCCGATAATTGTGTATAAATGTGACCCGCGACAGGGGCGGCCGGAGTTGGTGCCAAGAAGGGCGGCAGCAGTGGGGGGGGGGCGGGTCAGGCGTTGGCGACCATGATGTCGCCGCCCGAGCGTTCGGGCGCGCCCATGAAATTCACCAGCGTATAGTTGGTGGTGTTGTCGAAGTTGTAGACCGTTTCGCTCTGCTGCACCAGTTGCAGGCGCGAATCGTCCACCATGGTGGTGCGCGAGTTGTCCTGCTGATGGAAATTGTAGACCGTGCGGTCATCCACGTTGTTGCTGGTCTCGCTGACGATGGTGCGCGAAAAGTCGTTGTGCACGTTCTGGCGGTTCTGGTCCACGATGTTGGTCACGGAGTTGTCGGTCTGGATGACGTTGTGCACGTCCTGCTGGTGGACGGTTCTGGATTCGTCCACGTTCTTCACTTCCGTGTTTTCCTGCACGTTGCTCACCGCATGGTTTTCATTCAGTTCGGTGTTGTGCTCGGTCTGTTGCACCGTGGTCTGGTTGGTGGTGTTCACGGTGTTCACGTCGTTTTCCACATTTGTTTCGCTGTTGGTGACGTTGTTCACCGTGCGCTCCACGCTCATGTCGGTCTGCGGATTGCGCGAGTTGTCCTGATGGATGTTGTTGGTCTGGTTGTCCTCGAACACGGTCTGCATGTTGTCCACGTTCTGGATGTTGGTGGTTTCCTCGCGGCTGGTGATGTCGTCGTTGTCGATGGTGATCTGCGTGGACGCGTCGGTTTCGGAATTGATGGTCTGGCTGAAGTCGAGGGCCTGTCCTTTCTGTCCGTTGACCATGTCCATGAACCCGTCGACCTTGGTGTCCACGGTCATGGGCTCGGCATAGCCGTTGGATGTGGGAATCCAGCCCGGGTCTACCTTGGTGGGTTCCCATCCCTTGGATTCGCGGGTGGTGGTGTGGTTGATGGCCGGAGGATTGCTGGTATGGCCGATGCTCGGCCCGTGCCACGACGTGAGCTTGCCGGGCATGACGAATCCGCCGGGCTGTACCGGAACGAATCCGGAGAGCGTGGGCGCGGAAAGACCGATGGACGGGGCAATGGGAACGTGCGCGGATTCCACGGGCATGGAAATGCCCATGGCCGGGACTATGGGTACCGAGCCTGTGGGGTTTTCCGTCATGGCCACCCGTCCGGCCCCGCCCCCGCCGGGCAGGTTGTAGGAAACATTGCCCCCGGCAACCGGCGAAACCGGGCCGCCGCCCGAACCGGTAGCCGAAGAACCGCCGCCCGAGACCGCAGCGGGAGAGCCGCCACCGGACCCGCCGGACGTGGTCCCGCCTGACCCTGAAGACATGCCGGAAATTATGGATGTGCCGCCCCCGCCGGAAACGATGCCGCCTGCTCCGGCGCCGGAAACAATCGTGGGGCCGCCGCCCGAGACCGTTGTTCCCGCGCTGCTGCCCGCTGTTCCTGCCGGGCCGATGCCGCCTGATCCGCCTGACGATCCGCCGCCGGACCATCCGCCTGCGGCCAGCCCCGCAGAGCCCCCCACGTTGGTCGAGCTGCCCGTACTGCCGCCCACGTTGACGCTGGCCGAACTGCCGCCGCCTCCGCCGGACATGACGCCCGAGGAGCCGCCCACGTTGGCGTTGGGATTGGAGAAGCCGCCGGTGTTGGCCGCGCCCGAGGAGCCGCCCACGTTGATGTTGGGGTCCGGGCTGACGCCCGTGCCGCTGACCGGAGCCGGGCCTGTGTTGGCGGAATAGGGGATTCGGGCCGGGGAAGTGTCTATGGGAACATGGGCCGGGGTGGTGTCTATGGGCACGTGGCCCGCTTCTCCGGGCGTGACGTGACCAGCCTCGCCGGCCATGAAATGACCTGCGGGGCCTGCCGTGGTGCTGCCGGCCGGTCCGGCCACGATGAAATCGGTGAATCCTTCCATGGTGTCTCCCCAAGGCGGTTTCCCGACAGTCCCTTGCTTCCCGTGGAAACGCTGTTTCCTACCTTTTCACTCTTTATCAATACGCCTGCCGGAAATCCCCGTCAAGCCGAACCCGCGTGGGCGTTTCGCGGTTTTTTATCCCTGCCCCTGTCAACAGGGAAAAAGCGTCCTTTTGTTTCCTGCGCGGTGGTCTCAGGCCTCCGGGCCGCAAAACACGGGCTAGGATGGTGTCCGGCCCCGTTGCCCCAAGGCCGGTCCCGGCGCGATTCGCCGGGATACCCGCGTCATCCGGGTCCGGGAGACCCGCATTTGCAACGAACAACAAGGAGAACGCGAGAAAATGTCCATGTTCATCGAAGAGAGTTTTGTGACCCAATACTGCACGGATGTGCATCTTGCCTACCAGCAGCGCGGGTCCAAGCTCCGCAACACCGTGCGGCTCAAGACCGGAATCAAGGGGTCCAAGTGCGTGTTTCAGAAAAACGGCAAGGGAACCGCGGGCAAGAAGACCCGCCACGGCAACGTGCCGCTCATGAACCTCGATCATTCCACGGTGTCCTGCACGCTGGAGGACTGGTACGCCGCGGAATACATCGACCGCCTCGACGAGGTGCGCACCAACACGGACGAGCGCCTTGTAGCCGCCAATGCCGGAGCATGGGCCCTGGGCCGCAAGGTGGATGAGCTGGTCATCACCCGCATGGGCAAAGGGTCCAATGTGGTGGCCGAGGATGCCACGGGCCTGACCAAGGGCAAGATTCTGGCCGGGTTCGGCATGCTCAACGGCGCGGACGTGCCCGACGACGGCAACCGCTTTGCCGTGGTGGGGCCGCACCAGTGGAATGAGCTGCTGAACATCGAGGAATTCAAGAGCGCGGACTATGCGGGCGACCGCTACGCGTGGCTCAAGGGCACGGAATCCCGCTGCTGGCTGGGCATCACCTGGATGTTCCACACGGGCCTGCCCCTGGACGGGGGCGCGCGCCGCTGCTTCATGTACCACAAGAACGCGGTGGGGCTGGCCGAGGCACAGGAGGTCAAGGCCTACATGGACTGGGTGCCGGAAAAGGCCGCGCATCTGGTGGACCACCTGCTCTGCGCCGGGGCCTGCCTCATCGACCCGGACGGCGTGGTGGAGATTCGCTGCGATGACGATGCGGCCATCGTCTAGCTTTTGCTGGGCCGTTGCGCCTTAAAATCGATAACTTTGCGAAAATGAAAAGGAGTTCATATGGCTTATAAATCCGAAGATATGCGTCTTATGGGTGGCGTGCCGGGGCAGCAGTTGTTTCTGTACCGCTGCGAGGACGCGGCCGCCGATGTGAAGGTGGCCGGGTACTTTGACGCGGCCGTGGACGAATACCATCTGGACACCGGCGATGTGGTCATCGCCTGTTCCGGGGCTGCCCATGCCGGGGCCGTGGAGCTGTTGGTGGTGGCGGTGGACGGCGGCGTGGCCAGCGTGGTCGGCGCGGCCTAGCATTTGAACCCGGGCGGTGCGGCTTCCCAAGGGTTGCCGTGCCGCCCGCAAGCAAAGGAGTGGCCCATGGGCGGTTCCATGAGCGGCGCTGTTGTTTCCTCGGTGATTTCTCTGGTGGGGGGCGGGTCGTCCTCCCGGGGCGATTCGCTGGAAGAGGAACGCAGGCAGCGGCAAAAGGAAAAGCAGAAGGAGGAAGCCCGGGAGCGGCGCAAGGAGCGCATCCGGGTCCGCGAGGCGCGCAGCGTCGAGGCTGCGCAACTGCAGAAGAAGCAACCGGAAACGCTGGTCAACGGCGGCTCCGGGGTGCAGGGCCGGGCCACGGTGTCCGGCGCGGCGCTCAAGACCCGGCTGGGGGAATGACATGAGCGCACAACTGGCAGATGCCGTGTTGCGGCGTTTCGATTCGCTGGAACGGGAGCGCACGCCGTGGGTTCCGGTCTGGAAGGAATTGGCGGAGTACATGCTGCCGCGCAAGAACGGACGGTCCATGGACGGGGTCACCGCCGCCCTGCCCGGCGACGAGCGCATCTATGATTCCACGCCGCTGAACGCGCTGGAGCTTCTGGCCTCGGCTCTGGGCGGCTTGCTGACCAGCCCGTGCCAGCCGTGGTTCGAGTTGCGGGCGCGGCCCGGCCTTGAAGCCGGGGAGTCGCCCCAGGTCAGGGCCTTTCTGGCCGATGCCCGCGAACGCATGGCGCGCGCCTTCAATGACGACGACACCGGGTTTCAGGCCCACATCCATGAGTTGTATCTGGACGTGGCTTTGCTCGGCACCGGGGTCATGTACGTGGAGTCGGACCCGCAGACCGTGGTGCGTTTTGCGTCCCGTCCCTTGGGCGAGGTGCGCGTGGCCGAATCCGCGCGGGGCATGGTGGACACCGTGTTCCGCAAGTACGAGCTGACCGTGCGGCAGGCCGTGGCCGAATGGGGCGAGGCCTGCTCATCGGAGCTGGTGGCGCGTCTGGCCGAGCACCCGGACGATTCGGTGGAGATCGTGCACGCGGTGTTTCCGCGCCGGGACCGTGACCCCGGAGGCGTGGGCGTGGCCCATTTTCCGTGGGCCTGCGTGTATCTGGAGGCGCAGACCCGGCACGTGCTTGAGGAATCCGGGTATCTGGAAATGCCTTTCATGGTGCCGCGCTGGGCCAAGGCCTCGGGTGACGTGTATGGCCGCGGGCCGGGTTTGACCGCGCTTTCGGACGTGCGCGTACTCAACGCCATGTCGCGCACCGCGCTCATGGCCGCGGAAAAGATGAGCGATCCGCCCCTGATGGTGCCGGACGACGGTTTTCTCGGCCCGGTGCGTTCCGGTCCGGGGGGGCTGTCCTATTACCGGGCCGGTTCGCCGGACCGCATCGAGCCGCTGCCCGTGCGCTGCGACCTGCATGCGGCCGAAACCATGATGGCCCAGCGCAGGGAGGCCATCCGGCGTATCTTCCTCAACGACCAGTTGCGCACCGAGGACGGCCCGGCCATGTCCGCCACCGAGGCGGTCATCCGGCAGGGCGAGCGGTTGCGCGTGCTCGGTCCGGTGTTGGGCCGTTTGCAGACCGAACTGCTCGGGCCGCTGGTGCAGCGGGTATTCATGGTTATGCTGCGCGCCGGGGCCTTGCCGCCGTTGCCCCAAGGCCTGTCCGCCACGGACATCTGCGTGCGCCACAGCTCGGTGGTGGGCCGCGCCCAGCGCGAGTACGAGGCCCAGGGCCTTGCCCGGGTCATGGAGTATGTGACGCCGCTGGCCGGTGCGGACGAGTCGGTCATGGACAACTTCGACACGGACCGGGTGGCCCGCCATGCCGCGGACCTGTTCGGTGTGCCCGTGGACCTGCTGCGTTCGCAACAGGATGTGGCGGCCATGCGCCATGACCGTCGGCAACAGTCGGAGCAGGAGCGCTCGGCGGCCATTATCGACAGACTGGCCGGGCTGGCCCATACCCTTTCGCAAACCAAAACCGACGGTCCCAACGCCCTGACCGAGCTGGCCGGCCTTCTGGCCGCCGTTGTTCCGGACTCCGGTGCGCAGGAACCGCAGGAGGAGAATCATGCAGGAGACGGTTGAGCTGCATCGCGCCTATCGGCGCGCGCTGGACAACGAGGACGGCCGAAGAGTGCTGCACGATCTGGAACAGCGGGGCTGCCTTGCGCGCTCCACTTTTTCCACGGATCCGGGCCGCACTTTCTACAACGAGGGCAGGCGCAGCATGGTGCTGCACGTGCGGCACATGTTGGACGAGAATAACTTTAAGGAACTCATGGAGAAGAAACGCCATGGCTGAACACAAAACAGTGAATACGGACTGGCGCAGGAGTCTGCCCGCAGAGTGGACCGTGCCGTGCACGGGCGAGGACGGGGGCTGCCGCGACATTCCCCTGCGCGAGCACCCGGCGCTTGCCAAGTATGCGAGCAAGGACGAGGCGGTCAAGGCCTTGGTGCATGCCCAGCGCATGCTGGGCCGCAGGCCCGAGGGGTATGTGCGCGTGCCCGAATCGGGCGAGGACGCGGATCAGTGGGAAGAACTCTGGACCGCGCTCGGCCGCCCGGAATCCCCGGACAAATACGCCATGCCCGAACTGGAACTGCCCGAGGGCATGGCCGTGGACGAGTCGTTTCTGGCTGAATTTGCGCAGACCGCGCACGGCTTGGGCCTGAGCAGTGATCAGGCCGCCGGGCTGTACGGCTGGTTCGTGCCCCGCGTGGTGGAGCTGGACCGCGAGACCGGCCAGGCCGCCGAGGAATTGCGGCACAGCGAGTTCGAGGCCCTGCGCGGCCAGCACATGGGCCGGACCTCGGACGTGCTGGAGCGTGCTCTGCAGTCGGCCCGCGCCATTGGCGGGGACGGGCTGGTGCAGGCCTTGGACGAGACCGGAGCCGGGGACCGCGCCGCCGTGATCAGCGCGTTTGCGCGGCTGGCGCCGCTGGTGCTGGAGGGGCGTTTTCGCAACGAGCGCGCGGCCTCGGGCGTGCCGTTGGACCGTGCGCAGCTGGAGGCCATGATGCGCGACCCGCGCTATCACGATCCGCTGGAGCGCGATCCCGAGTGGGTGCGGCGCATCGAGGAGGGCTTTCAGACCCTGTATCCCGGTGCAAAGAAACGGTAGTTTCGTTTATTTGATCTATTGGCGCGGCATGTCCGAAAGGGCGTGCCGCGTTTTTCGTGGCTTGTACCGTCTTGCGCATGGAAAGCGGCAGGAACCCGGAGAGCAATGCCGCTAGAATCCGTAGCGCATGTATTCCTTGTCCAGCCGGTTGATGAGCTGCACGTAACGGTACGCGCCCTTGATCTGTGCATCCTCAATGAGCTTGTAGCCTTTTTTCCGGCAGGCCGGGCAGGCGCTCTGCGGAATTTCCACCCCGAGACACAGGGGATTGTTGCTGGAGCGCGATTCGCAGGAGAGCAGGCCCCGGCAATGGTCACACAGGTACAGGGTTTCGGTCTGGGCCTCGGTGATGCCGTCCGTATCGTAGAAGATGTCCTTGTGCCGGATGGCACGGTCGCCCGCGATCACGCCCTGCGCGGATTTTTCCGAGCCGTCAAAGGGCGGCGGATTGAAATATATCTGTGGGAGCACATCGCAAAGCTGTTCGATGTAGGCCGTGGTCCGTGCGTCCTGCTTCCATTTTTCCGGGGTGTAGTCCGGTTCGCGCACATGGCTGAAATCGGCCCCGGCCATGGCCAGACAGATGCCCAGGTTCAGGTAGGGCAGCGCGCCCTGAATGGCGTATCCGCCTTCGAGCACGGCGATGTCCGGGTTGAGCATGCTGTTGAGCTTGGCATAGCCCTGTGCGGAAACGTTCATGTTGGTGATGGGGTCGGAATAGTGGTTGTCCTGCCCCGCGGAATTGATGATCAGGTCCGGCTTGAAGTCCTCGAGGATGGGCAGCACGATGCGTTCCACGGCCATGAGGTAGCCTTCGTCCGAGGTGTTGGGCGGCAGGGGAATGTTCAGGGTGCGGCCCAGCGCCGACGGCCCGCCCATGTCCTTCGGGAAGCCCGTGCCCGGGAACAGGGTGCGCCCATCCTGATGCAGGGAGATGAACAGGGTGTCCGGGTCATGCCAGTATATGTCCTGCGTGCCGTCGCCGTGGTGGCAGTCCGTGTCCACGATGGCCACGCGTTTGGGCCCGTAATGCTCGCGTATCCATTCGATCATCACGGCTTCGATGTTGATGTTGCAGAACCCGCGCGAGCCGTGCACCACCTTCATGGCGTGGTGTCCGGGCGGGCGCACGATGGCAAAGCTGCGGTCGCGCTCGCCTTCCATGACCAGTTGCGCGGCGCGGATGGCCCCGCCTGCGGAGACGAGGTGCGAGCGGGTGACAACGGACTGGGGTTCCGGAAAACAGAAATGCACGCGCTCCACGTCCTCGATGTCGGCCACCAGCGGTTTGTATTCCGCGATGCCCTCCATGTCGAAAAGCCCTTCCTCGCGCAGTTGGTCCTGCGTGTAGAGCAGGCGTTCCTCGCGTTCCGGGTGCGTGGGCGAGATGGCCCAGTCGAATGCCGGGAAAAAGATGATGCCGAGGGATTTTTCGGATTTGAGCATGGGTATGGTTCCTATGAGGCCATGGTGCGGACCACGCCGGGGCGCACCTGGCTTTTGACGCGAATGTTGCGGCCCACGGTGTCGTAGCCCTTGACCATGTTGAAGGTCGAAGCCTCGGTGACCTGGGCCTTGTCCGGTTCAAGGTACACGCCGAGCTTGTCCAGATGGATGATCAGGTTGTTGACCGCGTCTTCGCGGGCGTTGTCCAGCGTATAGGAAGTGGGGATGTTTTCGCGGTAGGACAGGGACGGGATGAACAGCACGTGCCGTTCCGTGTCCGCAAAGAGTTCCAGTTCCCACGTGGTGCGGGTCAGGGCCGCGCCGATGGCGTTGGCCACCCCGAAGTTGGACGGCACTTCCGTGGACAGCTTGAAGCGCTGGAACATGTGGTCCTTGAGGGCCTGTGCCGGGCCGCCCACAACGTATACCTTGCGCGGGATCACGCGTTTGCCTTCCAGCAGTTCGTGGATGGTGTACACGGGTTTGGAGTTGATGTCGTGGACCAGTTCGCCCGTGGCCTTGTGGATGGCTGTGGCGGCGGCTTCTATGGCGCGCTGTGCCAGCAGGGCGGCGGGCATGGTGTGTTCGGCGGCGAATTGTTCCAGTGCCCGGCGCGAGGCGTTCACGTCGCCCAGCTCGCAGTCCCCGGTCATGTTCAGGGCGTCCGTGAGCGTTGGGTGGGTGCCGCCCATGCAGGCGGACGGGCCGAGCCTGCGGGGTCCCACGCGCACGTCCTCGCCCAGCATGGTGATGGCGGAATCACCGCCCACGCCGATGGAGCGGACCTTGAGCGCGCGCACCAGCGTGGGGTGCGAGCCGATGGCGATGCCGTCGCGCTCCACAAGGGGGGCGCCTCCGGCAAAGACCGCGATGTCCGTGGTGGTGCCGCCGATGTCCAGAATGACCGAATCGTGCACCACGTCGCACAGGGCCACAATGCCCATGACGCTGGCCGCCGGGCCGGAAAAGATGGATTGCACGGGCATGGAACGCGAGGCCTCCAGCGGCATGGTGCCGCCGTCCGCCTTGAGCATGTTCACCCGCACGTGCCCCAGCCCCATGGCGGACAGGGATTCGGAAACCGCGGTGGCGAACTGGTTGTAGACCCGCCAGACCGCGCAGTTGAAATAGGCCGTGGCCAGACGGCGGGGGAAATTGAGCGTGCCGCCCAGTTCGTGGCCCATGGTCACGAAATCCGCGTTTTCGCATTCCGTGTCCGAGTCGCAGCGGCAGATGGTGCGGCGCATGAGGTTTTCGTGGCGCGGGTTGCGGGTGGAGAATTTGCCCACGGACGCAAACACGCGGATGTTGTTTTCGCGGCAGGCGTCCACGGCCCGCTGCACCTGCGACACGGGCAGGGCGCGCACCTCGTTGCCCCGGTGGTCGATGGACCCGTCCAGCACGTGGAAATCGCGGCAGGGCCGGAAGTGGTGCGGATCGATGCCCGGCCCGGCGCTGACCAGCAGGCCCACGTCCTCGGTGCGGCCTTCCACGATGGCGTTGGTGGAAAGGGTGGTGGAAAGGTTGAGCTGGCGCACCCTGGTTCGGTTCACGTCCGCAAGGATGGTCTCAAGGGCCGCGTTCACGGAGGCGAGCAGGTTGTCGTGGTCCGTGGGCACCTTGCACGAAGCGGCCACGTCCACGCGGTCGTTTGTCAAATCCAGAGCCACGGCATCCGTGTGCGTGCCTCCGACGTCGATTCCAAGCAGCATGCGATCTCCCGGTATTTCAATGTGCCAATGCGGTTTTTTACCACCCGGACCATGACAGCGTCCATGCGCAATCCGGCCAACGGCACGATTTCATCGGGGAATGGTCGACGGCTGAGCCGCAAGGAGCAAAAAAGGCCGGAAAAGCGGCGCACGCCATGGCGAGAATGTTCCATGCGCATTGACGAGACAATGCCGGGCATGTATAGGCGGGGAGTGTATTCGTCCGTTTTTTGGGGAATTTGTGCGGACGGAGCTTCAAACAAACATTCCAAGTGGGTCCTTGTGGCACGATTCGATTTGCAACGCATTGTCGCGCTGTCCGTTCTGGCGGTTTGCCTGTGGGCGACAGGCTCGGCCGTTGCCGCGGACAAGCCGTATCCGTTCACCGACCCGTACAAGGCCACTGTTTTCGGCACCCCGCCGGATATCATGTATCCGGTGCAGCCCGTGCCCCGGGTCTCCATGCGCAGCTTCGAGGTGGAATCCCGCCCTGTTCCCGATGTGTTCTGGTATGCGGACGAGTTGGAATATTCCGTTGCCCTGCAGAGAAAGCCCGCCCCGCTCATGTTCCTGATCGCCGGAACCGGCGCGGACCACGACGCGGGCAAGATGCGTTTTTTGCGCGCCCTGTTTTATGAAGCAGGCTATCATGTGGCCTGCCTGAGCTCGCCCACACACTACAATTTCATTGTTAGCGCCTCGCGGCACGCCGCCGCCGGATACGTGCCCCACGACGTGGAAGACCTGTACCGGGTCATGCGCTGGGTGGCTGAAGACGTTCGGGACGATGCCGAAGTGACCGGCTACAGCGTGGCCGGGTACAGCCTCGGCGGCATGCACTCCGCGTTTCTGGCCCGTATGGACAGTGAAGAAAAACACTTCAATTTCGACAAGGTCCTGATGCTCAACCCGGCCGTGAACCTCTACGGCTCTGCATTGCGTTTCGATTCCTGGCTGGACCCGAACAATACGGGCGGCAAGACCGTGATGGAAGTCATGGACGAGTTCTACCGCCAGTTTGCGGAGTTCTACAAGACGCGGGAAATCGAATCGCTGGACAGCGAAGTGCTCTACCAGCTTTCGCAGTATGTGGACGCCTCGGAAGCGGACTTCAAGATTCTCATCGGCACGTCGTTCCGGGTCACGGCCGCATCCATGATTTTCACCTCGGATGTCTGTCTCAGCGCCGGATACGTTGTTCCGTCCGACACCTTCCTGACCACGACCGACCCGTTGCTCCCGTATTTCACGGCCGCTTCCAAGCTGACGTTTGAGCAGTATTTCGAGGAATACCTGTATCCGTACCTGCGGTATCTGGGGCCGCCCATGACCGAAGGCGAGGCCATCTACAACTGCAGCCTCATGAGCATCGAGGAGTACCTGCGGTCGGCAGAGAACATCTACGTGGTGGGCAACCTCGACGATCCCATCCTGAGCGGCGACGAAGTGAAATTTTTGCAGGACGTGTTCGGGGACAAGGCCTATTTCTTTGAACACGGCGGCCACTGCGGCAACATGATGTATGCGCCATATGTACGGCGTATGCTTGAATTCACGGGCGAGGTGCAGCAATGATCAATGCCGTTGTTCGTATCGCCGCGCTCGGTTGCCTGCTGATGACGCTGTGCGCCTGCGTGACCACCAAAGTGGCCCCGGAACTGACGCTGGACGACAGGAGCTTCCGCACGCAGGTGAGCCATGCGCCGTCGCCCGAGGAGATCACCTACGCCACCGAGGATTCCTACATTGGCGTGGACGATCCCCTGCACAAGTTCAACCGCACCATGTACGCGTTCAACTCCCGGTTCGACACCTACGTGTTTCTGCCCGCGGTTTCCGTGTACGAGGCCGTGTTCATCCCGCCCCTGCGCAAGGGTATTTCCAACAGCATCGACAACCTCAACGAGGTGCCCAACTTCGTGAACTCCGTGCTGCAGGCCAAGCCCGAGCGTGCCTTCAAGGTGCTGGGGCGTTTTCTGGTCAACTCCACGCTGGGCGTGCTGGGCCTCTTTGACGTGGCCACGGAGATGGGCATTGACCGGCGCAAGGAAGATTTCGGCCAGACCCTCGGGGTCTGGGGCGTCGACGACGGCCCGTATCTGGTGCTGCCGGTTCTCGGGCCTTCCAACGTGCGCGACACCGCAGGGCTGGTGGGTGACTACTTCATCACCTACTACGAGATGGAAGCCATTTACGACGTTGCGGACGTGGAAGACAGGGACACGGCCCGCAACGTGAACACGGGCGTGCGCGCCCTGAACGCGCGGTCCACCACGCCGTTCCGCTATTATTCCACGGACACGCCGTTCGAGTACGAATTCGTGCGCTTCCTGTACACCAAGAAGCGTGAGCTGGACGTAGAACGCTAGCGGACGGTTTCCCCTTTCCCGTTTTGTTTTTTCGCAGGCAGCCGGACTCTTGGTGTCTTGGCCGTGTTCGCGGTCCGGAGCGGTTGCAAAGCCAAATGAAAAACCCGGCGCGAGCATTGGCTGCGCCGGGCGGAATCGTTTTGAAGCCGCAGCAAGTCCGCGTTTGCCGGGGCGTCGGCTATATGTCGATCTCCACGCCGATGGGGCAGTGGTCCGAACCGAACACGTCCGGCTCGATCCATGCGCGCGTGACCTTGTCCTTCAATTCATCGGAAACAAAGAAATAGTCGATGCGCCATCCCGCGTTGTTCTTGCGGGCGTTGAAGCGGTACGACCACCACGAATAGTGGTGCGGGCCGGGTTCGAACAGGCGGAAGGTATCCACGTATCCGTGCTCGATGAAGGTGTCGATCCATGCGCGTTCAACGGGCAGGAACCCGGAACGGTCCGCATTGGATTTGGGGTTCTTGAGGTCGATTTCCGTGTGCGCGGTGTTGAAGTCGCCGCCCACCACGATGGGCTTGGTCTGCCGCAGCTCTTCGGCGTGGCGCAGGAAGCTGTCGTAAAAGCCCATCTTGTACTCGAGGCGTTCGTCCGACATCTGGCCGTTGGGAAAATAGATGTTGAAGAGGTGGAAATCCGGATATTCCAGATGCAGCACCCGGCCTTCGTCCCGGTATTGCGGGTCGGGCAGGCCCGTGTTCACGGCCAGCGGTTCGGGGTTGGCAAAACAAGCCACGCCCGAATAGCCTTTCTTTTTCTTGGACGAATTCCAGTAGTGGTGGGAAAAGGAGTCCGGCTCGCTGTCCTCTTGGGAAACCTGCGATTTTTCGGCCTTGGTTTCCTGCAGCATGACCACGTCGGCGCCGCAGGCATCCAGCCACGAGCGGAAATCCTTTTTGAGCACGGCCCGGTAGCCGTTGACGTTCCACGAGTAGATGATCATGACCAATCCCCGGGATGCATGGTTCATTCATGAGCAAACGGGGAACCCGCTGCAGCGGATTCCCCGTTCAAAAAAAACGTGTGTGCCGGAAGACCGGCGCAATAGCCCTAGTCTTCGTTGGGGGTGCTGGCCTTGATCATCACCAACGCGGCGATGGTCATGCCCAGACCGAGGAAAAACCAGAAATATCCTTCCATTGCAATAACCTCCCTGTGAACGTGACGCAAAATGCTCCAGAAGTGGACGATACCAGAATCCGCAGGGAATGAAAAGACGGGCGCGCGCGTATTTTTTCCTGTTGAGCCGGAAGCGGAACCGGCCTACAAACGGGCCATGACGCAACAGGACGTGATTATTCTGGGAGCCGGGGCCTCGGGCCTGTATTGCGGTCTGCATGCCGCGCGGCAGGGCCTTTCCGTAACGCTGGTGGACCACGGTCCCAAGCCCGGGCGCAAGGTGCGCATTGCCGGGGGCGGGCGCTGCAACTTCACCAATTTGCACACCTCGGCCGAGCATTTCATCTCCGCCAATCCGCATTTCTGCAAGTCCGCGCTGGCCCGGCATACGCCGTGGGACGTGGTGGCGTTTTTTGCTGAACACGGCATCGGCTATGAGGAAAAGGCGGACGGGCAACTGTTTTCGGATTCAGGCGGCGGCCGTGTGGCGGGCGTGCTGGCCGAGCAATGCCACAGGGCCGGGGCGCGCATTCTCTGCGAACGCAGCATCGATTCCGTGCAGGGAACCGGCCCCTTTATGGTGAAAACGGACCGGGAAACCCTGTGCGCACCGCGGCTGGTGCTGGCCCTTGGCGGCAAAAGCTGGCCGCAGGCCGGGGCTTCAGGTCTGGGTTATGACCTGGCCCGGCAGTTCGGGCTGCAGGTCACGCCCCTGCGGCCCGGGTTGGTTTCTTTGGTGCTGGGCGGCGAGCAGGGCGCATTGTGCAGGCGGCTGGCCGGCGTGGCCCTGCCCGCAACCGTTCATTGCGCCGGGCGGGAATTTGCGGATGATCTTCTGTTTACGCACAAGGGCGTTTCCGGTCCGGCGGTCATGCGCGCCGCATCCCTGTGGACCAAGGGGGCGTCTGTGGTGGTGAACCTGTTGCCCGGCGTTGATCTTGACCGGGACATTCAGGACAACCGGACCCGCAGCCTGATGCTCCGCAACTATCTTCAATCTCTGCTTCCAAAGCGCATGATACTGGAATTGTTGCCAAAAGATTTTTTGGAAACGCCAATCTCACAGATTTCCAACAAACTGCGACAAGATATTTCCCGCCGGATTCATCACTGGGAATTCGTGCCGCAGGCCACGGAAGGGTGGCGCAAGGCCGAGGTGACCGTGGGCGGTGTGGATACCGCGCAGATATCCTCCAAGACCATGGAGGCCAAGGCCGTGCCGGGACTGTATGTGCCGGGCGAGCTGCTGGACGTGACCGGTGATCTTGGCGGACACAACCTGCACTGGGCCTGGGCTTCGGGTCATGCCGCGGCAATGTCCATGGTCTGAGTCCATGTTGCGTGGGCAGCATGCCGAATGACGAAAAAACGGCCCCGAACCGCTGGAATACGGTTTGGGGCCGTTGTCTTTTCGGGCTTTGGGCCGTTTAGAATTTCTCGAAATCCTCGTCGCCCATGTTCAGGTTCAGTCCGCTGTCCTTTTGTGCGGATCGTGTGGGCTGGACCTGTTTTCGGGGTTGCTGCGCGGGCAGGCCGCGAGGTCTGGCCGTCCGGGTTACGGGCTGCGATGAGCGCGCGTAGGTGGCTGCGGCATTGCCCGATCCGTTGTTGCCGATGTTGAAGAAGGCCACCGTGTCCAGCAGTGTGGCCGCTTGTCCCGAGAGTTCCTGTGAGGTGGAAGACATCTCCTCGGCCGCGGAGGCGATCTGCTGGATGACCGAATCAAGTTGCTGCACGGCCCGGTTGACGGTTTCCGCGCCCTGATTCTGCTCATCGGAGGCCGAGGCGATTTCCTGTACCAGCTCGGCGGTCTGCCGGATGTCCGGCAGGATCTTGCCCAGCATTTCCCCGGCACCCTCGGCTACGGCCACGCTGTTTACCGAGAGTTCGCTGATTTCCGCGGCAGCGGTTCCCGAGCGTTCGGCCAGCTTGCGGACTTCGGCGGCAACCACGGCGAATCCCTTGCCGTGCTCTCCGGCCCGTGCTGCCTCGATGGCCGCGTTCAGGGCCAGCAGGTTGGTCTGGCGTGCGATCTCCTCGATCACGGAAATGCGGTCCGCAATGTCGCGCATGGCGGTCACGGTATCCTGCACGGCCTTGCCGCCTTCTTCGGCGTCCCTTGCCGAGCGTATGGCTATTTCCTCGGTCTTTTTTGCATTCTCCGCGCTTTGGGCGATGTTGGTGGCCATCTGCGCCATGGAGGAGGAGACCTCTTCCACGTTGGCGGCCTGTTCCGTGGCCCCCTGCGAAAGGGTTTCGGCCGTGGTTGAAAGCTCCTCGGAGCCGGCGGCCACGTTTTCCACGCCGCCGCGCACGTTCTGCACCACGGCGCGCAGCTTGCCGCCCATGGAATCCAGTGCCAGTGCGAGCCTGCCTATTTCGTCGTTCTGTTGCAGTTCAAGGTTTGCGGTCAGATCCCCGCCGGCAACCTGCTGGGCAAAGTCCACCCCGGCTCCCAGGGGCGCGGCAATGGAGCGCGCAAGGAAGAAGATGACCGCCACCAGCACGACCAGTGCGATCACGCCCAGAACGATGCACAATTTGATGATGAACGTGGACTGGGCCATGACGGTGTCCAGCGGCGCGTTGATGCCCATGAGCCAGTATTCGCCGGAATCGCCGATTTCAAACGGGGCAAAGGAGAACTGGGCCTTCAGGCCGGTGCCCTTGGCAACGCGCACCTCATGATACGGCTGGCCGTTGGTTATTCTGGAGAGCACACGGTCGGCAAAATCGGGATCAGTGACCTCGCCCAGCATTTTGCCCGCCACCTGAGCGGAAGGATGGGTGACGATGAATCCCGACCCGGTCATGATGGTGGCGTATCCTTCTTCATAGGGATGCAGGTTGTTGGTGATTTCCGCCAGCCCCTGCATGGACATGTCTGCCCCGGCAACGCCCACGACGCGGCCGTTGTGCCTGATGGGTACGCAGGCGCTGACCATGGTCATGTCCTTCCCCTTGATGGTGTAGGTCACGGGCGGGGTCAGATAGGGCCGGGCCGTGCGCAGGGGAATGGTGTAGTAATCGCTGGTGGGCGGCGGGTCCGTAAGGCCGGTAATTATGTGCACCGACTCTTCCCCGCTGATCCAGTAGGGCGCGAAACGGCCGTTTTCCAGCATGCCGGGCTGGTCCGCGAACGCCGCGTCGTTGCCGTCATAGGCGTTGGCCTCGAATCCGATCCACACGCCGCCCAGTTCGGGGCTGCTGTCGATCAGGGTTTTCATGACGCCCATGACCATGGCCCGGGAAGGGCGTTCTGGTTGGTCCAGATAGCCCTGCATGGTCTGCGAAAGGAACGAGGCGGTGTCCAGAAGGTGGTTGAGTTCCCCCTTGGCTTCCATGCCGTGGCGGTAGGCCATTTCCTCGGTGCGGTCCAATGCCTGTTGAGCGGACATTTCCGATACGCGGGAACCGAGAATGAAGAGCGTTGTGACGAGTACTGCAGCCACAACAAGGCATACCGGCAGGAGTATCTTGTTGCGCAGGCTGAGGTTTCTGAAAAGATTCATGAGTATATTTCCCTCTGTACTATAGCGTGAGTGGAGGATGTTACAGACTTCCCACCTCCAAGATAGGCAATTATCTATACTAGTTGCCGCTCCGGGAGGCAACCGTGTTAGAGGGCTCGTCTGTTTTTGCGAGGGTGTTTATGCGGTGAGCAGGCGGATCAGTTCTGACGGTTCCGGGTAGTGTTGCAACAGCGCGTCCCGGTCTGCGTGCTCGTAATCCCGGTATTCGAATCCCGGGGCCACGGTGCAGCCCATGAGCGCGAACGAGCCGCCCGGCAGCAGGCGCATGCCCTGCCAGACCCCGGCCGGGACCACCTGCTGCACGCGCTGGCCGTTGACGATGTCGTGGCCGAGGATCACGGTTTCCTGCCGTCCGTCCGGGTGCAGGTGCAGCATTTCGCAGGGATCGCCCAGATAGAAGTGGAATATTTCCTCGCTCTTGAGCCGGTGCAGGTGCGAGAACGTGTTCGGCGTGAGCAGGTAATAGATGGCCGTGCTGTGGGCGCGCGGTCCTTCATAGCGGTGCGGCAGGTGCTCTGCCTTGTGCGTTTCCGCGGCCCGGTGGGTTTCGCGGAAATGCCCGCCTTCTTCCGGGTGCGGTTCAAGGCCCAGGGTGTCGATGATCTCTTGCGCCGAGATTGCCGAGGTCGCCGTTGTCATGAGCGGCCCCCGTAATGGGGCGGCGGCGTGTCCACGAAGCCCGTGTCCTGCGCCTCGGCCATTTCACGGAATTTGGCGGCCAGCAATTCCAGCTTCTTTTCCAGCTCGTCGATCTGTTTTTGCTGGTCGAACACCACGCGGTTCAGTTCCTCGATGGTGTTGTCCTGCTGGGCCACGGCAGATTCCAGTCGTTCGATGCGGTCTTCCATGAATCATCCTCCGGTATGGGCGTTCAATACCCTTGCAGACCGGGGGAGTAAAGGTGCATCAGACCTTCTGTTCCACCTTGGCAAAGCAGGGAATGCACAGGGTCTGGCCAGCGAAACGCCGGGACCGGGATTCCATGATGCCCTCGCCGCAATGCTCGCAGGTCAGGGTTTCCAGAATCTTGGGCGGCCGTGGGATGAACTGGTCCGGCTCCATGCGTGTGAACAGCGTTTCAATGGGCGCGTCCAGTATCTGTTGGCGAGTCTGTTCGCGCAGGGCTTCCATGCGCTCGGCTTCTTGGGCGGTGATGGTTCCCTCGAGGCTTTTCTTGAGCAGGTCCGAGCTCTCGTCGTGGTCCCTGCCCAGCGCGTCGCGGTTGAGCAGCAGGCGGATGCCCTTGCCGTCCCGTTTGCGATAGAACGTGAAGGCGGTTTTGCCGTAGTCGCGCTGCATGAGGTTGCCCTTGCCCAGCGTGCAGCCGGTCATGAACTGGATGGCATCCACCCCGCACATGTCGGTTTCGCACACGCAGCAGATGGGTTCGTCGTTGTTGTGGCCGAATTCCTCGAGGCAGACCTCCGATGCGCGGATGCCGATGACAAGGCCGGGGCAGACATGGCCGTGAAAACGCACGGCCTCTTCGATGACGTGATTCGGAGTGGTGCAGCTCATGATAGTTCCCGTTTTACTGGCTGATGCCGTATTCATGGTGGTGTGCGTGATCGTGTTCGCGCAGCAGGCGTTCCTCGGTGTCGTCCATGGGGACCACCACGGGCCTTCCGGCAACTTCTTCCATATGCACGCGAACGCCGTAGACTTCTTCGATGATGGCTTCGTTGACGCTGTCGCGGTCCGCTGCCGCATGGATGCGCCCCCCGCGCAGGAACACGAACTTGTCCGCGTAGCGCAGGGCCTGGTTCAGGTCGTGCATGGTCATGATCGCGGCCACATGGTGGCTTTTGACCACGGCCCGCACAAGGCCCAGTATCTCCACCTGATTGCGCAGGTCGAGGCTGCTGGTGGGCTCGTCCAGCAGCAGGATGCGCGGCTCCTGAACCAGTGCGCGGGCAATGCAGACTTTCTGCACTTCCCCGCCGCTCATTTCGTCCAGATAGCGCAGGCAGAGTTTTTCCAGGCGCAGGCGCTTGAGCGCGCTGTCCACGATGCGCAGGTCGTTTTCGCTCACGTTCCAGCGTATGTGGGGCTTGCGGCCCATGAGCACCGCGTCGAATGTGGTCATGCGTCCGGTTTCCGCGCGCTGGGAAACATAGCCCAGCCTGCGGGCTATCTGGCCGGGCCGGAGCTGGAAAACATCGGCGCCGTCCACCATCACGCAACCGCCGGACGGCGAGTGGATGGCGTTCATGCACTTGAGCAGCGTGGTTTTGCCCACGCCGTTGGGGCCCATGATGGCCAGCACCTCGCCTTCGTCCACGGAAAAATGCACGTCGCGCAGCACGGGTGTGCTTTTGTAATGAAAATCCAGTCCGTCCACATGCAGGATCATTTTCGGTATCCCCTGATGATGAGGTAAAGGAACGCGGGCGCGCCCATGAAGGCCGTGAGCACGGAAACAGGCAACACATGGGGCGCGAGCACCAGCCGGGCAACCGTGTCCGAAAGCAGGAGCAGCAGGCCGCCGCAGACCGTGGATGCCGGCAGCAGGAAGCGGTGGTCGTCGCCAACAATGCGCCGCATCATGTGCGGGCAGACCAGCCCCACGAATCCGATGATGCCCAGAAAGGCCACGATGACCGCCGTGACCAGCGATGCCGCGAGCATGCCCAGCATGCGTACGCGCTGCACGCGCACGCCCAGCCCGGTGGCGGTTTCGTCACCGGCGTCCACGGCATTGTAGTTCCAGCGGTTGGCCATGAAAAAGACCAGCCCGGCCACCAGCGCCGTGCTCATGAAGGCCAGCTCGGCCCAGTCCGCGCGCGCGGTGTCGCCGAAGGTCCAGAAGACCATGGCCGCCAGCTGCATGTCGTCCGCAAAGTATTGCAGGAACATGGTGCCCGCGGTGAACAGGGCGGAGAGCGCCACCCCGGCCAGGATCATGACCTCGGGCGAGGTGCGCCGGATGCGCGATATGGCGATGATCACGAAGGTGGTGACCATGCTCATCACAAAGGCCGCGCCCGTGGTCAGGTATGGATTGTTGATGACGATGGCGTCCGCGCCCGTGGAGTGCATGTTGCCGGAATCGAAGAGCATGACCGAAACCGCGGCGCCGAACGCAGCCGCATGGGAGATGCCCAGTGTGAAGGGCGAGCCCAGCGGGTTGCGCAGCACGGACTGCATGACCACGCCCGCCACGGAAAGCCCGGCCCCGGCCACCAGCGCGGAGAGGGCCTGCGGCAGCCGGATGTTCCAGATGATGGCGTCCCAGCGCCGGGTGGCGGCGTTCCCGGTCAGCGTGCTCAGCACGTCGGGCAATGGAATGCTCACGGCTCCGAGGCTCACGGCCAGCAGCACGCTGGCCAGCATGCACGCGGTTCCCACAACCACGATCAAACGTTTGCGCCCGATGTGGCGCAGGTAGTCGGCGGGCATGCAGCCGTCGTCAAAATGCATTTCGTCCGCCCCTATTTGGCCAGTATTTCGCCATTGTCGCCAATGCGCAGCACGGACGGATCAAGCGGCTTGAAGGCGAGACTGCCAAAGGCCTTGTTGATTTCCCCGAACACGGGCTTGCCCACGAGGAAGGAATAGATCTCGTCGGCCTTGGCTGCCGGGTCCACGTCCGCGAACGCATCCGGGTACAGGGTCTTGCCGATGAAGTAGGCGTCCGCAAGGGTGTTGCCGTGGTTGGAGGTGTACCAGTTGTAGGGCAGCACGCCGAAGATGCGTTTTTCAAGGCAGGCCTTGAGGCCCTTGTACGACGGGTCCGTGTTCAGCTCGTACAGGGAGTTGGCTTCGGAACCGGCCCGGATGGTGGACAGGTCCACGAAGATGTAGTCCGGCTCCCACTGGACGATCTGTTCCTTGGCGATGTCCGCGTGGCGCGAGGGCTTGGAACCGTCCGTGGGCGCGGCCACGTTGTGGGCGTTCAAAAAGGCGAAGGGCGGGTAGCCCGGCTCGGTGGAGCGGAATCCGTGCGGTCCCTTGGAGGCGATGCCGCCCACGTAGCAGGTGGGGTGTGCGGCCGACTGTGCAGCGCGTTTGCCCAGATCCTCTTCGGCCGCGTCCATGAAGGCGATGACCTCTTGTGCGCGTTCCTGCTTGCCCAGCACCTCGCCCATGAGGTTCAGGGCGGTGTTCATGGCCGCACGTCGCGCGTTCAGGTCGCCGTAGTCAAGGGAAACAACCGGAATGCCGGTCTTGTCCTGCAGCTCCTGCGGGTCCGTGCCCATGCCGCGGTAGGTCTTGAAGATGACCTGTGGTTGCGGGTCCAGCGCCGCGATCAGCTCGGGATTGTCATGGCCGCGGAATTCCCCGAACAGGGGCAGCTTGGCAAATTGCGGATTGGCCATGGCATAGGGGCGTGCGTCGATGCGTGTCTTGCGCTTTTCAATGCTGTCCACGGCGATGACCCTGTCCTGCGCCTGCAGGTAGGTCAGGTAGCGCAGGCAGCCCGGTCCGGAGCAGATCACGCGGGTCGGATTGACCGGCACGGTTACGGTCCGGCCCATCATGTCCGTGACGGTCCGGGTTTCCGGCTCGGCCTGTTGGGCCTGTGTGTTCCGGTTTTGTTCCGACGATTCGGGGCCGCTGCAGGCGGCCAGACCGAGGGCAATCAGCAACACGAAGAGAAAGCTGTATTTTTTCATGACAGAACACCACCCCTTGAAGAATACATGTATGAATTTGAAGTGCGTAAGGTGTATACGATCAACAAAAACGTGTCAATGTATGCGCCGTAAATACGGGGTTGTGTGATGTGGTGTTTGTGGCTGCGCGTCAGCGCAAAAGGGAGAAGGAATTGCGGTGGATATCCTCGTTTGGCTGTCGCGTGCAAACGCAACAGTCTTTTGCCGGCACTTTTCCGCATCAGGGAGCAGGCCGCCCAACGCACTCCGGCCAGCTATCCCCTGTTGGTCACATACACCCCGGCAATGACCACGCAGCCGCCCGTGAGCAGTGAAATGTCCGGGGTTTCGCCGAGCATGAGGCAGGCGAATATGATGGCGAAGACCGGCACCAGGTTGATGAAGATGCCGGAGCGTGCCGGGCCGATGACGTTGATGGCCTTGTAGTACCACGCATAGCCCAGCACCGTGGCCAGCACGGAAAGGAACAGTATGCACAGCCAGTCCTGCATGCTGGCCTTGGCCATGTCCGCGATCAGGCCGTAGTGCAGGGCCGGGAAGAACAGGAACGCGGAGCCGAACACGCAGGCCCACATGACCGCCACCGTGGGCTTGAAATGCCGCATGGCGGCGCGCCCGCCCAGCGAATAGGCGGTCCATGAGGCCACGCACCCGAGGATGAGCAGGTCGCCGCCGTGCACGCCGTCCTTGAGCAGGGCCATGGGATCGCCGTGGGAAAGCACCACGGCCACGCCGCAGAGCGAAAGCAGGGTGCCCAGCAAGCGCTTGGGGCCGAACGGCTCACGGTAGATCAGGGCCGAGCACACCGCGATGCATACCGGGATGCAGGCCACGATCAGTGCGGCCCGGCTGGCCGGAACCGTCTGCAATCCCGTGAAAAAGAAGTAGCTGTATAAAAAGATGCCCGTGGCCCCGAGAAAGGCCGCGTGCATGGCCTGGCGCAGGCTCAGGCGCGGCAGCCCGTGCTCCGAGCGCATGACCATGAACACAAGGCAGAGCGCGGATATGGAAAAGCGCAGGAACGAGGACGACATGGGGCCGATGTGGTTGGCGATCATGCGTCCGGCGATCCATGTGCCGCCCCACAGGGCCACGGTCAGCACCAGCAGCAGGTAGATCATGGCCGAGGCGGGGTTGTCGTGTCGCTGGCTCATGAAGGCGCGTCCGCAAAGGGGAAGTGGTCTTCCGGGCTGTCTTGCAGCAGGCCCACGGCCCGGCAGGGCGCGCCGTCCGCACCGGCAATGTTCAGGGGCAGGCAGGAAAAGGTGAACGGTTCCTCGGGCAACGCATCAAGGTTGCACAGGTTTTCCACCACCACCATGCCCGCGCGGAACAGGGACAGGTGCGCTTCGGTCGCGTTCAGCCCGTCGGGCGAGGGTGTGTCCATGCCCATGCCGCGCAGGTCCAGCCCGGTGAGCAGCCGTGCGGCCGTGCGCGTGAGTTCGGGCCAGTCCTTCCAGTATGCGGGGGTGTTCCAGTGGCGGTCCCACCCGGTACGCAGCAGCAGGAAATCCAGTCCGCCCGTCTCCGTGACCAGCGCGGATGCCTCGGCCAGTTCCTCGGCCCCGAGGTATTGCCCGGCCGCGCTCACGTCGAGCACTGCGGCCCGGCCCACGAAATGGGCGGCGTCGAACCAGTCCACGCCCGGCCCGTCCGAAAGCATGTGCAGGGGCGCATCCATGTGCGTTCCCGCGTGCGCGCCCAGGTTCAGGTGCGTGGCGGAAAAGCCGTGTTCCTCATGGGTGCGGGGACGGGTGATCAGTGCGGGATCGTCCCCGGGATACACGGGCATGTCCGGTTCGAGCCGGTGGCTGAGATCAATGACCTTCATGGCTGGGTTCTCCTTGGAACCGCGAAAGTACGTACTGGCCCACCGACCGTCAAGACGTGAACATCAGGGCGTTGGGCCGCTCGGTGGTTTGCTTGTCCGGGGTTAGATTTTCGCGCGCGTTTTCGCGCATGTGGTCCATGGTGGCGCCGCGGATCAGCGGACCCTGCAACCGCAGGCCAAAGGCGTGGTTGGCCGCAATGTAGACCGCGATCTTCTTGTAGAGCTTCACGGCCCGGATCGGGTCCGGATAGCGCGTTTCAAGCTCGTCCATGAGCCGCAGGGCGTAGTGGAGGTAGTCTGCGGGCAGCCCCGGCTCGCTTCCGGTCATGTGCGCGTATATCCATGGCCGGGCAATGGCCATGCGTCCCATGGCAATGCCCGCGCACCCGGTTTCCTCGAACATGCGCAGGGCGTCGGCCGGGGTGCACACGTTGCCGTTGCCGATCACCGGGATGGAAACGGCCCCGGTCACCAGCCGGATGTGGTCCCACACGGGCGGGCGCGAACGTTTGTCCGGGGCCACGCGGGGATGAAATACCAACGCGTCCGCACCGGCCTGTTCCAGCCGTTGGGCCATGGCCACGGCCGGTGCCGGGTCCGTGCTCCAGCCCGTGCGGAATTTCACGGTCACGGGAATGGATACGGAATCGCGCACGGCCCGCACGACCGCCTCGGCCCGGTCCGGGTCGCGCAAGAGGTCTGCGCCGCGCCCCTTGCCGCAGATGCCGGAAACCGAACAGCCCATGTTGATGTCCACGCCGAAGAATCCTTCGCGCTGCACCCGTTGGGCAGCGGCCGTGAATTCCTCGGGCTGCGCGCCCACCAGTTGGCAGCTGAGCCGGGGCAGTTCGTCCCGCGTGAACGTGAACACCGGGGACGTGGCCGGGTTTTCCGAGGGCAGGGCCAGCGCGCTGCACATTTCGGAAACCATGAGTCCGCACCCGCCGTACTCTTCCAGAACGGCGCGAAAGGCCACGTGCCCCAGCCCGAGCATGGGCGCGAGCCAGAGCCTGTTGCGCGTTTCGCGGTTGCCCACGGCCAGGGGGCGGTTGGCCAGCGCGCGCAGCCGGGCCAGTTGTGCGGCGTCAAGAGCGGTTTCCATGGCAGCAGCGGATACCGTTTTTGCGCTGTGCCGTCCAGTGCGGCGCGGCGTATCCCTGTCAACAGGAGTTTGTTTCCCGGTCATGTCCTTTTGCCTTCCATTCGGTTCCGCACCCCGGAACCGGGGGTAGTCTGGTTGCCATTGCAGGGCGCACCCCTGCCGGAACCACAAGGCAAGGAGACCTCATGAGCATAGCCACACCACCCCTGACCAGCTTCACGGCCGGGGAACTCAGTCCGCGTCTGGAAGGCCGGGTCGATTTGGCCAAATATTTCAACGGCTGCCGCACGCTGCTCAATTTTCATGTGCATCCGCACGGCGGCATTTCGCGGCGCTGCGGATTCCGGTTCGTGGGTCACGCCATGGACCACGACGCTCCGGGGCTGCTGATTCCCTTTGAATTCAACCCGGACCAGACCTACATCCTTGAATTCGGAGAGCAGGACGGAACCCCGAAAATGTGCGTGTTCGCAGACCATGGGTTGGTGCAGGGTGCGGACGACCGTCCCTTTGAGCTGGACGTGCCCTATGCGGCATCGGAGCTGGAACGGCTGCGCTACGTGCAGTCCAACGACGTGCTGGTGCTGGTGCACAAGGACCATCCGCCGCGCACCCTGACCCGGCGCGGTCATGCGCAATGGGAACTTGCGGAAATGGAATTTCTGGGCAGGCCCGAGGCGTGGGGAGAAGGCAACTATCCTTCCTGCTGCTGTTTTTTCGAGCAGCGGTTGGTGCTGGCCGCCACCCCGGAGCAGCCCGGAACCATCTGGTTCTCGCGCACCGGGCATATGCATGATTTCCGGCTGCGCACCTGCGAGGCGCCCATGGAGGCATGGCGGGACCGGGTGGTCAGCGGCACCGGAACCGGGGCGTACGCGGAAAAGTTCACGGTGCGCGCGGGCGGGCTGTTCGATGCGGGCAGCGGCGTGCGCGGCAGGTCCACGGACGGCGGCGATTGCTATTACCGCTACAGGGGCGGGCGCATTTATGCGCCGGACAGCGCCAACATGGAGGTGACCTTTGTGGAAACGCCGGGCAGCACGGCCCGGTACATCGAGACCGTGCACGGGCCGGACGGCCTGTTGCGCGAGGAGTTCTGGGAGCTGGTCATGCCCGGGGACCGCATTGTTTCCGAGGCCGGGCAGGAGCCGCTGGACGACGACGCCATGGAGATCACCCTTGCCGGACGCGAGGGCAACAATATCGAATTTCTGGTGCCGCGCGCCCGGTTGTGGGTGGGCACTTCGGGCGGGGAATGGACCGTCGGCAGTTCGGATTCGGGCGTGCTGACCCCGTCCTGCGTCAAGGCGGACCATCAGGGCTCGTGCGGGTCGCAGGGTGCGCGTCCCGAGACCGTGGGCTGCGAGGCCCTGTTCATCCAGCGTTCCGGATCCAAGGTGCGCGGCATGGGCTACCGCGACGAATCCGACGCCTATGCCTCCCGCGACCTGACATTGCTTTCCGAGCACATTGCCGGGCCGGGGCTCACGCAGCTGGCCTATGCGCAGGAACCGGACTCCGTTGTCTACGCCCTGCGCAAGGACGGGGCGCTGGCCTGCCTGACCATGGAGCCGGACGAGGATGTGGTGGCGTGGTCCCGGCTGCAGACGGACGGGCAGATCACGGCCATCGCCTGCGTGCATCACGGGCCCTCGCGCCGCGACGAACTGTGGGTGCTGGTGCGGCGTGAACGCGCCGGGCAAAGCGTGTGCAACGTGGAATATCTGGAGGCGCGCACGGATATGGGCGCGGCATCCGCCTTTTTTGTGGACAGCGGCCTGACCCATGCGGGTGAACCCGTGCGAACCCTGTGCGGGCTGGACCATCTGGCCGGGCGGGTGGTGACCGTGCTCGCGGACGGGGCCGTGCATCCCGAGGTGACCGTGGATACGGACGGTTCCATCACGCTGGAGCGCGAGGCCTCCGTGATCCACGCGGGCCTGCCTTTCGAGTCCGTGGTCCAGCCCATGCGGCTGGAAGCGGGCAGCAACCGGGGCACGGCCCAGACCAAACGCAAACGCATCGTGCGCGTGGCCGTACGCTTTCACGACACGCTGGGCGGCGGCATCGGCCCTGCGCCGGACAATCTGGAGCCCGTGTATTTTCGCTCGCCCGCAGACCGCATGGACAACCCGCCCGAACTCTGGGCCGGAGACAAGCGGGTGCTGTTTCCCAAGGGCTGGAACCGTGACGGCGTGCTCACCGTGGTGCAGCGGCAACCCCTGCCCATGACCGTGCTCATGATCGTGCCCGAAGTCGTGGTCAACGAATAATCACAGGAGGAACACATGGGAGGAACTTTTCAGACAGGCGATCTGGCCGGGCTACTTGATTCGGCCATAAAAGCGGACAACAGGCGCAGGGAGCGGGAAGCGTCCGACGCGCTCAGCGGGCAGACACAGAATTACCGTGAACAGGACCGCGAGCAGCAGGAAAAGAGGCAGGCGTCCGAACAGGCGCGGCAGGACCTTCGGGACCGGGCCACGCAACGGTCGCGTTCAGGCGGCTCCGGGCTGACCATGAGCGGTTCTCTGTTGCTGGGCAATGCCGCACGCGCCGCACGGGACAGGGCCGCGGAATCTGCCGCGTATGAACAGGAAGATCAAAACCCAGATGCGCGGACCGAACAACGGACCGCACCGCGCACCAGCCTGCTGGCCCGGGGCGCGGCAACCTACGGAAACAGGAGGATTTCATGACCGTATCATCCACCCAGAACCGGGTAGAATACGTGGGCAACGGCTCCACGGCCGGGTTCGCCGTGCCGTTCATGTTCACGCGCGACAGCGACCTGCTGGTGGTGCTTCGCGATCGTTCGGGCGTGGAAACCGTGCAACAGCAGGGCACCGGGTACACGCTTTCGGGCGCGGGGCAGCAGAATGGCGGAGTGTGCACCATGGCGTCGGCCCCGCTGGCCGGGGAGCGTTTGGTCATCAAGCGCGAGCCGTCCATGGTGCAGGAGACCGACTATCTGGAAAACGACGCGTTTCCGGCCCAGAGCCACGAGGCCGCGCTGGACCTGCTGACCATGATCTGCCAGTCGCTTTCCGAGCGGCTGGACCGCACGGTGTCCCTGCGCCTGTCGTCGGCCGTGACCGGGGTGGAAGTGCCCGACCCCCAGCCCGGGCGCGTGCTGGCATGGAATGAAAACGGCGACAACCTCGCCAACCGGGAACTGGCGGCCCAAGGACTGCTGGCCCTGCCGCTGGCTGTTTCGCAGGGCGGCACCGGGGAGCAGACGCCCGGCGCGGCATTGGCCGCATTGGGCGGCGAACCCGCGGATCCGGATATCCTCAAGGCGGATCGGGCGGGCCAGTCCCTGCTGGTCAGCGTGGCCGAACCGTATGTGGCAGTGCAGGACGCGGTCGTTCCCGAGGTCGACCTGAACGCACGCGGCCGTTTCGTGTGGACCCTTGAACAGGACCGCATGTTTCCCTTGCTGGTGCCGCAGGAGCAGGGGGAATGGCATTTCAATATCTATACGCAGGGGCACGCCCTCACTCTGGACCCTGGCTATGCGGGCAGAACCGTGGGCGAGCCGGAAGCGGGCGCGGACATGCACCGGCTGGCATTGGTGCATGACGGTGTTTCCGCCACCCTGTGCGTGGACAACCGGGGGGTGTGAGCATGGGCCTGACACCCAGAAAAAGCGGCGGGCAGTGCGCCAGACCGGCGCCCATAGCGGTTTCCGCGCTGGTGGAGTCCATGACGTGCCCGGCCGATGCTGCGCCGGGATCGGCTGGCGGCACGGTTTCGGTCTGGTTCAAGCCTGCGGGAACGCCGGGCGGCGTGCTCACAGACCAGACCCGCTGGCACCACATGCACATGCAGGGCACGGCCGCAGCCATGGGCGTGACCCTGAACGGCGCGTTTCACGACACGCTGGATGTGAGCGGGGCGAACACCTATGCCGACGTGTTGGTCGAAGTGCTGACCCGGTGCGCGGGCAGCGCCAAAGGCTATCTGGCCCAACTGCACGTGCTGCATGACCAGATGCTCGGGCCGGGCTGGTTCGGGCGTACCATCAAGGGACAGTGGGTTCCCAGGAGAGTGGGTGCGGCCCGCAACTTTGCGCCGGACCCGGATTTTGCCGAGTCGGCCGCGGCCGGAGGATGGGTATTCATTCGCGGCACGTCGCTCGTTTCCGGGGGCGTGGATTTTTCCACGGGGGAACCATGGGCGGCCGTGCAGAGAAACGCATCGCAGGACTTCATGCACGAGGACCGCAGGTTGCTGATTTGCGTTACGGTGGGTTCGCAATCGTGCGGCACGCTGCGGTGCTTTACCTACCCCTTCAACACGGACGGCAGCGTGGAGGAGAATGTGGGCCGGCCTGTTACGGGTCCCGGCCATTACCGGGACGTGGTGTTCACGGATGCAAATTCGGTCAATGCGGGCATCCAGATCATCAGTCATCCGTGTGATGCGTTGCTCACGCGGCTGGATATTCTGGACATGGATTCCGGGCCTGCCTATGGGCCGGGGTCGTCGCGTTTGCTTTTTTCGGACGCGGCCGCATTGGGGACGGACGATTCCGGCAACAACGGCCATTGGACCCTGAGCGGGGGCGAACAAAGTCTGGACACGCCCACCAACAATCTGTGCGTGCTCAACCCGGCGGACAAAAGCCCGAACCTGACCCTGTCGTGCGGCAATCGCTCGGCCATGGGCACGGATTGGGCCTCGGTGCGCGCCGCCGCGCACCTGCCGCCGGATGGCCGTGCGTATTGGGAAGCGACAAGCGCGGGGTCGCAGCACGTCTACGGCATTGCCACGTCTGCCGCGCCGCTGGACAGTTTCGTGGGGTCGGACGGGTTCGGGTACGGCATCAAGCCCTATGCGGCCAAGTTGTACCACAACGGCGTGGGCACGGACTTTTCCATATCCGGGTACGCCCCGGGAAATACGCTCGGTTTTCTGTGGGACGGGCCTTCGGGAACGCTGAGCGTGATTCATGAAAATGCCGAGGTCGGTGTCATGGCGCAGGGGCTGGTCGGAACCTGGTATCCGGCGCACTCCTGCAGCAGCACGGCCGATGTCGACTACAACTTCGGGGCAACCCCGTTTGTCTATGACCTTCCCCAAGGGGCCATGCCCCTGAAACAAGCATGAGGAGCACGATAATGCAGCAGGAAATGAACGTTGATTCGTATTGGACTCTGCCCGGCGTGGATGGAACCCGCCCCTGCCTGCCGGACGAGCAGGTGGAGGGCCAGCCCATCCCCTGCACATGGGCCGGGCTTGGCCCGGACCGGGCGCGTGAACTGGGCGCGGTGTTGCACAGGCGCGAACGCCTGCCGAAATATCATGTCATTCCCGAGGGCGTGGACCCGTGGACGGTCGAAGAGCGGGACAGGGTCTGCCTGCATCGGTTGGACCGGGAACAACTTGTTCACGATGCAAAGGCCGAGGAAAGGGAACTGGCCCGGAACGCCCGCATTCGCAGGGACCGGCTGCTGGCCCAAAGCGACTGGACCCAGATGCCGGACGCGCCGTTGGGCGATGCCGCGCGCGCCTTGTGGGCCGAGTATCGCCAGATGCTTCGTGATGTGCCCGTGCAGGATGGTTTTCCGCAGCGGATCGCATGGCCGGAAATGGTGTCGTAAAAGGCGACGCAGGCCGGGGCATGCCCTCGGCCTTTCTTGCCAAAGGGGGTTACTGGCGGCGTGGATGCTTTCTGCGCCATTGCCACGGGGTCATGTCCAGCCCGCCTTGGGCCCAGAATCCGGCTTTGGCGGCCCGGGCTTCGCGTTGGGCCCGCTTCAGTGATTCATGGTGTTTTCGGTTGGGACGCACCAGTATGGACAGCGCCAGCCCGTTGCGCACGAGCTGCCGGTTGAGCATGCCCTTGTGCGTATGCACATAAGCCAGGGTGCGGCCATAGCGGTCCATGCGTTCCTGGTCGTATTCCAGCTGCAGGGGAGCCCCGTTGCAGAATGCGCGGGTAAAACGCCTGGCCCGCTCACCCCATTGCTGTCCCTTTTCCGGGCAATCCACGCCGATGAGCCGCACAGAAACAACGTCCCTGCTCGCGTTCATGAGCCGGACCATCAGGGAATCCCCGTCCTGCGCGCGCAGGAAAATCGCGTTTTCGCGTTTGTCGGGGCTGCCTGCCGAGACCTTCGTGCGTGGGGTGGCAACGAGGCATGCCGCTGTGAGCAGGAAAACGAAAGTGAAGCGCAGGCCAGCCCTGCGCAGGGATTCAGGAGACATCGGGATCAGTGATCTCGATGTTCGGGGCGGAGTTCTTTGTTGTCCCGGATTGCGCCTTTTTCAGCGAGCTTTTGGCGCGTTGGAAATGGCGTTTGCGGAAATCCTCGGGAACCGGATTGGACTCCTGCTCGGCAATGAGGTCCATGGCCGCGCTGTCGTGCAGAGGCTCATGGAAAAGGAATCCCTGTACGCATTCACAGTTCAGTCTTGAAAGCGAGTCGAGCTGCTTTCCGGTTTCCACGCCCTCGGCCACCACGCTCAGGTCCAGGCACCGTGCCATGGCCACAACGGCCTTGACGATTTCCGTGCTTTCCTGGTCGTCGCCTTCACCCAGACGGGAGATGAACGACCGGTCCACCTTGAGCGTGTCCACGGGCAGGCGCTGCAGCTGGGTCAGCGACGAATAGCCCGTGCCGAAGTCGTCGATGGAAAACTGCACGCCGTTTTCCCGCAGGATGTTCAGGGTCCGCAGTGCGGATTCGGGGTTTTCCATGACGGCGCTTTCCGTGACTTCCAGCTTGAGCCTGTCCGCGGGAACGCCTGTTTTTTCGAGGGTGGCGAGAATATCCGTATGCAGTGCGGCCTTGGCAAATTGACGTGTGGAGAGGTTGACCGCCATGAACAGGTCTTTGGCCCGTTCGCTCTGCGCGCGCCATGTGGCCAGGGTCTTCAGGGCGTTTTCCAGCACCCATTGCCCAAGCTCCATTATCATGCCGGAATCCTCGGCCATGGGAATGAATTCCGAGGGCGGGATGGGGCCGCGGGTGGGATGGTTCCAGCGGGCAAGCGCCTCGAAACCGATGAGGCTGTTGGTTCCCATGAGCAGGATGGGCTGGTATTCGATGTGGAATTCACCGTCCTTCAGGGCGCTGCGCATGTCGTTTTCCAGGTTCAGCTGTTCCACGGCGTTTTCCAGCATGCGCGAGGTGAAGACCTTGAACTGGTTGCGTCCTTTTTCCTTGGCCCGGTGCATGGCGATATTGGCATTCTGGAGCAGATCCTCGGCCCGGTGATAATTCGTGGGGCTGAGCACGATGCCGAAGCTGGCCGTGGTCATGACTTCGTGTCCCTCGAAACAGAATTTTTCGGCCACGGCAGCGCGTACGCGTTTGACGATGCGCAGGGCCTGACTGGGCGACGCCAGTTCATCCAGCAGGAACACGAACTCGTCGCCGCCGAAGCGGGCCACCGTGTCCAGACCGCGCATGTGGCGCGACAGCCTGCGGCCGGTTTCCATGAGCACCATGTCGCCGAAGCGGTGTCCGAGGGAGTCGTTGATGACCTTGAAGCGGTCGAGGTCCATGAACACCACTGCGTAATAATACTCCTCGCGCCGTTTGGCGCGTTCCATGGCGTGGCGGATGCGGTCCAGACAGAGGGTGCGGTTGGCCAGCCCGGTCAGGGGATCGTGCAGGGCCTGGTGCCGGAGCTGTTCCTCCATGTTCTTGCGTTCCGTGATGTCGCGGAAACTGAATCGCAGGCCCAGCGGCTTCATGCCGATGCCGAAAACGCTGCGCCCCACAACGCCGAGCCAGCGCCGGGAACCGTCCTTGCGTTCCAGACGAAAATCGAATTGCAGCCCCTCGCGGGTCGGGAGCATCTGCAGATAGTTGTCCCACGCCTCCCTGTCCTGTTCGGCTACGATGGAACGCAGCAGGTCCGGGTTTTCGAAAAAGGATTCCGGTGCGTACCCGGTGATGCGTTCGCAGGACGGCGAACAATAGAGCACGCCTTTGTCAGGCCCGAGCCACACTTCCCAGTCGTAGGCGAAGTCCGCAATGGTCCGGTAGCGCTCTTCGCCTTCCCTGAGCGCGCTCATCAACCGTTCTCTTTGTTTCTGGACCTTTTCGCGTCTGCGTTCGGAAACGTATATCTGCCGGGCCACGTATCCGGAAATCAGGGCCACGAGCGTCAGCAGCAGGGTAAAGGCCATGGTCACGCCCGTGCGGATTTTCTTCATGTCCGCAGCAAGGTCGTCGAGATATATTCCGGTGCCCACGACCCAATCCCAGGGCTTGAACAATCGCACATAGGAAAGCTTGGGCGCTTCCTTGTCCTTCTGGTCCTTCCATTGCCAGATGTAGCGCACGAACCCGCCGCCCTGCAGGGCCTCCCGGGTCATGTCCACAAAGGGGGCGTTTCCGGAGGAGTCCCGGTATTCGAGAAGATTCTGTCCTTCCAGTTTGGATCTGTAGGGGTGCATGATCATGACGGGCCGGGTGTCGTTGATCCAGAAATAGTCTTTGTTCTTGCGCCCGTAGCGAATGAACCGCACCTGCTCGCGTGCCCGTTTCCGGGCTTCGTCCATATCCAGCTTTCCGGCTTTCACCTGGCTGTCCAGATAGGCAAGCCTGCTGATGACCGAGGCGGTCAGGTCCTGTATGGCTTGTTTCTTGTTTTCCAGCAGCGAATTTTCAAGCGTGGGCAAAAATACCAGAAACATGGCCCCGGCAAAGATCAGCAGGGTCAGTGCCGTGGGAAGAAGGGCTTTGGCAAGCAATATGAAACGTCTGCTGAAGATGGGCTGCTTCATGGTTCTCCGCTTTCCGATTTCGAATGATTTCCATCATGATACGGTTTGGAGAAAAAAAAGCAAAGGTGTGTATTTTCTTTTGGCCGGAAGGTTGGATCAGACCGTACAGACCTGATCCCGCCCTTTGTTCTTTGCGCTGGTCAGCCCGGCCTGCAGCCGTTGCAGGAAGGATTCCATGGTGTCCGTGCCTTTGGCCTGGGTCACGCTCAGGCTCACGGTCAGGGTGATGCTGCCGGAAAACGGGGTGGCGGCAATGAGCCTTTTGAGCTTGTCTGCGGCCTGTGCGGCCTTTTCCCGGTCCGCGTGCGGGGTGAGGATGATGAATTTTCCGCCGCGCCAGCGGAAAAGGTAGTCGGTCTTGCGGATGCGTTTGTTCACGTAGCGGGCCAGATGCACGAGTACGGCATCGCCCGCATTGTAGCCGTGCTTTTCATTGATGGCCCGGAACCCGTCGATGTCGAACATCACCCCGGACAGCACGCTCTTGTAGCGGCGGATGTTTTCCAGCTCGCGGGCCATGACCGAATCGAACTTGAAACGGTTGAAGGCCTTTGTCAGGTCGTCGATGACCGTGAGTTGGGCCACTTTCTCGCTCAATTCGTCGGCCTTGCGCCGGTCCTGGTCCAGATTGGCGAGCACTCCCTTGAAGATGAGCAGGGCCTGCGCGCCCATGACCAGAATGCCGCCCAGCATGAGCAGGTAGGCCAGCCGCATGAGCCGGTCCGGCCGCATGTCCTGAGCCACCGCCTCATTGTAGAGCAACCCGAAATTCAGCAGCAGGATCAGTCCGAGCAGGGACAGGCTCAGGGAATAGAGCAGCACGGCCCGTTTGCGTGCTCCGGGCCTGGCCCGGCGGGAGCGTGTTTTCTTCGGCTGGGAAAGGGCGTCGGGCATGGCTATTTTTTCGGCTGTTTTTCAAAGGTGTAGTACAGGGCACCCGTGTCGCTGCTCGCGTTGTAGTCGATGACCATGGAAAAATCCTTCCACATCCAGCCGTATCGGCTGCCCACCTGGCGGCCCGGGCCGAAGTCGTGGATGAGTTTGTCCTTGATCAGGAACTGGTTGGCCTGTCCCTTGAAGGCCACGCCCACGCGGCTCAAGAGGCCGTCCTTGAAATAGTAGGCAACGGAAACGATGTCCGCGTCACCGAATGTGAGCGGCTCGTCCTTGCGGTAGTATGTGTTCTTGTATCCCTTGGCCGGAACAGGGACCATGCCCGAGATTTCGCTGAGCGGCGTTCCCCATTGCATGCCGCGAAAATCACGGGGCGGCTCATGCGTGGCATAGTCGCCGGCAAGGGCGGGAACGGCAAACAGTGCGGAAGCCAGAAATGCGGCAACAAGGAGCGGGAGGACGGAGGCTGTTATTCTGTTCATCGGATCACTGTAATGTTTCCTGTATGAATTGCAAGAGTTGCCCGGCGTTGTGAGGTGGTCGGCCTTGTGGTAGTGCTGGAGGCGCAAGGAGGACACGCGATGATGAAAACGTATGTGCTGTCCATGGTCATGTTGTGTTTGTTCGCCTGCGGGTGCAGCGCCCAGGATTCGGAAGGACTCTCCGCTTCCGGCCCGGGCAGCGAATACGGGCAGATGCAGCAGCGCATGGATCAACTGGAACGGAAAGTGAAAGCCTTGCAGGCCGAAAACAGGGAAACCCTGTCTGCCATCCGCCGGGATCTGGACGTGGTGCGAGCGCAGCTGACCGCCCTGAGCGAACTGCTCGGGCAGGCCGAGCTCCCGGAATCGGGGTCTGCCCCGGATGAAGATCTCGACAAATCCGCGCGCTCCTTTGCCAAGGACAGCCTGAAGCGCATGCTCGATCTTTCCAGAAAACTCATGCAAAAACTGGAAAACGAATTGGACAAGTCCCTGAACCAGCCCGAGGCTCCCTCGCAGGAGCCGGAACCGGAGGGGGAAAAGTCCATTTGAGTTCCTTCAAGGACAAACCATGAACAATAAAAGATATTTTGTTTCAATAGTGCTGGGTGCCGCCTTTTTGCTGCTGGCGGCCTGTTCGCCCAAGACCGTGGTGCCCCTGAACTATGCATTGGTCACCGCCAATGCCGGCTCCTGTGGCAACCCCATCAACGTGCTGGTGTTCAAGGACATGCGCGAAAGCCGGTCCATCGGGCGCGACAGCAACGGCAACCTGCTGCAGCCCGGATCGGACGTGGCGGACTGGGTCGGCTGGTCCCTGTATGAGGAGCTGAACGCTGCGGGGTGCAACGTGAAATACCGCAGCATGCGCCAGACCGACAATGTGCCCGTGGTTACGGGCGAAGTGCTGGACGTGCGCATGACCCCCACGGGCAACACCACGTGGAAAGGCGTGGTCAAGATTCACGTTGCCGTGGAGCGCGAAGGCGTCGCCGACCCCGGCGAGACCTTCATGAGCGAAGTGGAAAAACCCGTGGTCTTCGGCGTGAGCAGTCGGGAGGACATCCTCTCCGAAGCCCTGCAGGGAATCATGGAGCAGGTCGTCCCCAAGGTCATGGGGCAGCTGCAGTAATCCGTTTGATGCGTGCAATGGGACGGCAGGAGAGGACTTCCTTTCCTGCCGTTTTCCGTTGCCCTCCTGCCCGGCATGCCCCGCCGGTTTCCTCATGAGCAATGCGGTCCCGCACAAGCGCTGCACAAAAAAGACGCGACCCCGGTGGGGCCGCGCCTTTTCCTCATGCCGGAATGCGTCAGGCTAAATGCTCAGCAGCGCCGCCTTGAACACGCGCTTGCCGAATGCCCTGGCCTGATCCTTGTCCCACATGAACACATCCACACGCTTCTTGTAGCGCTTGTTCATGAGGTCGTTGATTTCAAAAATGCCCAGACCCTCGATGCGGATCTTCTTGCCGAAAACCCACCCTTGGTCGAACAGGTCGCGGGAAACGGCCACCGTGCCTTCGCGCACCTTGCGCATGCTGGCCGCGATGAGCGGATCGGCGTCGGTCTGTCCTTCCTCGGCGTTGTACGCGGTCACCGTGACCTTGAGGACCTGGTTGTAATCGCTGACAGCCTTCTGCAGCACCCGTGCCTCTTCCACCATGAGCTTGCGGGCTTCGGCCGTGTGTTTGGCCAGGGCAAGCTCGTGGCGCAGGGTGTCGATCTGGCGGTTCTTGAGGCCCAGAACGGCCACCATGACCACCACGGCGCTACAGAGTATTGTGATTGTTATGTAATGAAAAACGGTTCGCATAGTACTCCTTTTGAATCCAGAGGCAAGGCATATAGTGGCGCGGTGCGAATGTGTCAACCATGCGCTTCCCGGGGATGGAAATGCACTTTTTTCATACCGCACCATTCTGATATTCATTGAGAAACATTGCGTGAAACATTTGATGTTCCCGTGTATGCATGTCCGTATATGGCTGAATTTGTTTGTTTGATTTTTTGTGTGAATTTTTTGTGCTGTTGCGGGGATATCGCGGGCAGCGGCGTGGACGAAGTCGGTCCAAGAGGCTATTCTGTTACATATGGCAAGCGAAATGAAGGTGCTGCATTGCATAACCGGTCTGAACCGGGGCGGAGCCGAGGCCATGCTGCTGAAGCTGGTTTCCCGTCTGCCTGCGCTCGACTGTGCGTGCCGTGTTATCAGCCTGCTGGAACCGGGACCGTTGGCTTCTCCCCTGCGCGACATGGGCGTTGCCGTGGATTCGCTGCACATGCGGCGCGGCATGCCCGACCCGCGTGCCCTGTTGCGCCTGCGTTCGCTGATGCTTCGCTGGCGGCCCGACGTGGTGCAGACCTGGCTGTATCATGCCGACCTGATGGGCCTGATGGCTGCACGGTTTGCCGGCAATGTGCCCGTGGTCTGGAATCTGCGTTGCACGGCCATGGATCCTTCCAATCTTTCCTCTCTTTTGGTGCGTAGGGCCTGCGCCACGCTTTCCGGCCATGCGGCCGGGGTTGCGGCCAATTCCCATGCCGGACTGGCATACCACCGGGCCCTGGGATACCGCCCGCGCAGGCAGTGGGTGCTGCCCAACGGATTTGACCTGCAGGCCTTTGCGCCAAACCGGAAAAGGCGTACCGCCATGCGTCGGCATTGGGGCGTGCCCGCGGATCAGCCGGTAATCGGCATGGCCGCGCGGCGTGACCTGCTCAAGGACCATGCCTCCCTGCTGCGGGCCTTTGCCGCGGTGCTGGGGGAGTTCCCCGATGCCCTGCTTGTGCTCTGCGGGGACGGCATGGAGCCGGGGCAGTCCGCTCTTGATGCCGGGATTCGCGAGGCAGGTGTGGCAGACCGGGTGCGTTTGCTGGGGCCGCTGGAGAACATGGCTGATTTCATGAACGGGCTGGACGTGTTCTGCCTGAGCTCGAAGGCTGAAGGTTTTCCCAACGTGCTGGGCGAGGCCATGGCCTGCGGCGTTCCCTGCGTCGCCACGGACGTGGGCGATGTGCGCCGGGTGCTGGACAGCGTCGGAACCGTGGTGCGGCCCGGGGACCACGCGGCCATGGCACGGGCTGTGATCGGCTTGCTGCGCATGTCGTCGGCCCAACGCCGGGCCGCGGGGCAGGCTGGCCGGGAACGCATGGAATCGAAGTACCATCTGGATGCAGTGGTTCAATCATATATGAAGATGTATCGGGATGTGGCTTTTGCATGAGGATTATACTACCGAAGCTTGTGTGCGGGTGCTATGCCATGACAAATGGGGAGAAAAAGATGGTTGAAGACCTGTTTGATTCCGGCTCGTTCATGCAGAGTCTGGGCGGCGACGCCGGTCTGGCCTCGGAATTGTTGGAGGCCTATCTGGAAGACAGTCTTGTGCGGGCCGAAGAGCTGGGCCGGGCGCTTGATGAAGGCGATGCGCCTGCCGCGGCAAAGGCGGCCCATTCGCTCAAGGGCATGTCCGGCGTGGTGCGCGCCAGCCGTCTTGTTTCCATGGCCCTGGAAATGGAGGTCGCCTCGCGGGATGCCCGCCTGGATCAGGTGCGTGCCATGCGGCCGAACCTGGATGAAACGCTCCATGAAACCCTCGGCTTGATGCTTGCCTTTCTGCAGACCCTGAAACAATAAACGGCCCGTCCTTCAGAAGAAGGAACGGGCCGTGTGATTGCCGTGACGGCCGAGGATGCTTGCGGGCTATTCCGCTTTTGCGTCCTCTTTTTCGGGTGCGGCTTCGGGGGCCTTTTCCTCAGCCTTTTCCGGGGCCGGCGTTTCCTTGACCTCGGCCTTGGCCGCAAAGTCGATTTTCACCTTGCCCATTTCCGCAACGATGTCCTTGGTGATGTCGATGGCGTCGTCTGCATCAAGCACGGACTTGCGCGCCACGATCAGGGCCAGGCCCTTGGACTTGCGGTAGTCCTGAATCACCCGTTCGAATTCCGCGTTGAGCAGACCCACTACACGCTGCTGTTCCGCGCCCATGACGCTCTGGAGCTTGCCCATGGCTTCGCGATAGGCGGCTTCGGTGTCATCGTTCTTGTTTTCCTGCATGGCCTTGTAAGCGGTTTCGGCTTCCTTCTGGAGCGGTTCGCTTTTTTGCTTCAGGAATTCCATGGCGGCGGCTGCCGCAGGGTTGTCCCGAAAGGCCTGGGCTTCGTCCAGCACGCCGACAGAGGGGCCTTGCTGGTTGCAGGCGGCAAGGATCATCAGGCAGGCCAGAACGCTGCTCAGGGAAATAAGAATACGTTTCATCCGGTAAAACTCCGTTTTCTTGTTTTGACGTTGGTTTTGTGCCTGTTGCCGTAAAATGGACAACGTCGGGACCATACGTGGACGTTTTCCCCATGTCCAGTAGCCAGAGTGCGCCCGTGGGGTTTTTGTGCGGGGCGGCATGTTTTTCCGGGGGTGTTTCGCGTATAATTGATTAAAATTCATAAAGAAATATTTGGCACACCTGTTGCTTTATTAAGTGCGGAGAAGAATTCGGGAACGTTTTTCCGGTTGGGGGCAACCGGAGTTTCCGACCCCGCCGGCACAGCCGGCCAGGAGGATTACGTTATGGGTTACAGTTCACTGTATACGGGCGTGACCGGGCTCAAGGCCTATGGTGACAACATGCAGGTCATCGGCAACAACCTGGCCAACGTCAACACCGTGGGATACAAGCGCAGCGTTGCGCAGTTTTCGGACCTCATGAGCGTCAATGCAGGTTGCTCGGGCATCGGCTACGAGAGCGGCGACGTTTATTCCCCGCAGGTGGGCAAGGGGGTCCGCATTGCCGCGGTTCTTGCGAATTTCGAGCAGGGGAGCCTGCAAACCACCACCACGACCACGGACCTCGCCATCGAGGGGCGCGGGTTTTTCGGCGTGCGCAATGCTCTGGATGATTCCAGCCACTACACCCGGGCGGGCGAGTTCCGTTTCAACCGGGACGCGTATCTGGTGGACCCGCACGGCCTGCGCCTGCAGGGGCACGCCGTGGACCGGGAAACCGGGGAGGTGCAGGCTGCGGTTTCCGACATCCTGCTGCCCTACGAAGAAGTGGAGAACGCTGCCGGGGAAACCGTGCGCGTGATCCAGTCGCCGCCCAGAGCCACGGAGAACGCCACCATCGTGGCCAATCTCGACGAGCAGAACGGCGACAAGTTCGTCAGTTCCAACAGTCCGCTCACGGCCATGTTCAACGCATGGAACACCACGTCCGGGGCCGCGTTCGGTTCCGGAAATTCCGCGTCCATGAACGTGTACGATTCAGAGGGCAACAAGCATGTGGTCACCATTCATTACGACCCGGTGAACAAATCCTCGCTTTCGGGCGCGGACGGGGGCGCGTATTGGGAATACATCGTGACCATCGACCCGGACGAGGACGGCCGCGCCAGCGTGCAGGGCACGTCCACGGCCGGACTGCTGGCCATGGGGGTGCTGCATTTCGACACCAGCGGCAAGCTGGACGGGCAGAGTATGTATACCATGGAAGGCGGAGCCGCGGACAAGGTGCTCAGCAACTGGGGGCTGGCCACGCTCTCCGAGGACGGCGCTCCGCAACTCTCGGTGACGTTCGCCGGCTCGGGCGCGGGCACGGCCCAGACCATCGATCTCGATTTCGGGCTGACCTCGGAAACGGCTTCGTGGGAAAACGTGGGCTCCAACGCTTCGGCCGCGGATCTCGGCACCAATGTGTACGGCATGACCACTCTGGCCGACGGCCAGCGGGGCACGAGCGTGACCACCGCCTATCCGGGCCACGGCAACGCCACCATGTTCAGTACGCAGGACGGCTACTCCACCGGGTATCTGCAGGGCATGAGCGTGGACAGCGAAGGTTTTCTGGTGGGCCAGTTTTCCAATGGGGAGAGCGAGCGGCTTTATCAGGTCAGCATGTATATGTTCACCAACGATTTCGGATTGCGCCGCGAGGGCAGCAATCTCTTCGGTGCCAATGACGAGTCCGGTGTGGCCCTTGAAGGGACCGCCGGGCAGGGAGGCCGGGGAACCATCAGCCAGAATTCCCTTGAGGTCTCCAACGTGGACATGGCCGACGAATTCGCCCACATGATTCTGACCCAGCGGGCGTTCCAGGCCAACACCAAGGTGGTGACCACCTCGGACCACCTCATGAACGTGGCCTTGCAGACCAAGCGATAGCAACGTTCGCTAACGGCCTGACAACGGTTTTTGTCGTAAAAAGACCAGCCCCCCGCGTACGGAACGTGTGCGGGGGGCTGGTCTTTTGTTGTTCTGGGAGGGGCAGCCGAGCAGCCTGAAATTGAGCGGGTATTTCTTTTTTCTGGATGTAGGGTTTTCCTTGCTTCCCCTTCTTGAAGCCGCACGGGTTTGCGCGTAACAAGGCAGAAAAAAAGAGGATGGCAGCGATATGCAGGAAATGGAAAAGGCGTTGGCGGGGTTGGAGCGGGAAGCACCCATGGCCATGGAGGTGCTGTGCATGGCCGCGTTTCTGGGCGATGCGCCCCTTCCGGCCGAGTTCGGCCTGAACGTTGAGGGCGGCATGCACAGTCCGGCCCTGCTCAATCCGGCCGCAGCCATGTTTGCCGTGGCCGCCACGCTGGACCCGCTGTTCAATGCCGGGCTGGCCGAGCAGGATCCGGAAACCCTGTCGTTTTTCGTTGGGCAGGAGGTCCGCGAGGCCGTGAAAAAGGCTGTGCCCGAGGCTGCGCACGCCCAGTGGAAGGAGCGGGCCTGCTATGTGCTCAACCTGTGCCTGCCCGATGCGGAAACCGGTAACTGGCCGGCTGCCGAACCGCTCATGCCCCATGTGACGGCCTGTCTCGATCATGTGCGCAACGGCCTGTGTTCCGCGTCCGCCAACCGCCTGTTGCACCAGACCGGGTTTTTTCTGTTTCAGCAGGAGCGTTGCGAACTGGCCGTGGAAATGCTGGAAGCGGCTCTTGCCGTGGACGTGGCCCTCAAGGGAGAGGCGCATCCGGACATTGCCTCGGATCATGAGGGGCTGGGCATGGTCAACCTTGCGGGCGGCCGGGTGGCGGAGGCCGAGGGCCATTACCGGCGCTGCATCGACCTGCGCGGCGAAATTTTCACACAGGACAATCCCATGCTGGCCCCGGCCCATGACGGGCTGGCCCATGCGTTGCTGGCAGCGGGCGATTCAGCCGGCGCCGTGCAACAGTGGGATGAGGCCGCGCGCATCATGGCCAGGGCCGCCGGAGGTGAGCACCCCTTTGTGGTCCAATGTCGGGAAAACGCGGACCGCTACCGCTGATTTTCGGTTTCGATTTTCGCCAGACGACGCAACAGGCCGGAAGGGTCGCGTGCGGTCAGCGCCCGTATGAAGTGTTTTTCCTGTTCCTGTTGGCGTGCCGCCTTCAGGGCGTTGCGCAGTTCTTCCTCTCCGGCCGTGCGTCGGTATGAACGCAGGTCGGCTATGGCCAGTTCCAGCCCCATGCGCCAGTCGTCCGGTTCATGCAGGGTGAGCAGTGAGAGGTAACCGACGCGCGCCTGTTCCGTGCCCCGGATGGAGTGGGTCAGGCTCTCCATGAGCCGCAGGGCCTCCATGTGTTCCGGATGCAGAGACAGCAGCAGGATCAGGCATTCCACGGCAGAGCCGGGCAAATGGTTTTTCACGGAAAAAGGCAGGCCCGCGCGGATTGTTTTTCCGGCACGGTGCAGCAGTCTGGCCCATGCCAGCAGCAGGTTCTCGCGGCCGGGGGCCGGGGGAGCCGAGGTCCTGCCGCCTGCCTGCAGCTGGCGCAGCAGGAATGTGCGGGCCATGGCGTCCATGTTCGTGTCAGCGTCCGTGTTCGCGGCCGCATTTTTGGCCTCAAGGGCCGATCGCAGCGCTGCCATGCTCGCGGTCAGATTAAGTTCCATGTCATTGCGGAACAGGTGGTCCGTGAGCACGGTGTGCAGGATATGCATGATTCGTTGTGCGCATTCCGGGCTGTTGTCTGTTGCCAGCAACCTGAGTCTGGACGCCATGGTCGTGCCGGTCTGCGGCAGGTGTGCTGCCTGCTTTTCGACCGTGGCCGGCTGTGCAAAGATGTGTCCGGACTCCATGAGCCGGGCCAGCGTGACCGTGAACCATGCCTGTGCGTCCTGCCCGGTGGCCGCGTTGGCCGTGGCGTCCGCAGCATAGTCCAGCAGCGTCTGCGCCCGGTGCAGTACAAGATGCTCGGCCTGCACGCGTTCAAATGCGGCGCGCCCCATGGCCTGTGCCCTGCGTTCGTCCGCAAGATGCCGGGCCAGCAGATCTTCCAGATCAACCACCGAGTCGTAGATATCGATTTCCCTGCCCGGTTCGAACAGCTCTTCCAGTTCCGGGCCGATGTCCGGGTTCAGCACCACGCAACCGCGTGTTGCGGCCTCGAACAGACGCAGGTTGCTTTCGTTGAAAATGCTTTCGTTGGGCACGATTTTCGTCCTGCCGTAGAGTTCGAGCATCTGGGCGTAGCTGATGTCGTCGCGAACGGACGGGTTGGCGTGGGCAAAGCGTTGCTGGAGATGCTCGCACATCCAGCGCCGGGCCGGGCGCTGGGAGGAAAAACGGCCCACAAAGGAAAAACCGTGTTCGCGCGCGCTCCATGGTTGCCAGGTTCCGGCCGGTGCGTACCATGGCAGCCAGCGCACGTCCTGCGCGCCCAGTTGCCGGTAGGCGGGGATCCATTTTTTCTGGGTGGCGCAGCTGATGTCGAAAAGCCGGGCATAGGCTGCGTGCCAGTGCGCGTTGAGGTGCGAATCCAGCCCCCAGAAGATTTTCGGACAATCGAAACGGTCCAGGCCGGACACCAGCAACCGGCAACTGAGGTTTTCCCGCTGAACGATCAGTTCGGGCGTGAAATCCATGCCGTGCAGGCGTTTTTCAAGGTCCAGCACCTGCTGGCCGGAATCCGGCTGCAGTGTCAGGGTTGTGCACCCCAGTGCCTGAAAAGCCCTGTCCAGATCCGGAGTGGTGTGTATGAGCAGTGTCGACGGTGCGTACATTCGTTTCCCGGTGTGTTGGATTGTCGCCGATGGCGACGATACTACGGAAACAGCCCAAAGGGAAAGGGCCGCGGCAGGCCTTGCGTATTTGTTTGTTTCGTATCCTCCGCAATATCAGCCGAGTGCGGGAACAGGATGATTCCGGGGCGTTTGCGGTCTAATGATTCCACGCAGGCTTCCGATAAGACCATCAAGCGCGGCCGAAAATTATCGGGGAGACACCGCGCCGCCGGTTCTGTCCGGCATGATGCGCACGGCGCACAAAGGCGTTGAACGGGGATATGGGAGACTTGGGGGACGGGCCGGAGGCCCGTCCCCGTACCGGGGAGCATGGGAGATCTGATCGTGAGCCGCATATTTGATGAATTGGACAAGGCCATGGACGGCATCTGTTCGGAACGTTCATTGCTCCGCCAGCACAAGGAGGAAGGCCGTCTGGCCGATTCCCGCGAGCGCGCGGAAAAGCTCGCGGCCCTCAAGCGCCAGATTCGCGAGGGGGTGTATCGGCCGGACATCAAGGATGTGGCCCGGCTGCTGACCGGGGCCGTGACCCGCTAGCACGGCGGACGTCCTGTCCGCATTGATTCCCGAACCGTATCGTGGTTATGGCCGCCCCTTCGTTTCATGGAGCGTCGACGTGTGTTGCTAGGTCTTGTCGTGCTGTGGTAAGTCCTTTTGACAACACCGTATTTGCCGGGCGCGACATTCACGCCTCCCGTTGAAGCGGGTCTTTTCTCCGCAAGGGCCTGCAGCTTTGAACCGGAACCGTTTCCCGGCCCGGGAAACGAGGAATCGACATGCAGTATATCCACTCCCCCAAGGCGGTCGTCATAGCCGGTGCTCCCGCATCCGGAAAATCCACGGTGGCACGAACAGTCTGTGACCAATTCGACTATGCGTTCCTGCGTCTGGACAGCATCAATGCGCAGGTCGTCGCGACCCTTGGCATTGATGTGGAAGAACTGCGCCAGCCGCTTCCGGCCGTCTGCAGGGAATACAAGGCCCTGTTCCTGGCCGAACTGCGTCGGCTGCGGTATCGGAACATAGTCCTTGAAGGGTGCAGGATCAGTCATCCGCATATTTTTCAAGCCTTTCATTCGGCCCTGCTGGATTCTTACGGCGAATATGTCATGCTCAAGTGTTTTTATCTCAATCCCGATCTGGAAACGCGCAAGAAGCTGTATCTGCTGCGGCAGGCACAGCTGGCAAAGAAAGCGGTCAAGGATAAGAACAAGAACGCCTTGAATCTTCTCGCCGGGGAGCAGAAAAAAGGCTTTTGCGATTTTCTGGAACCGCCTTTGCGCGGTTTCGAGGTCGTGGAAGAACAGGACAGCATCATCGCCTACGTGGCCGCAACAGTGGGGGCAAAGCACCCGAACCTTCCGTCCGGTCATGAAACACTGCTGCAGGACATTGCCGAGTCCGGCACGTTCAATCCCTTTTACCAGCGGGTGGAAGTGGGGGGCGAGCTTCTTGTCACCGGGTTTACCGATTCCGTGAAGACATGGAACAACCTTCTCAGGCTGGGCATTGATTTTGATTCGAAGAAAACCTGCGACATCGGATGTATGCACGGTTATTTCACCTTCAAGATGGAGGAGGCCGGTGCAGAACCTCTGGGTATCGACATTGCCGAAGGGGCCATACGGTGCGCCCGGCTGATCGCCGAGGCGCGGGGTTCCCATGCGCGTTTTGCGGTGCTTGATTCCGCGGAGGGCTTCGGCGAAGAATTCGATGTTATATTGGCCCTGAATGTTCTGCACAGGGTCGCGGATTTCCCGGCTGTTTGCCGCAACCTGTTCTCGGCCGCACGGGAACTTGTGGTTGAAATCGGTGAGACGCAGCTCAAGGAATTTATTTCCCTTGGCCGGGAACACGGCTTCAGGGTCTGCCAGTCATCCAAGTCGCACAGGTGTTCCGACGTTGTGGGGCAAAGGACCATCCTGCATCTGGCGCGGGAGGCGCGGTAGCCCGGCGGCCCACAGCTTTTGCCGCATTCTGCAAAAAAAGCCCCGGCACCGCATGGTGCCGGAGCGTTTTTTTCGTTGTCAAACCTCGGTTATTCTCCAAGCCCCATGGCCCGGAGGAATCCCGGGTCCTCGGTCCAGCCGGAGCGGACCTTGACCCACAGTTCCAGGTGGACCTTCATGCCCAGCATCTCGTTGAGCTCCTTGCGCGCGCGGGTGCCGACCTCCTTGAGGTTCGCGCCCTGCTTGCCGATGATCATGCCCTTGTGGTTTTTCTTGGATGTATAGATGACCGCGCCGATGTTCACGCGCCCGGCCTTTTCATCCTCTTCCCAGAGTTCGATCTCCACGGCCGTGCCGTAGGGCAGTTCCTGCTGGAGCGAATAGAACAGTTTTTCGCGAATGGTCTCTGCTGCCATGAAGCGCAGGGGCACCGTGGAAACCTGATCGTCCGGGTACATGGGCGGCCCCTGGGGGATGCGGTCCACAATGGCCTGCAGCAGCGCGTCGGTTCCCTGCCCCTTGAGCGCGGACACCGGGAAAATCTCGGCTTCGGGCCATGTTTCCGACGCTTTTTGCAGCACGGGCAGCAGTGTGGGCTTGTCCTTGATGCGGTCCGCCTTGTTCAGCACCACCAGCACCGGGCGGCCCGTGTCGGCCACGGGCTTGATCAGCGGGGAGAGTTCCTTTTCGAACAGGTGCGGCTTGGACGCGTACAGGGCTGCGTCGAGCATGATGATGACCACATCGCACCCGGCAAGGGCGTTCCATGCGGAATCCAGCAGAAAACGGTTCATCCTGCCGCGCAGGCGGTGGATGCCGGGCGTGTCCAGAAAGACGATCTGTTCGGTGTCCGTGGAAAGAATGCCGCTGATGCGGTTGCGGGTGGTCTGGGGCCGGGGGGAAACAATGGCCACTTTCTGGCCCAGGAATCGGTTCATGAGCGTGCTCTTGCCTGCGTTGGGCGGGCCGAGCAGCGCCACCATGCCGAATTTATGGTCGGTCATTCAAAAATCTCTTGGGTTGCGGTTCGGTTCATGGCCGGGTTGTATACTGTTCGCGGCCAAAAGGCCACCGCGCATGCCGGGGTGCGCCCGGCCGCGCGGCAGGGTTCGGTCAATCAAAAAGTTTGTCCACTTCCTCGTACACATAGCGCATGTACATCATCTTGGGCGAGCCGCCCATGGCCACGGCCAGCAGCCCGGCGTCGATGATTTCGTCGCGGGTGGCGCCCTGCGTGGCCGCGTTCTGCACATGCAGGGAAATGCACATGTCGCACTGGGTCAGGATGGAGCAGGCGATGAGGATCAGGCTCTGGTATTTGCCCTCGATGGAGCTGCCTTTTTTGATGCTTTCGGTGAAGCCTTGGTATGCCTTGAAGATGTCGCGCCGGTTCTTGTTCATCTGGCGGAACAGTTCCACGGCCTTTTCTGCGGGTTCGGGCATGGCTGCCTCCTGATGTTGGTGTTGCACGGTGGACAAGGGCCCACTGTTCAGGAGCTACGCGCGGCAGGGCGGGGTGTCAACCCGGTGGGTTTACAGCAGGCTGACCCCGGTGGATCCGAGACTGTCCGCCGGGCATTTTCCGGCCCGGAGCAGGGCTTCTTCCCAGTCCACAATGCTGTGCGCCAGAATCTTGTTGAACGAGTTCTGTGCGCTGGGCTGGTTTTCCAGCGCCTGCAGAAAATGTTTGCGCCGGATGTTCAGGCAGACCAGCGGTCCCGCGGCTGAGAGGGTGAAAAGTCGTTTCACGTCTGCGGTAAGGGCCAGTGCGCCCACAAAGGAGCCCGGACCGAACCGGCCCACCCGGATGGTTCCGTTGTCGTTGGCCCGGGAGACCTCGGCTTCGCCGTTCATGATCAGGTAGGCCTTGTCGTCGCTGTCGCCCTGGTTGAAGATGACGGTTCCGGGATGATAGTTCATGGGCGTGCACAGGATCGCCAGTACCTTGAGGGTGTCCAGCGCAACCTCGCTGAAATGGGGAATGGACCGCAGTTGGGCCATGATCGCATCGTGTTGACAGCAGTCCGTGCCGCTATTTTCCGTAGACGAGTTCATGGAGCGCTCCTTTGCGTTCGAGCAGTTCTTCGTATGTGCCTTGTTCGATGATCTTGCCCGCCTTGAGCACGGCCACCTTGTCGTAATGCACGAGCATGTCCAGCCGGTGGATAACGGCAATGACCGTGTTGGTGCCGTGCCATTTGTTGGTGATGACGCTCTGCACCCGTTTCTGGGAGGCGTTGTCCAGTGCTGCCGTGGCCTCGTCCAGGATGACGATGCGGGGCGACTTGAGGAACACGCGGGCCAGGGCGATTTTTTGTCGCTGGCCGCCGGAAAGGCGGTCGCCCATGCTGCCCACTTCGAATTCCAGCCCCATTTCCACCACCTGTTCCAGAACGCCTTCCATGATCAGCAACTGCATGATGCGCTGGTTGATGCGTTCTTCCGCACCTGCGCTGTCATGCTTCACATGTCCGAAAACGATGTTGTCCTGAATGCTGCGTTGGCGCATGTAGGATTTCCAGCGCATGAAGTCGAATTCGCCGGGGGCGCGGGTGTCCATGAGTTTGCGGAACGGCAGGCGCGCGGCCTTGAGGCGTTCGGCCAGTTCGTCGGTCAGGTGTACCAGCTTGTGTTTGCCCGGAGATGCGGCAAGGGCCAGTTCCAGCATGAGCGCACGTTCGCCCTCGTGCAGGTCCTGGCCGCGTTCCAGGTGCTCGGCCACGGTTTTGCAGTCGTCGAAGTTTTCGGGCGTGATGGGGCTGTTCTTGAGCACGTCTTCAAGCATTTCGCCCGAATTCTTGTCCGGCATGCTGTTGAAGATGTCCACAGTGCGTGCGGTCAGGTCCGCTCCCAGGGTGATCAGCGGTTCGGTCAGTTCCTGTTCGTCAAGGAACGTGCGGAAGAATTCTTTCCCGTGCAGCGTTTCCAGTGCGTATTCCGGGTTGGAGGACGCCCCTGCCGTGATGTTGGCCACCACGCTGCTGTAGCGGGAGTATTCGTTCTTGTCGAAGGGCTCGATGTCTGCGGCGAGGTCTTCGCCGTATTGCTCGCGCAGTTCGTGGCGTGCGTGTATGACGGCTTCGGCCAGTTCCGGGTATTCCTCCGGGTCGACGGTGAAGCGCAACCCGAAGCTGAGCACGTCGAGGAACAGGCCCACCTGCTGGATGTGCTCGATGATCTTGTCCAGCGACGGGCTTTCCCCGGCAGCGCATGCGCCGCCCTGGAGTGTCAGGGCATCGCAGGAATAGAGCAGGTTTTCGCGCACGGTTCCGTTGAAGATGAACGGGTGCTGGGCCACCATGCCCACGTTGTAGGCCATGTCCTGCTTGCTCAGGATGTTCACGTCGCGGTCACCCAGCAGCACGTTGCCCGAGGTGTGCTTGTAGAGCTGGGCGATGCACAGGGCCAGCGTGGATTTGCCGCTGCCGGAAAAACCCACCAGGGCCACGTGTTCGCCGTCCTTCACTCTCAGTGAAACGTTGTCCAGCAGCTTGATGTTGTTGCCCACCACGTAGGAAACGTTGCGTACGTCGATGGAGCCATCCAGAATATAGGGGTCGCGGCCGCGGGCTTCGAGTTCGTGTTCGGGCTCGAGGTCGAAGGCGTCCATGACCTGCTGGTAGCGGACCGCGCTGTCGATGTATATCTGCCAGAACTCCATGAGGTCTTTCCACGGCTGGTAGAGCTTGTCGTATGCGGCCTGAAACGCGAACAGCGCTCCGAGGTCGAAGCGGCCCTTGATGGTCAGGTAGCCGCCGATGAGCAGCAGGGAGAACGGCCCGAGGCTCTGGAAGAAGTTGTTGGAGAATTTGATGCCGTACTTGTAGGCGTTCATGACCAGCGTTGAGCCGTACAGGCTTTGCAGCGCCTTTTGAAAGCGGTTCCGTTCAAGTGGAATGGATGCGTTGGAGTGGACTTCGTGCACCCCGGAAATGGATTCGCCGATGAGCCCGGAAACTCTCTGGGTGTTGTCGATGCGTTCTCGGTTGGCCTTGTTGAACCGTTTCTGGATCGGCGGTATGACCAGCACCTCCACCGTGTAGATGGCCACCGCGATAACGCTCAGGTACGGGTTGAGGTAGAAGAGGTAGATGAAGTAGGCCAGAAAGGTGAGCAGGTTGACCACGGGAACGGCCACGGCCGAGCCGATGAAGTTGGCCACCGGGATCAGCTCGGTGATCATGTAGGATATGACCTGCCCGGGCGAGGTCTTGCGGTAGAAATTCAGCGGCAGGGAAAGGGCGTGGGCATAGAGCTTTTCGCGCAGGGTCTTGAGCGTGCGCTCCCCGATGAAGTTCTGCATCAGGTTGATGATGTATTTGCATATGCCCGCAAGAACCACGCTGACCAGATAGATGCCGCAGTACAGGTACAGCTTGTGCAGGTCCTTCATGCCCACGGCCTCGTTGATGATCCGCTTGGACATTTCCAACGGCACCAGACGCAGGGCCACGGTGACCAGAATCACTCCGATGACGATGACCTGAAGATTGGTGTTCCGATAGAAAACCCACGAGTACAACGACGCTTTGGTAACCGGGACGGAGGCTTTGGGTTTGGGCATGTGTAATCCTAGTCTGTTTTTTCAGGATGTTTCGGGTTATAGACAAAGTCATGGCTATTTCCAAGTATAAGATGGTGAAATTCGGGACGGTGGCGGCCCGGGGAGTGTCCGCATGAGGCTCGATTTCCGTTTCAAGTTTTTTCTGGTGCTGCTGGCTTTCAGCCTGGTGCCCTTGCTGGCCGTGCGCATCTTCATGGGGACCTATAGCCAGAGATTGCTGAGCGAGGCCACGCTTTCGGCCCGGCAGGACATGGTTGACCTCATGGGCTACGGGCTGGAGGAAAGCGCTCGCGGCGCGGCCGAGGTCATCCGCAGCCAGAGCATGGCCTATGCCCAATCCTCCCGCATATTGTCCATGGAGGCCCAGCGGCTCAGGCCTGTTGCCGGCATGGGAAACCCCGAAGCTCTCGTGCCTGCGGATTCGTTTGAGTCCGGTGCGGATGCATCCGGCACGGAATCAAGCCGTCGCCACCTGCGCCGGACGCGGTCCGGCAACATACGTCCCATACCCGTGGATGAGGGACATCTGTCCCTGAACCTGGCGCCGGGCGTAAAACGCGAGGACGTGGAGCAGGACATCCGCTGGGTTTCCTCGCTGTTGCCGTCCATGCGATCCGTGTACGAAGATTTGGGAAAGGTCATGTGGCTCGACGTGCATCTTGTGTCCGGGGTCAGCGTGTCCTATCCGGCCCACGGCCTGCCCAAGCATTACGATCCGCGCATCACCGCATGGTACCAACGCATGATTCAGCGCATGGGACCTACGTGGGCCATGCCCATCGTGGACCCGGCCACACGCCGGAACATGGGCGGCGTCGGTTGCCTGATCCGCAGCGCGGACGGGCGCGTGCAGGGCCTTGCCGTGGTCAGCATACTGATTTCCGACATTCTCCAGTCCACCACGGTGGAGTCCGAATGGGGGCAGGATCAGCAGCCGTTTCTCCTGCTGCGCCAGGATAATCCGGAAACCGGGAATCCCGGCCTGCTCATTCTCGGTCAGGCGGACTACGAACAGGGACAGCGCCATTGGCTGACCCCGTTCGAGCACGAATGGCTTGCCTCGGACAATGCCACGCAGTTCGATGCCTTTTTGCAGCGGGTGCACAAGGAGCAGTCCGGGGTCATGTACATGCCCTACAAGGGGCGTGATTCCGTGTGGTCCTTTGCCTCCCATCCGGAATATACCTATACCATCATCGTTCCGGAAAAGGCGGTGACCCGCATACCGGACAGCATACTGGAGGGGGTGACCGTCCTTTTCCGGCACTGGCGCTGGTACACCGGGGCGGGCATACTGGCCGTGGTTCTGCTTTCCGGTCTGGGCAGCTGGATCATGAGCCGCTCCAGCACCCGGCCGCTTATGATCATCGCCAACGCGGCGCGGCGTCTTTCGGACGGGGATTTCGACGTGCACGTGGATCTGCATACCGGAGATGAGCGGGATTACCTGATCGGCATTGTCAACGAGATGGGGCCAAGGCTCAAGGAGCACATGCAGATCAGCCGCGACATGGAGCTTGCCCGCAGTGTGCAGGAACATTTGCTGCCAGCGAGCGATCCGGATATCGAGGGGTGGGATATTGCCGGGTGCATCCGCTATTGCGACCAGACCGGCGGCGATTATTACGATTTTCTGGGCGTGAACGGCAAGGACGGCCATGCCCATGCCGTGGTTGTGGGCGATGTGAGTGGCCACGGCCTGCCTTCGGCTCTGCTCATGTCCTCGGCCCGTGCCCTGGTGCACGGGCTTTCCGGCGCGCGCGTCGGGTTGGGCCGGCGCATGGGGATGATCAACAGTCATCTGAATGCCGATCTTGAAGGAACCGGCCGGTTCCTGACCATGTTTTATTTGCAGTTGCAGCCCGAGAGTTGCGATGTCCGCTGGGTACGCGCCGGGCATGACCCCGCGATCCTGTATGATCCTGCTACGGACAGCATGCAGGAATTGTCCGGGGACGGCCTGCCGCTGGGCGTTGTGCCGGACGTTATGTTCGAGGAGTGCAGCGGGTGCGTGCCGCCCGGCGCAATGGTGGTCATGGCCACGGACGGGGTCTGGGAAGCCATGGACACGGACAGAACGATGTTCGGCAGGCAGAGGTTCCTTGCCATTGTGCGCCAAAATGCCCATAAGAGGTCTGAGGATGTCGCCCATGCCGTGCTCCATGCCGTGCAGGAGTTCATGGGGAGCGCCGAGCAGAAGGACGACATTACCGTGGTGGTGGCGAAGCGGACCGGAAAACGGGCGATTCAAGGCGGAGAACGCGGAATGCAAGACATGTCTTTCCGGATGACCAACAAACAGCGGTGTTTTGAGATCTTCAGGCCCAAGGTGGAGGAATTCTGCCGCGCCAACGGGCTGGAACCCAGGGTCGTGTTCAGGCTGACTCTGGTCATCGACGAACTCATCACCAACATCATTTCCTATGGATATTCGGACATGGACGAGCATCCCATCGACGTGTTCCTGTCCACGGACGGGGAGCGGGTGGTGTTGCGCATTGAGGACGATGCCGAGCCGTTCAACATCCTGGAGGCGCCGGAGCCGGAATTGGACACGCCGCTGGATGAACGCGAACGGCCCATCGGGGGCATGGGTATTCATTTGGTGAAAAAAATGGCCAATTGCTTGAGTTACACGCGTGAACAGGGCAAGAATGTCATCGTTCTTGAAAAGACATTGAACGAAGACTGTACGTGTTAGAAAGGGAGGAGAATGTGGGCATAGAACAGGTGAATGAAGGCGGGGTGACCATTCTGCAGGTCGACGGCAGTCTGGATGGCGACGGCACGCAGGTGTTGGAGGAGAAGGTTCTCTCCCTGCTGGACGGTGACACGTCCTGCCTGCTGTTTGATTTTTCGGATTTGGACTACATCAACAGCTCCGGGCTTCGCGTCTTGGTGCTGGCTTACCAGCGGCTCAAGAAGTCCTCGGGCAAGGTGGCCATCTGCGGGGTCAAGGATTACATTCAGGAAGTGTTCGAGGTTTCGGGGTACGACAAGATCTTTTCCATGTTCCCCTCGCGCAACGAGGCCTTGGGCGGACTGTAATCGTCACGGTTCCGCCCGGAGGATCAGCAGGGTGACGTCGTCGTCCTGCGGCGTGCCCTCGCGGAAACGGTCCAGTTCGTCCATGACGGCCTGCAACAGGCCCTGGGCATCCCTGCGGGCGTTTTGCCGTACCACGCGTAAAAAGCGTTTCTGGCCGAAGCGCGTTCCGTTGGGCCCGGGCGTTTCCCATATGCCGTCGGTTCCGGCCAGCAGCGTTTGTCCGGGTTTCAGCCATTCGGTTTCATTTTCCGTGTATTCCCACGCATTATCAACCCCCAGCGGAATTCCCTGTCCCTGCAGGGGGGTGAACGTGTCCGTGCCGCTGTCATAGATTATGGCCGGAGGATGTCCTGCGTTGACCCAGCGCACGGTCCGGGACGCCTGATCCGCCTCCAGCAGGAACAGGGTCACGAAGCGTCCGGATTTGTCGGTGTCGCGGCACAGGCTGCGGTTCACGGCATGAACCGTTTCGGCCGGTCCGTGCAGGGTGGCGCCGCTCTGGCGCAGCATGGCCCGCACCGAGGCCATGAGCAGGGCCGCGCCAATGCCGTGGCCCACAACATCGCCCACCATGAAGACAGTACGTCCGCACCCGTCTTCGCATTCGATCCAGTCGTAGAAATCGCCTCCGGTCTCGTCGCTGGAGCGGCTGGCGGCCGCACAGTCCAGTTTCGGTATGTGCGGCGGGTTTGCGGGCAGGAAGTTGCGCTGGATTTCCCGGGCGATCTGCAGTCCCTGGCGCATGTGCATGCCGTGGCGCAGGCCCTTGATCATTTCATTGGTGTGCCCAGCGATGTAGCCGAATTCGTCATTGGTGGCCACGGGCACGAGTTTGTCCAGTTCGCCGCGGCTGACTCTTTCCAGCACTTCGGTTTCGTTGCGGAAAAGGATTTTCAGGTTGCGCGCCCATGAAATGATCAGGTTGATGATCAGCCCCATGAGTGCGGCCATGACAAAGGCGATCTCCGTCAGGATGCTTCGGGTGACGGTGCCCACGGCTTCGGGGTCGGGAATCTGCGTTCGCAGCCAGTGCATGTCGCGCGCGAGCAGCAGAAGCAGCAGTGCGGTCATGAGCAGCAGCGCCATGGTGGCGATGACCGCAAACCTGCGGGTCATGGGCGAAAGCTCGCGCGGCGGCCGGGTCGCGCCGTTTCGCTGCATGGCCTGCGCAATGACCGAACGTTCGCGGGCAAGGGCCATGTCCAGCCCGGCGAACAGGCCCACGGTGACCAGGCCGAGGGCCAGCTTCATGCCGCTGTGCAGCAGGGGAAAGCCGTGGACCACATGGAGAATCCCGGCCATGAGCAGGCCTGCCAGCGCAAACAGACTGAAATCCATGCGGAACTGCCGCCCTGGCTGCACGAGCAGCGGGGCGCGGTCCACCATGCGCTTGCGGATCAATACGCGCACGGCACCGGCGGCCAGCAGGGGCCAGAACAGAACCATTGCAAGCTCCCGGACCGGGAGCGCGTCCATGAGCGGTCAGACCTGACCGCCGTAGACGAGGCCGCCGGCAAAGGCTAAAACGTAATAGGCGAGTGCGCGCATGCGGATTCCTTGCGTGTTGATAAATTCATTTACTTCCTTTGCTTTACGCCATGTTCTGCGATAAAAGGCAAGCAGGATGAATGATTGCACATCAATCAATGGATGGTTTGCCATGAAACGCTTTGCCCTTGGTATGCTTTTTTCGCTTCTGCTCGTATCCGGCGCATGGGCCTCCGGCCCCGCCCCCGTATCCGTGGCCGGAATCCGGCTGGGCGACGATTTTTCACGCTATCAGGACATGTGCCGCATGGAGCACGCCGGAGCCATGTCCGACGCCATCTTCCTGGACGAGGCCCTGATTCGTACCGGGGCCATTCACGGGGTGCGCGGCGGCAGCATCATCTACGGCAACTGCGCCAATCCCGGCAAGATCGTGCGCATCAAGATCAAGTTCGCGGACATGAGCAAGCGCCTTTTCAAGGATCTGCTGGCACTGTACACCAAGCGTTTTGGCGATCCCTCCTCCTATCAGGGCGACTCCTTCCGCAATGTCATTGCCTGGGAATGGGACATCTCCGGCAGCGAGGGGCGCCATGTCAAGATCGTGCTCATGTACAGCACCGATTCTTCCATCCGGCCCGGCGTGTCCATCAAGATGACGGACCAGTCGCTGCTGGATCTCGAATTTTCCTGCTACAAGAAGAATTTCCGCAGTCTGTACAAGGCCACGGAAAATGCCGGAAAGATCACCGATCTCGACCTTTTCGTGCCGCGCTAGAATGAGCGACGCAAAGCTGGCATGGAACGGCGTCAGCCTTGTCGTGCCCGGCTTGTGGGAACCTGCTGCCATCGAGCGCCGGTACCTGCGGCTTGAGGAGCGCGGCATGCCCCGGGCCGACATCCAGTGGCGGCGCGTGCGCGGCCCGTTCGATGCCGGACGGCACGTGCGCAGACTGGCCAAGCGGTTTCGCCGGGACGAGGTGCGCATGGTCGAACCCGAAGGGCCATGGCTTCGTCCTTTTGAACGGCTTCGGGAAAGCGGGCTTGCCGCAGCGCACGTGCAATGGCAGGGCGGCTGTGGAGGCGTGGTGCACAATCCGGCCACCGGACTGGCCGCAACCCTCCAGTTTCACGATCTGGCGGACCACAGTGGATCCGTGGACATTGCCGCCGGCGTGCTGGCCTCGTTTCGCGATCATTGGGCGGGCGCGACCCTGCCGTGGCGCATGTTCGGCATGCGGGCGCGGACTCCTTCCGATTTTCTGCTGCACGGATTTTCCTTTATGCCGGGCAAAAGCCTTGTGACCCTGCGCCGCCCCAAACGCATGCCCGCCGTGGACGCGCCCGACCGTGACATCGGACGGGGGCCGGGTGTGCTCCTTGAGCTGGAACGGCTCGTGCCCGCGGACGTGGTGCTCGGAGACCGGCCGGTTTCCCTGTGGGCGGCCGAGTATTGTTCCGAACGCATACAAGGGGAAACCCGGGAGCAGGGACAGGGCATTGCCTGGAATTCGCTCCGCAAGCGTTTTTTGCGCAGGCCCGTGCTTTCCATGGGCCGCATCTGGCACGATGCCTCGCGCAACGCTCTGCTCGGGGTGTATGCGTCGGGCGACATTCCCTTGGACAACCACCAATTCGACGAGGTATGTGCGCAGTATGGGGCTGTTTAAACGCAAACCGAAGCCGGTCATGAACCGGGAACAGGCGTTGAACATGGTCGTTGTGCGCAACGAAACCGTGCGGCCGGAGACCGGCGCGGGCGGACTGGTGCGCCTTCATTACGAAGTGGCTTCCCGGCCATGGTTCGGCCGCCTTGCCGAGCGCGTGGGCATGTGGGACGGCTCGCCCGTGCAACGGACCCTTGAACTGGACGAACTCGGTTCGTTCGTGTGGAATACCATCGACGACAAACAGACCGTGCGTGCGCTTTCCGAACGATTCGTGCAGCGCTACAGGGTGCAGACCCGCGAGGCCGAGGTGGCCGTCACTGAATTTCTTCGCCAGCTTGGGCGGCGCGGTTTGATTGCTTTACTCTAGGGTGGCTGGGAACAGCGGTCTGCGGCGTTGCCTCGTTTCCCCTCCGGGGGGGGCAGGGCTCTGCCCTGCACCCGCAAGGGACACGTCCCTTGACCCTTTTCTGTTGTGCATTCTTCGAATGCACAACAGGGTGGAGAAAGGGGCGGAGAAAATGTTTGGACAGCTTCTTTCCTGTTTTTTCAAGTAGTTTTTACGTCAGCCCCAAACGACTGCGGCCCGTCCTGCAAAAGCAGGGCGGGCCGCAGCGCCAAAAGGTTTTGGTGGAGGGGTTTGGGGAGGCCCCTTTTTCAAAAGGGGCCTCCCCAACTCTTTCCCGTAAAAATTTTACAGGTCGGCCAGCGAGCCGATGGCCGCGCCGGTCCAGTCCTCGTTCTTGCCCTTGAAGTTGGGCTTGAGCATCTTCTGGAGCACGCCCTTGGGGCCGATCTCCGTGAAGGTGCGGATGCCGTCGTTCCACATGGAGGCCAGCGTCTGTACCCAGAGCACGGAAGAGGTCATCTGCTTCTGCATGATTTCGGCGATGGCTTCGGGGGCCTGCTCGGGGAGTCCGGTGGCGTTGCAGTAGACCGGGAAGGCGGGCGCGTTCCAGTCCAGCTTTTTGAGCAGCCCGGCGAACTCGTCGGCGGCCTCGTTGATGAGCGGGGAATGGAATGCGCCGGATACGGCCAGCTTGATGCAGCGGCCCTTGTTCTGCTTGGCCAGATCAGCGGCCGCGTCCAGAGCTTCCTGTTCGCCGGAGATGACGAACTGGCCCGGGGTGTTGTAGTTGGCGATGCGCAGTTCCTTGCCGGAAGCGTCCACGGCCTTGTCCACGATTTCGGCCACGGCGTCCTGTTCCAGCTTGAGCACGGCGGCCATGCCGTGTCCCTCGCGTCCGGCCTCGGCCATGAGCCTGCCCCGGATGCATACGGCCTTGACCGCATGGCGCGGGGAGAGCACTCCGGCGGCAGAGAGCGCCGCGAATTCACCCAGGCTGTGTCCGGCGGCGGCCAGCGGTTCCAGCGAGCCTGCGCAGGCCTGCCACAAGGTCAGGTTGACCACGGTCAGTGCCGGCTGCAGGGCGCGGGTGTCGGCCATGTCCGCGTCGGTGCCGTCCCAATAGATTTCCCTGAGCGGCAGCCCGGATTCCTGTTCCGCGTATTTCCAGAGGTCCAGCGCTTCGGCGGACGCTTCGGCAGCGTCGCGGCCCATGCCCTGTTCCTGCGATCCCTGACCGGGAAAAAGCAGTGCTGTCTTGGTCATATTCATTCTCCTGAGTGGAATTGATGCTGTTTGATGGCGGGAACGTATGCACAAAAAAGGATCGTGTAAAGTGGGGGGCGGGCAAACGCCCGTTTGAACGCTTGCCCGCCCCGCATGACGTACTGCAACAAAAACGATTACTGGCCGCGTACTTCCCGCACAAGGTCGCTCAGGGGTTGTCCGCCGGGCGTGGTGGCTTTGGGGTTCTGTTTCAATATGCCTTCCCAGACGGCCAGGGCCTCCTGCTTGCGGTTCAGGTCGTGCAGCAGCACGATGCCCTTGTTGAAGCACGCGGTCATGTGGGCGGGGTCCAGCGCCGTAGCCTTTTCAAAGGATTGCACGGCCTTTGCAAATTGCCCGGTGCGGCGATACATGACGCCCAGATCGGACCACAGGTTGGCGTTGCCCGGGTCCAGCGCAAGGGCTTTCTCATAGGTGCCCACGGCCTTGGCGGGCATATTGTTGTCAAAATAGTAATGACCCAGCCGGGCCCATGCTCCGGGATCGTCCGGGTGTGCGGCCGCCGTCGATTCAAGCCGCGCCTGAGTGGGGTCGGGCCGTGTCTGCGGCATGTCGGCGGGCGCTGACGGGGGCGGAGCCGACTGCTGATGACGGTTTGCCTGCATGATCAGGGTTACGGCGTTGCCGGCAAACACGCCGATCATGAGCGCGGCAAACACCAGCAGCGCGCACGTGGAGCGGCGGACCGTTTTCTGGCTGCTGTGGCCGGATTCGTGCTGTGATTCCATGAAACTCTCCGCGTAAAGTATACTGACAAAGTGTGAAAATGTCATTTCGCATGGAACCCGGCAAAAGGCAATACGGGGCCGTTTTTTTATGCTTGCCGGGTTGCGTTGAAATGCTTATCGTTTTTTTTGAGCCACCGCCACACATGTATGGAGATAGTCATGAGCGAAATGTTCGGCACCAATGTGCCGTTTTACAAGATGCAGGGATGCGGCAACGATTTTGTTGTCATCGATAACCGGGAGCTGGGCCTGAGCCGGGCGGAAATGCCGCGCTGGGCCGAGAAAATCTGTGCGCGGGCCTTTGGCATTTGCGCGGACGGCCTGTTTTTCATTGACGAAGCCCCCGAGGATTCCGGGCTGGATTACTGCTGGCATTTCTATAACAACGACGGCAGCCGCGCCGAAATGTGCGGCAATGCCTCACGCTGCGCGGGCAGGCTGACCTATACGCTGGACATCGCCCCGGCCGAGCATGTTTTCGGCACGGACGCCGGGCCGATTCGGGCCAAGGTCATTACCGAAGGACCGGAGCGCGGACAGGTCAAGGTGCAGCTTACGCCGCCCAAGGACACGCAGACCGGCATCGAACTTTCTGCGGACGGACGCGACCTGACCGTGCATTACGTGGACACCGGCGTTCCCCATGTTGTCGTGTTCGTGGACGACGTGCAGGCCGAGGACATCAAGGCCCTCGGTGCGGCCATCCGCTACCATGAACGGTTTGCTCCGGCCGGGACCAACGTGAACATCGCGCAGGTCAAGGACAAGGAGACCATCCTGTTGCGCACCTACGAGCGCGGCGTGGAGGACGAAACCTATGCCTGCGGCACGGGCGCGGCCGCCACGCAGTTCCTTGCCCGGGAACTGGGCCTGACCGATTCTGCCGCACGCCTGACCACCAGCGGCGGCGAGGTGCTGACCGTTTCCGTCGAGGATGGACAGGTCTTTTTGCAGGGCGCTGCGGAGTTGACGTTCAGCGGCGATTTGTATCTGGACGCGGTTGGTTTGTAGTTTTTTCCCCTTGGAAGAACGAGGGAAGGATTTGATCCTTCCCTCTTTTTTTGTGCCTTGGGTATGGATGAACCATGGACGGGCATGGCTGGGATGCGCCTATGCGGGGGCGGAAGACGTGCCGTCGCAGCATCCTGATTCGGAAAGGATACAGAAGGCTTCGCGTGCCTCGTCGCTGCCGATGATGGCGATCCTGTCGCCGCCGCGGAAAACGAAACCGGCACCGGGGTTGGTCTGCAGGACGCCGTCCCGGACAACGCCGACAATGGTGGCGCCGGTGTGTTTTCGGATGTTGGCGTCGTCGATGGACAGGTTTGTCAGCCCGCCCTGTTCAGGCAGCCGGACCCATTGCAGGTCGAATTCGCGTTCTGCGCTCCGCAGCTGGGAAAGCTCCCGGTAGTCCTGATCCTTGCCGCACATCTGGGAGTAGATTTCCTGCCGTATGGCGTCTGTCCTGCGCAGGATTTCCATGGGCGACATGTTCAGGTGGCGCAGGGACTGACGCGCCATTTCCAGACTCCCTTCCAGTTCCGGCAGCGCTGTTCCCGAGACGCCCAGCGCATGCATTTTCACGACTTCGTCATGCCCGGAAGAGCGTGTGACGATTCCGACGCTGGCGTGTTCCTGTTTGATCATGGTTATGATGGAGCGTGCGGTCACAAAGCCCGGCACGGTCACCACCGCCAGCGCAGCGGTGTCGATCCCGGCCGCCTCAAGCACTGCGTGTTGCGTGGCGTCACCGAAAAGCACGGGCAGTCCGTCCTGCTTGAGTTGTTCGAAACGCCTCTGGTCATGTTCCACCACCACGAACGACTTGCCCAGTCGTTTCAGGATTTCCGCCACCTGAAAGCCGATCCGTCCGCCGCCCAGTATGACGGCGTGGTTGCGCAGTCCTTTTTCCGGAATGTTCACGGATTCGTGCTGCTCATGGCGGAACCAGCGTTTTCTGAGCCTGTAGAGCCGTTCGGTCTGTCCCGAAACAATGGGGGTCAGGGCCATGGACAGGATGGTGATGGTCAGCACCAGCGAATACATTTCCTGGCTGATGGATTGCGTGGAAACGCCCAGCCGGGCGAGGACGAACGCGAATTCCCCCACCTGGAAAAGGCCCAATCCCACGGCCAGCGGCACCACGTTGCGGTATTTGAACAGGGCCGAGATCATGGCCATCACGAGGCCCTTGCCCACGCAGACAACCAGCAGCAGCAACAGTACCGTGGAAAGGTGGTTCACCAGGAATTCGGGGTCAAAGAGCATGCCCACCGAGGAAAAGAACAACAGGCCGAATATGTCCCGCAGCGGCATGATGTCGCTCAGGGCCTGATGCCCGTAATCCGATTCGCTCAGCACCAGCCCGGCCACGAAGGCGCCGAACGCAAATGAAAGCCCCACCAGATAGGTCAGGTAGCCGACCCCGAGGCCGATGGCGGCTATGGCGATGAGGAACAGTTCCCGCGACCCCACGCTGGCAATGCGGCCAAGGAGCCAGGGCAGCAGCCGCGTGCCCAGAACGATCATGCAGGCAAGGAAAGCTCCGGCCTTGAGCGCGGCAATGCCCAGCTTGGGCAGGCCCACCATGGGGTCGTTGAGTTCGGGCAGGGCGATCATGAGCGGCACCACGGCCAAGTCCTGCACGATGAGCATGCCCACCATGACCTTGCTGGAAAGCGTGCCCATCCAGCCCTGGTTCATCAGCGTCTTGAGCAGTACCATGGTGCTGGAAAAGGAAATCAGGCCGCCCAGCCATATGGAGGACCTCCAGTCCAGCCCCATGACCTGTCCGGCCCCGTAGCCGAGCAGTATGGTCAACAGCATCTGCAGGGGCGTGCCGATGAGCGCCACCTTTCGGACCGGCTTCAGGTCCTTGAAGGAAAATTCCAGCCCCAGTGCGAAGAGCAGCAGGGCGATGCCGATTTCCGCGAGGAGTTCGATCTCATGGACGCCCGAGACCGTGTATCCGCCGGTGTTCGGTCCCAGCAGCACACCGGCCAGAATGTAGCCCAGAATGAGCGGCTGCCCGATCCGCTGCATGATCATGCCGCAGAAGAATGCAAAGACAACGATGAGTATGATGTCGGTGGCTATGCCCATGAACCGGATTCTCCGTGTTTGCCGCGGTGGTTTTGTTCCCTTGAGTGAATACTTGGCAGGATCGCTTGTTCCGTCAAGGATTTGATTGCATGGAAGATACAAAAAAAGGCCCGTGCCGTGAGACACGAGCCTTGGTGGTCGATTGCGCTTTGCCTAGCCCTTGATGACCTCAAGCCCGCCCATGTAGGGGCGCAGGGCCTCGGGCACCACGATGGAGCCGTCTTCCTGCTGGTAGTTTTCCAGCACGGCCACCAGCGTTCGGCCCACGGCAAGGCCGGAGCCGTTCAGGGTGTGCACGAATTCCTTTTTCTTGGAATTTTCGGGCTGGAACTTGATGTTGGCGCGCCGGGCCTGAAAGTCCTCGCAGTTGGAGCAGGAGGAAATCTCGCGGTATTTGTCCTGACCGGGCAGCCAGACTTCAAGGTCGTAGGTCTTGGCCGCGGAAAAGCCCATGTCGCCGGTGCACAGCTCGATGACCCGGTAATGCAGGCCGAGCTTTTGCAGGATCTTTTCGGCGGCCGCGGTCATGGCCTCCAGCGCCTCGTAGGAATGGTCGGGATGGGCAAGGTTGACCATTTCCACCTTCATGAACTGGTGCTGGCGGATCAGGCCCTTGGTGTCCTTGCCGTAGGAACCGGCCTCGGACCGGAAGCACGGCGTATGCGCGCACAGGCGCATGGGCAGCTGGGATTCCTCCAGCACTTCGCCGGAATACAGGTTGGTCAGCGGCACTTCGGCCGTGGGAATCAGGTAGTATTCGGTGCCGCGCAGCTTGAAGAGGTCTTCCTCGAACTTGGGCAACTGGCCCGTGCCGGTCATGGTGTCGCGGTTGACGATGAACGGCGGGATGATTTCCAGATAGTCGTGCTCGTTGAGGTGCGTGTCGAGCATGAAGGCGGCCAGGGCGCGCTCCAGCTTGGCGGCCCAGCCCTTGCTGACCACGAAACGCGCGCCCGTGAGCTTGGCCGCGCGCTCGAAATCGAAGCCGCCTAGTTCCACGCCCAGCTCCCAATGCTCTTTGGGAGCGAAATTCAGTTCGGGCTTTTCGCCCCAGTAGCGGCGCACCGGGTTGTCGTCCTCGGTGGCGCCCACCGGGGTGTCTTCGGCCGGAATGTTGGGAACGGCCATGATCCATTCCTTTTCCGCGGCCTGCACCTCGGCCAGCTCCGCGTCCAGCGTCTTGACCCGCTCGGCAACCTCGCCCATGCGCGCCAGCAGGTCGGAGGCGTCTTCCTTGGCGCGTTTGCGCTTGGCGATTTCCGGACCGACCTTGTTGCGTTCGGCCTTGAGCTCCTCCACCTCGGCGATGAGGGCCTTGCGCTTTTCGTCCAACGTGGCGAATTCCTGCACGTCGATGGCCGAGCCGCGTTTTTTCAGGCTTTCCCGGACCACGTCCGGATTGTTCTGCATGCGTTTCAGGTCAAGCATATGTAAAACTCCTCGAAATGTTCGTTTTGTTCCCACGCTGATACCCGAACTCGGCGTGGAATGAAAGTCCGGACGGGCCGCTGCTCAGGGGTCAATGCCTGTGGTCCGGTTGTAGCGGTAGGCCAGATACACGGCCCACATGCATACCAGCATGCCCAGCACGGCTATGTCGCGCATCCACAGTGCCCAGAACGTCACGGACACGATGCCCAGCAGCACGGCGGTGCGCAACAGTTTGCGCCAGCCCATGGGCGCATTGAGCCAGCCCACCTCGGCAGCCAGCACGCGGTCCAGAAACGTGTGCCAGCGCCCCGGGCGCATGGGCGCAAGGCGCAGGTTCATGAAGCCGACCCCCACAAGCACCAGCCCCATGGAGGCCACCAGCGCGCCGTGCAGCAGCAGGGCAAGGGCCAAAAGCGCGCATCCGCCCAGCTGCAGGGTCATGTTCCACGGCTGGCGGTGGCGCGCAAGGGCAAGGTCCATGAGTTCGCGCGGGGTGATCATCCCTGCAACATAGGCCCGCACGCGGCTCATTGCAACCGGGGCGGCCATGGGGTAAAACGCGTGAAACCGAAAATTCGGAGGAATATGCCCATGGACAGACATCTCATATCCCGCGCCGTGCAGGAAGTGGGCGAACTGCTGGCACTGGAAGACCTGACGCTGGGAACCGCGGAATCCTGTACCGGCGGACTCATCGCCAGCACGCTCACGGACGTTTCCGGCAGTTCCAACTGGTTTCGCGGGGCCGTGGTGGCCTATGACAACGAAATCAAACGCGATGTGCTGGGCGTGGAACAAGGCGTGCTGGACGAGCACGGGGCCGTGAGCGAACCCGTGGTGCAGGCCATGGCCCAGGGCGCGGCAAAAGTGCTGGGCACGGACGTGAACGTGGCGGTCTCGGGCATTGCCGGACCCACCGGCGGCACCCCGGACAAGCCCGTTGGTACGGTCTGGGTGGCCTTTTCCTGGCCGGGGGGAACCCGCACCCGGTCCTACCGCTTCAACGGCGACCGCGACGCGGTCAAGGCGCAGACCGTCATGGCCGTGGTCAACGGGCTGCTCTCGGTGCTGCGCTGAGGGGCTACACGCCTGCAAATCCTTGACATCCGGCCCCTGTGCACACCACTGTAACAGGATTGCGGAGCCGCACCGCGCGGCGATGATACGTTTGCATCGTTTGCCCGTTTCTGCGCCGCATGGTCGATTTTCACCGGATTGCCGCGAAATCCCTGCCTTGAGCTATTGCGAATCCCGGAACAGTCGGCTATGAAATCCGTCCCGGCCGCACGAATTGGTTGGGAAAATACAATTTTGTCATGGAGAAATGATGATTCGACCCGATTTCAAGAAAATGAATGGCCTGATCCCGGCCATTGCTCAGGATGCCGAAACCGGTGAAATCCTGATGATGGCCTACATGAACGAGGAAGCCTGGGACAAGACCCTGGAGACCGGCGACGTGCATTACTACAGCCGTTCCCGCCAGTGCTTGTGGCATAAGGGCGGTACCTCGGGCCATACCCAGACGGTGAAGTCCATCCGCATTGATTGCGATGACGACACCGTGGTCGTGCTCATCGATCAGATCGGCGGAGCCGCCTGCCACAAGGGCTACCGCAGCTGTTTCTACCGTGAACTCAAGGATGGCGAGGTCAAGGAATGCTCGCCCATCGTTTTCGACCCCAAGGAGGTCTACAAATAATGTCCGACAATACGCTTCGACTCGGTGTGCCCAAAGGTTCCCTGCAAGACGCAACCATCAAGCTCTTTGCCAAGGCCGGCTGGAACATCCGCCTGCACCACCGCAACTACTTTCCGGACATTGACGACAAGGAGATCTCCTGCTCGCTGGCGCGTGCGCAGGAAATGGCCATGTACGTGGAGCAGGGCACCTTCGACGTGGGCCTGACCGGCAAGGACTGGATCATGGAGTATGATTCCGACGTGGTCGTGGTTGACGACCTGATCTATTCCAAGGTCTCCAACCGTCCGGCCCGCTGGGTGCTGTGCGTCAACGGCAATTCCCCGTACAAGCGGCCCGAGGACCTCGAAGGCAAGACCATCGCCACCGAGCTGACCGGGTTCACCAAGAAGTACTTCGAATCCATCGGCGTGAACGTGGATGTATCCTTCTCATGGGGCACCACCGAGGCCAAGGTCGTGGAAGGCCTGTGCGACGCCATCGTGGAGATCACCGAGACCGGCACCACCATCAAGGCCAACGGCCTGCGCATCATTGCCGAGCTCATGCAGACCAACACCCAGCTCATCGCCAACCGCAAGGCGTGGGAAGACCCGTTCAAGCGCAAGAAGATCGAACAGATCAACATGCTTTTGCAGGGCGCCCTGCGCGCGGAAAAGCTGGTGGGCATGAAGATGAACCTGCCCAAGGCCGCGCTGGACGCTGCCCAGGCCATCATGCCCGCCCAGACCTCGCCCACCATTGCCGAGCTCAAGGACGAGGCATGGGTTTCCGCGGAAATCGTGGTGGACGAGAGCGTGGTGCGCGACATCATTCCCCAGCTCAAGCAGCTCGGGGCCGAGGCCATCATCGAATATCCGCTGAACAAGGTCATCTAGCCGTTTGCGGCAAGTGGAACAACAGGCGCGCTCTTTCGGGGGCGCGCTTTTTTCATGCCCGCGAAAATACCGGCGTTTACGTGAAGGCGTAGTCTCTCTATTATGGCCGGACGTCAGAAAACGTGAACCACAAGGAGCCTTTCATGACCGCCAAGACCGATCCGCTGGACGGAGCCATCCTGCAACGGGACAAGAACACCTACGCCATCGTGCCCAGAACTCCGGTGGGGCTGATTTCGCCGCAGCAGTTGCGCGCGCTGGCCGACGTGGTGGAAAAATATCAGGTGCCCATCGTCAAGATCACCTCGGGCCAGCGCATGGCTTTGGTGGGCATGGAAAAGGACACCATCCCCAAGATATGGGCCGACCTTGAAATGGAAATAGGCAGGGCCACCGAGCTCTGTCTGCACTATGTGCAGGCCTGCCCGGGAACGGCGGTCTGCACCTTCGGCAAACAGGATTCTCTGGGGCTTGGCATGGAACTGGAAGAAGAGTTCATGGGCATGGATCTGCCCGCCAAGGTCAAGATCGGCGTGTCCGGCTGCCCGCTCTGTTGCGGGGAAAGCCGCGTGCGCGACATCGGGCTGATCGGCAAGACAAAGGGCTGGACTGTGCTCATGGGCGGCAACGCGGGCAATCAGGTGCGCATTGCCGACGAGATGGCCAGCAACCTGAGCGCGGAAGAAGCCAAGGAACTGCTGCGCAAGCTCATGGCCTTTTACCGCGAGAACGGCAACAAGCGCGAACGCACGGCAAAATTCATGAAACGCGTGGGCGTGGAAGCGGTCAGGCAGGCCGTGGGGCTGGAATAAACGGCATCGTCATGGTTGTCCGCAGGTTCTGGCGAGTGGCGGACGATTGTGATACCCACGGAACATAGCCAATAACCGCGAGGGTCTTCATGTCCGAATCCGTTGCCATTGATGTGCTTGTCGAGATGGGCGTGCTGGTTGCTGCCCAGCCGTTGCCCGAACCGGCCGCCCCGGTGGGTGAAGAGCACGTCTTTTTTGATCATACCCCGTGCTGGGCATATGAAAAGCCCCTGCTCGCCACGCCATACGCGGACAGGAACAAAAGGCTGTTCGAGGAACTGACCCCGGAAACGCCGTTGCCCGAGGTCGTGAAAAAGGCGGGCATCGTGGCCTTTCTGGGGGCGGCGGACACCCCGCTCTTTCGGTTCTTCCTGCAACAGCAGGACGTGACCGTGCTGATCTTCGAGCCGGACATGGCCCGGCTGGAGCGGTTCGCGGCGTCGGTTCCTGCCAAGGAGCTTTCCTCCAACGGGGTCTTCATCTTTCAGGGCGATTTGTTTTCCATGCCGTTTCACCTGCCGCGCCTGTTTCCGCCCGCCCTGTTTGAGAATGGGTTTCCGGTTTTCTATGCCCTGCCGGGCATGGACGAGGCCTGGCCCGAGTACACGCACGACGTGGTGGAATATCTGGAACTGCTGTTCTACCGCTATCGCATCTATCAGGTGGCGGGCCAGTTCAATGACCGCGGCCGTCCCCTGCGGCCCATGACCCGTTCGCTTTTTTACGACCAGTTCCTGCACACCTATGAGAATGTCGTGGACTACGCCACGCGTCGGAGCATCCGGCCCCTGCGCAACCTGTTCCGGGGCAAGACCGCCATTCTGGTGGCGGCCGGCTATGATTTGACCAACCGCATCGAATTCATCCGCGCCAACCGGGACCGTTGCGTGGTCGTTGCTGTCAACAGTGCGCTCAAAACGCTGCTGGCCCACGGCATCGAGCCGCATTTCGTGGTCATCAACGACAGCTCGCTGGCCACGGAAAAGAGTTTTCAGGATGTGCCGCCGCTCAAGCGCACCGCGCTGGTGGGGCATTGCATGTCCTATCTCGGGGGACAGGCCACCCCGAACCGTTTTCTGTTCGGTTCGTATCTGCCGGAAGTGTTCGGGCCGCGCCCGGCCTTGCGGCTGTATGCCTCGGTGATTTCCACGGCGTTTTCCGTGGCCCGGTATCTGGGCTGCAGCAAGTGTATCCTGGCCGGGGCCCAGCTTTGCTCGGTGGATCCGTACAAAATCGGTTACGTCAAGGGGAGCGTTTATGAACAGGTGCCCCGGAGCACAAGAGAATTGGTCAATCGCTACCCGCAGTTGTATCCTGTCAAAACGCCGTGGGGACGGACCCTGTATACGTCATTGAATTTCCGGGATGCCGCGCTCTGGCTGTGTGAGGAAATCCGGCTTTCCGAGGTCGAGGTCATCAATCTGACCCGTGATAGCATCATCTTCGGCCCGAATATTCATTTTGATGAGAATCCGCAGCTCCCCGAAGACCCGGACGTGGAACGCATTTTTGCCACGGTGCTGGCCATGCCCGGCCGCACGGATGCAGACATGGGACGCATCGTGCAGCATGTACGGAACGAGATGCGCACGTGGACCAACACGGTGGAGCCCCTCGGCGTGCTCGCGAACATGGAGGGCGACGAGTTTTTGCGCGTGGGCGCGGACGTGGTGGCCCAGTTGGACCGGGGCAACGTGTCCTACCTTGTGCAGCGCTTCGAGGATTTCGATAACGCCCGTTTTCATGAGGGGTTGTGGGGCGAAGAATCCACCCCGGATGATCAGGAACAGGCCTTGCGGTATTATCTGGAGTATGTGGAGCGCATGGCCCGGCATTTTCTGGATGTGCTGGCGGACCAGCACCGGCAGCTGCGCGCGCTGGCGCAGGTCTGAGCCGTTTGTCGCCGGGCTGTTGGGCAGGAAAAGCGGTTTTTATTCGTCGAAAATCAGGCGGCGGACAATGGGATTGGAAACGAGCATGCCGTTTTTGGTCAGCTTGAGCCTGCCCTGATTGATGCGCACCAGATTTTCGCGGTGCAGGGCACTGACCAGCCGATGCCGCCGCTTGACCAGATCGTACCCCGCGCGTTTTTTGAAATCCTTGAGGTCCAGCCCCTTGGTGGTGCGCAGGCTGAGCATGACCATCTCCTGCAACAGGTGCTCTTCGGTGAGCTGCTCGAAATCCTGCCCGGCAAAGTCGCCGCGCACGGCCGCATCGTATTCGTCCATGTAGCGCGGGTTGGTGAAGCGCCGTTTGCCCAGCGTGGACACGGCGGACGGTCCCAGTCCGAGATAGTCGCGGCCTTCCCAGTAGCCCGAGTTGTGCGCGGACATGAAGCCCATGCGCGCGAAGTTGGAAACCTCGTAGTGCAGGAATCCGTGCGATTCCAGATATTCCGCGCCATAGATGAACATGCGTCCGGCCTCCTGCTCCGAGGGCAGGGCCAGCTCGCCCGCGTCGTGGCGTTTGAACAGCACCGTGTACGGCTCAAGTGTCAGGTTGTAGGCGGAAATGTGTTCGGGCTTCATTTTCACGGCCTGCTCCAGCGTGTCCAGCCATGTCTTGAGCCGCTGGTCCGGCAATCCCCAGATGAAATCCACGCTGATGTTGTTGAACCCGGCGGCGCGCGCCGCGCCAAAGGATTCCACGGCCTGCGCCGCGGAGTGCGGCCTGCCCATCATGATCAGGTCCTGGTCGTCGAGGCTCTGGATGCCCAGCGAGAGCCGGTTGAACCCGATGCTGCGCAGGGCGCGGAAATAGCTCACGTCCGTGGCTGAATCCGGGTTGGCCTCCAGCGTGGCCTCCATGTTGGGGTGCAGCGAGAAATGCTTGCGCAGGGCCTTCATGACGTCGTCGAGCTGGTGCGGAGCCATGAGGCTGGGCGTGCCCCCGCCGAAATACACGGTGGCCACCCGGGGCTTTTTGAGCCGTTTGCCCCACAGTTTGATTTCCTGCAGCAGGGTCTTCAGGTACCAGGCAAAGGTGACCTGATTGTAGGCCTGGGAGTGAAACGTGCAGTAATGACAGCGTGATTTGCAGAACGGCACGTGGATATACAGCAGCAGTCCTTCGGCCTGTTGGGAACAGCGCTCTTTGGCTGCTCCCGGAAAGGCCGGGCGTATGGCCGGGGAATCGCCGCTGTGCACGGGCATGGTCACTCGCCGTCCGTAGTGGCGGCCGGACCGCCCGGGCGGTTCAGGAACAGGACCACCCCCCCATAGAAGAAATAGCCGCCCGCCACGAGGTTGGCCAGCTGCATGCCGGAGTTGCCCTGATTGGCCAGCAGGGCAGGAAACGCGACGGTCATGGTGCTCAGGCCGTTGAGGATCATCAGGCAGCAGAGCACCCATGTGCAGACGCGCGAGCGCTTGTAGGTGAACCAGCCCAGCACCGAGTACACGAACACGGACACGAGCCGGATGCTGACCGGGTCGTTTTCCGTGGGGGTGGCCGCGGCCAGCAGGGTGTTCAGCACGGCCAGCAGCACAAAGCCGATGATGAAGGCCGCGGGCCGGAACAGGAAGCCGAATCGGGCCGATTGCAGGCTCGGCATGGTCAGCCCCCCAGTTCCTTGGAATAGCGTTCGTTTTCGCTGTACAGGCAGCCGCAGTACTGCTGCCGGTATATGCCCCAGTCCTTGCTCAGTTCAATGCCTTCCTTCCAGCCGTCGCGGAAATCCTGATACCAGAACGAAGTTGCCTTTGTGCCCATGTCGCGCCCCAGTTGGGCGATGGAGTCGTGTTTCTGGAATTTGCTGTACAGCAGGGTGGTGGTGAAATGGTCGAATTTGCCCCGCTTGGCTATGGACGCGGTGCGTTCCAAGCGGTCTGCGTAGCAGTGAAAACAGCGGTTGTTCTCGCGGTAGGCCACGGCCCGGAACCAGTCCTGCGGACGGTATTCGTTGTCCTTGACCAGCACGGGAATGCCGAGCTTTTCCGCGGTTTCGAGGCAGCCGTCCCGGCGTTTGGCGTATTCCGTGAGCGGGTGGATGTTCGGATTGTAGAACAGGCCGGTCACGTCCAGCCCCTGATCGAGCAGGGACCGGACAACCGTGATGGAGCAGGGACCGCAGCAGATGTGAAGCAGTATTTTCTTCATTGCACGTCTTCCCGTGGCCCGTTGTGCGCCCTAGTCCTCGTATTCGTAGGCAAAGTCCACATGGATCCTGATGCCGAAGCGGCGTTCAAGATCGCCCAGCATGCCGCGCTTGTTGTTCAGCAGGTACAGGGCCAGCTCCTCTTCGGCCTCGTAGACCAGCGGGTCCGGGCAGTTGCCGCGCCTGAGCTGGCGATAGATGTCCTTGAGGGCCTGCAACGACTGCCACTCCATGTTGCGCCGCATGCCCGTGCCGCCGCAGCAGGGGCAGGGCTCTGTGCTCACGGCAATGGCCGAGGACCCCAGACGCTGGCGCACCAGCTCCATGAGTCCGAAGCTGGAAATGCGGCTCACGTCCGTGCGTGCGCGGTCGTTTTTCATGGCCTGGCGCATGGCTTTTTCCACCTCGCGGCAGTGCTTGGGGTCCTTCATTTCGATGAAGTCGATGACCACCTGTCCGCCGATGTCGCGCAACCGGAGCTGGCGCGCGATCTCCACGGCCGCTTCCTTGTTGGTCTTCAGGGCCATTTTCTGGAAATTGCGCTCTCCGCCGATCTTGCCGGAGTTGATATCCACGGCGGTCAGGGCCTCGGTCTGGTCGAACACCAGACGCCCGCCCGAGGGCATGGAAGCCTCGCGGGAATAGATTTCCTCCACCTGCTTGTGCAGGTTGAAGCGTTCCACAAGCGATTTGTCGTGCTGGTTGTGCAGCTTGACCAGGCCGGGCTTGCGCGGAAAGGCCAGGCTCACGAATTTCTTGACCTGCTCATAGGTGTCCGGGTCGTCCACCCAGACTTCGGTGACGTTGGTGGTCAGGTAATCGCGCACGGCGCGGGCAGCGAGCTGCATTTCCTTGTATATCAGCTTGGGCGGTTTTTCCTCGCCCACGGAATCGCGCACATCCTTCCAGAGCCGGTTCAGGTACTTGAAATCGCGCTCCATGGCGGCCTTGCTCTGGCCCACGGCCGCGGTGCGGGCGATGAGCCCCACGCCTTCTTCGGGCTTGAGGCTTTCCAGCACGCCCTTGAGGCGTGCGCGTTCCTTTTCGTCCTCGATCTTGCGCGAAACGCCCATCTGGTCGCGGCCCACGGTGTACACAAAGCAGCGGCCGGGCAGGGAGAGATAGGTGGTCAGGAACGCGCCTTTCTTGCCGGTGGGTTCCTTGACCACCTGCACCAGCACTTCCTGACCGGGCTTGAGCACATGCTGCATCAGGGGATAGCGCGCGCCCTTCTTGAGCTTGTAGCTGCCCTGATAGTATTCGGGATGGACTTCGTCGATCTGCAGGAATCCGTTGCGTTCGGCTCCGTAGTTGATGAACGCGGCCTGCAGGCCGTTGTCGATGTTGTGGATGTAGCCCTTGTAGATGTTGCCCTTGGTTTTTTCCTGGTGCAGCATCTCCACGTAGTATTCGTTAACGCAGCCTTCCTCGGCCAGGATCACTTCCACCTGTTCCCCCGGCAGAACCGAGATGAACATTTTCTGACGCTTTTTCTTCGCGGTCATTCAATCCTCTCAATGAGATAAAAATTTTTCTGCGCATGGCGTGCACGGCTAGCCCTCGATGATGTGGCGGCTGGAGTGGTAAAATGTTGTGCCGCTTTCATCCCGTTTGGTCACGTGGCCCTGTTCGACAAGCGTATCAATGGCCCTGCGGGCCTGATCCGGGTCCAGACCCAGCGCGTCGACCAGTTGCTGCACGGTCTGGGGCCGGCGTTGCAGGGAGGCGCGGATCATCTCGATCATGCGCGCTTCGTCAACCTGCCGCGTTTCGGCCCGTTCCTGTCGTTTGGCCGGTGCGGCCGCGTGCAGTGCCTTGCGCCAACGCTCCAGCACGTCCTTGTCCACCGGGCCCGTCTTCTTGAGGGTGCCCGGCCGGGTAAGGGTGACCACGTCCACGCGGTCCGGCTGCAAGCGTTTGCAAAATGCCTCGAGCCTGCCGAGGTTCTCGTCAGAGTCATTGACTCCCTTGGCAAGCAGAATTTCCAAAAATATTTTGCCGTCGTACATGCTGCTGAATTCGAGCAACCCACGGGCCACCTCGTCCGGCCCGATGCCCGGGCACGGTCTGTTCAGGGCCAGGAATTCCTCGAGCACCAGCGAGTCCAGTGACGGCAGCACGATGTCCGCCAGTGCCAGTTCGTTGCGGGCCTGCTCGTCGAGCATGAGCGTCGAGTTGGTGAGCACGGCCACGGGCACGCCGGGCAACAGCTCCCGCGCTCCCTGAATGACATACGGCATTTCGCTGTTCAGGCAGGGTTCGCCCAGCCCCCCCAGCGTGACCACGTCCGGCCATTCGTTGCCTTCCTCGATCCAGGTTTCCAGTTCGTGGAGAATGTCTTCGGCAGAGACGTAGGGCGATCGTTCCAGCGTGTGCACGCGGGTTGCGCCCACCTCGCAATAGATACAGTCCATGCTGCAGATGCGGTCTCCCAAAAGGTCCAATCCGAGGGAGCGTCCCAGTCGGCCGCTCAGTACCGGTCCGAAGATATAGTTGTATTTCATGTCATTCACTACTTGGCGCATACGGTTTTTCCGCAATATACGCAAGGAAATCTATCAACTATGAACATGATTCTCAATGATTCCGTACAGAAAATCAGAAAAACGGGTCCGCAGGGGCGTGTTTCGCGGCTTGACTTGCGGGCCTGCGGGCCGTAGGGGAGTGTTTCCTGAATTTCATATGGAGGCCCACATGATTGAAACCGGAGATCTCGTACTGCTCATCAGCCCCAAGGGCAAGCGGTACATGTACAAGTTCGACCCCGAAGGGGAAATTCATACCAATGACGGCAAAATTCTCATGGCCGACGTTGGCGAAGCCGGTTTCGGCAGGCAGGCCAAGACCCATCTGGGCCGCCCCTATCTTGTGCTCAAGCCGACCCTGCATGACCTGATCAAGGGCGTCAAACGCCAGACCCAGATCATGTATCCCAAGGAGATCGGCTACCTGCTGCTCAAGCTGGGCATCGGCCCGGGCTGCACGGTCATCGAATCCGGCACCGGATCCGGCGGCCTGACCACGGCCCTGGCATGGTATGTGGGCGACACCGGCCGCGTCATCACCTATGAGCGGCGCGAGGATTTCTACAAGCTGGCGGGCAAGAACCTGCGTCGCGTGGGGCTGGACCATCGCGTCACGCAGGTGAACAAGAACATCGAGGACGGGTTCGACCATTCGGGGGCGGACGCGCTGTTTCTGGACGTGCGCACCCCGTGGCAATACATCCGCCACATCCCGGCAGCCGTGAACCCCGGTGCCATGTGCGGTTTCTTGCTGCCCACCACCAATCAGGTTTCCGAGCTTCTGCATGCGCTGGAAGACGCGGGTTTCGAAGACCTCGAGGTCATGGAAATCCTCGTGCGCCACTGGAAGCCGGTTCCCGACCGCCTGCGCCCGGACGACCGCATGGTGGCCCATACCGGTTTTCTGGTCTTTGCGCGCTGCATGCAGCCGCTTCCGGATGAAGAGCCGCAGGCCGACGAGCCCCCTGTCGAGGAGCCCGTGGCCGAGGAACCTGCAGGGGAAGAGCCTGAGGGTGAAGAATCCGGGGCTGCCGAATCCGGGGAATAATTGATTTGCCTTTGGCGACCAAGGAAGTTCTTGAGAAAGGTTCTTTGGGATTTTGAAACTTTCTGGAGCTGTAGCCCGTCCTGCCGAGGCAGGACGGGCTACAGCTTTTTGGGTCAGGCAGCATTTTTCAGTCCCCCCTGTCCCGCATTCGCGGAATGCAGGACAGATTGGGGATGCAAGGGAGGTGTCCCTTGCCGGCCGGAGGCGAAGTTCTGTCAGTCACGCCGCCAAGAGCGGCTTCCGGCTTTTCTTTTCCTTGTTACCAGTCCACGGGCAGCTTGACCTTCTGGCCCGCCTTGTTGGTGAACAGCACGTGCCCGTTTTCACGGCCGTAGAGGTACACGTCGCGGGTGACGATGACGTCCTGACGGCAGTATTCGGTGATCAGGTCCAGCCGTCCCTGCTTCCACCATTCAAGGGCCATGAGCCCGTCGGCGGACTTGCCCACGTCCAGCGTGGCCTGTGCGATGTTGTCCAGCTTGAGCCGGTACCCGAGCCGTTCGTGGACCTTGATGAGCAGGTCCAGACTGGGCAGGGTGTTGAACGGGAACGGGTGCAGCCCCGAGAGCACGGCATAGTCGAATTTGATGTGGTTGAACCCGATGACCGTGTCGAACTGCTTGAGATGCGCCACCAGTTCGTCCATCTGGTTCTGCTCATAGTCATGCATGGTGTCCGTGCCCGAGTCGTAGAGGCAGGCAATGGAAACGCCCATGCGGTCCGCCCGGTTCCAGCCGCCCACTTCCTGGGCGGAATACCGGGTTTCTATGTCCAGCACGCCGAAGCGGCCGTTGTCTTCCGGCCTTGCGTAATCCAGCAGGTTCACGTCGATATCCTTGGGCTTGATGGTTTTGGGATCGCCCGAAAGCACGGCCTCCAGCACGAAGCGGGCCGCGTTCTTGTCGATGGGCCGGTTGCCCGAACCGCATTTTGGCGAATGAACGCACGAAGGGCAACCCAGTTCACAGGGGCACTGCTCGATGGTGCGCAGGGTGGTGCGCACCAGTTCGTCCGCCTTTGTGAACGCCTGCCGTGTCAGGCCCGCGCCTCCGGGCATGCCGTCGTACACGAACACGGCCGGGCTGTTCATCTGCTCGTGCAGGGGCGTGGATATGCCGCCCAGATCGTTGCGGTCGGTCATGACCAGCAGCGGCAGGATGCCGATGGCCGCGTGCTCAACGGCGTGGATGCCGCCCATGAAATGCAGGAAATCGTCTTCGCAGGCCCGGCGGATGTCGTGGCCGACCTCGAGCCAGATGCCCTCGGTGGTGAACACGTTGGGCGGCACGTCCAGCGAGATGATGCCCAGCAGCTTGCCCCCGCGCACCGAGCGTTTTTCATAGCCCGTGACCTGCTCGGTGACGCGCAGCCTGCCGAAAAAGACCCGCGTGCCGTAACAGGCCTTTTGCCCGAGCACTTCCAGAATTTCCGTGGATTTGCTGCTGCGCACACGGGTGTAGTAGCCCACGCGTTTTTTTTCGGCCTGCACCGAGCCGGTGGCCGTGTGCACGTCTTTGATGACGTAAGTCTGCCCCCGGTGCAGGTAGACCGCGCCCGGATGCGTTTCTGTCCAGACCCGGTGCTGGTCCGTGGTGCCGATGACCGGTGCCTTTTCCTCGCCGTGGGTCACGTCCTCGATGTGCAGGCCGCGCCCGGCGCTGCGCAGGTCCACGTCCCGGTGCGGTCGCTTGCGGTTCGAGACGATCTCGCCGCCACGGCCCTGCGCGGGGGTATCCTCCACCACCTCGAACAGTTCGCCGCGTTCCATGAGATGCTGCACGCGGTCGGCCATGCCCTGCTCGGCAAGGAACGGCTCGTCCGTGCGCAGGGTCAGCTCGGCGGCCGCGCAGACCAGATGCCGGTCCGTGACCACGGGGTTGTAGGGGTTGAGCATGACGCTCTCGGGCGGGCGGGAAAAAAAGTCGTCCGGGTTGCGCATGAAATATTGGTCCAGCGCGTCCTCCTGCGCCACCAGCACCACCGCGGATTCCTGCTGCGCCCGGCCCACGCGCCCGCCGCGCTGCACCGTGGCCATGACCGTGCCCGGGTAGCCCACCATGATGCACAGGTCCAGCCCGCCGATGTCGATGCCCAGCTCGAGTGCGCTGGTGGAGATCACGGCCAGCAGGTCGCCCTGCGCCATGCGCTGTTCCACCTCGCGCCGCTCTTCGGGCAGGAATCCGGCCCGGTACGCGGAAATGCGGTTCTTGTACTGGCCGGAACGCTCGGCCGCCCACAGGGATATCAGCTCGGTGAGTTTGCGCGACTGGCAATAGACGATGGTGCGCATTTCGCGCGCCAGCGCGGATTGCAGGAGCATGATGGCCGCCTGCGCCGGGCTTTCGTGCGGGTTCAGGAAGATCATGTTGCGCTCGCCCTGCGCGGCCCCGGTTTCGCGGATTTCATGCACTTCGCGCCCGGTGAGCAGGGTGCAGAGTTCGCCGGGATTGCCCACCGTGGCCGAGCAGAACACCAGCACGGGCCGCGAGCCGTAGAAATGGCACAGCCGCAGCAGGCGGCGGAAGACCATGGCCATGTGCGAGCCCATGACGCCCCGGTAGGTGTGCACCTCGTCCACAATGATGTGGGTCAGGTTGGCCAGGGTTTCGGCCCATTTGTCGTGGTAGGGCAGCATGGACAGGTGCACCATCTCGGGGTTGGTGAGCACCGCGTTGGGCGGGGTGTTGCGGATCTTGCGCCGGAAATGGGGCGTGGTGTCGCCGTCGTAGATGGCGGCCGTGGGGCGGCGCTCTTCGGGCAGGAGCGCGGCCAGCGAATTGAAGGTCTTGAGCTGGTCCTGCGCCAGCGCCTTGAGCGGGAACATGTACAGGGCGCGGGCGTCCGGGTCCGCAAGGCACTGCTCCATGACCGGCAGATTGTAGCACAGGGTCTTGCCGCTGGCCGTGGGCGTGGCGATGACCACGTCGCGCCCGGCCCGGATGTGGTTGGCGGCCTCGGCCTGATGCGAATACAGCCGGTCTATGCCCATGGTCTCCAGCGCGTGCTGGATGGACGCGGGCCACGGGCGTCTGGGCTCGTCGAACCGCGCGTCGCTGCCGGGCAGCACCCGATGGTGCGCCACCTGATGGCCCAGCCGCTCGGATTGCAGCAGGGCCTCGATGTATTCGGCAACGTTGTTGGGCAAGGAGTATTGTCCCGCCGCCCGAAGCGGCTTATTTCACGAAGCGCGCAAAGTCCGCACGGAGCGCGGCATCGAGCATCATGGTGTTCTCCCGGGACGTGGCCGCAAACACAAAGGCCAGCACCGGGAATTCGCGGTAGTCGATTTTCCTGAGTTCCAGCACGTCCTCGAACAGGTCGGCCACCCCGTCCCAGTCCACTTCGGTGATGGCCTGCCGGTCCACGCTGGCGGGCAGGTCGGCCACGCACATGCTGAAGATGCGGCCCTCGCGCTCGGGCAGAATGGCCTGCCAGTCCGGGCGCAGGTCGTTCAGGTAATATTCGTAGGGGTCGAAGCCCCATGCCATGCGGGTCATGTCTGCCACGCACCAGCCCGCAAAGCGCAGGGGGTTGGCCTCGATGGGGATGATCGATCCCTGTTCGTCGAGACGCAGTTCGATGTGCGCGGGAAAGTCCCGAAATCCGCAGGCCTGCCCGATGTCCTGCATGAGCGCGGAAAAACGCTCCAGATGCTCGTTGAGGATGTCGGCCGAGGTCAGATACAGGCGGTCGCTCACGTCGTCGCCCGAGGAAAAGATGTGGTGCAGCACGTTGAGCACCACGGCGTTTCCGTCATGGTCCCAGTATACGTCCACGGCGTATTCCTCGCCCGCGGCGGCCTGCTCCACGATGAACGAGCCGGAATCCACCACGTCCGCCGGGTAGTTGGCGTTGAAATCCGCGATTTCCTCGCGCAGGGCCGCAATGGCGTGGGGCCAGCCTGCGGCCTTTTCCACCATGTGCACGCCGAGGCTGAAGAATCCGCGCGCGGGCTTGACCACCAGCGGAAACGACAATCGTGCCGGGTCCATGGCTTCCAGCTCTTCCAGCGTGGCGCGGCAAAAGAAATAGTCCGGGAACAGGGGCGCGGTCAGTTCGCGAAAGCGTACCTTGTCCTTGCAGGCCTCCACCTGCCGGGGGATGTCCGTATGGCCCAGCAGGCGGGACACGGCCTCCAGCGCGTTTTCCGAGTTGGTGTATACGCGGCCGTTAACGGGGGCGAACTCCTGCGCCGGGACGTATTTCAGGTCGCCCCCGGCCAGAGCGCGGGCCTGTTCGGTATCGAGCACCGGAATGTTTTGGCGTTGTATGGATTCTTTCAGGAAATCGGAAACATAGGGAGCGTCGAGAATGATCATTTGGCCTTGCCCAGCAGTCCGTATTTTTTGAGTTTGTATTGCAGGTTGCTCTTGGAGAGGCCCAGCATCTCCGCAGCCTTGACCTGCACGAATTCGGCGCGCACCAGCGCGCGGCGCACCAGCGCGGCTTCGATCTTGTCCATGGTGTCCGCAAGGTTCAGGCGCGCGGGCAACAGGTCCACCGCGCTCTTGAACTGGGATTCCTCGTCCTTGATTTCCGGGGGCAGGTCGCCGGTGTCGATGGTTTCGTTCTGTCCGAGCACGGTGCAGCGTTCAATGACGTTTTCCAGCTGGCGCACATTGCCCGGCCATTCGTAGGCGCTGAGGTAATCCATGGCCGCGGCAGTGAATCCTGTGAAATTCTTTTCGTTTTCCTTTGAATACTGATCCAGGAAATGGTCGGCCAGGAACGGGATGTCTTCCCGGCGCTCGCGCAGGGGCGGCAGGAAGATGGAAACCACATTGAGCCGGTAGAACAGGTCCTCGCGGAATTCGCCCTTGGAAACGGCTTCCTGCAGATTCTTGTTGGTGGCGGCCACGATGCGGATGTCCACGTCGATGGTCTCGGTGCCGCCCACGCGTTCGATCTGGTGCTCCTGCAGCACGCGCAGCAGCTTGACCTGCAATTCCGGGGTCAGTTCGCCGATCTCGTCCAGAAAGAGCGTGCCCTTGCTGGCCTGCTCGAAGCGGCCCTTGCGCAGGGCCGTGGCCCCGGTGAAGCTGCCCTTTTCATGGCCGAACAGTTCGGATTCCAGCACGCCCGGGTTCAGGGCCATGCAGTTCACGGAAACAAAAGGCATGGACTTGCGCGGGGAATTGTCGTGGATGGCGCGGGCGATGAGCTCCTTGCCCGTGCCGGATTCACCCATGACCAGCACCGTGGATTTGCTGGGCGCGGCGCGGTTGACCATTTCCAGCACCTCGCGCATGCCCTTGCCGCGGGCGATGATGTTGCCGGACCCGAATTTTTCCTGCAACTGGCGGCGCAGGCGCAGGTTGTCCTGCTGGGTTTCGGCAAAACTCACGGCCTTGGATATGGAGAGCAGCAGCTCTTCGTTGGCAAACGGCTTGGTGATGTAGTCGAACGCCCCTATGCGCATGGCCTCAACGGCCGATTCCACCGAGCCGAACGCGGTCATGATCAGCACAGGGATGTGCGGGTATTTCTTTTTCACGTGTTCCAGCACGTCGTTGCCCGTGAGCTTGGGCATCTTCATGTCCGTGAGGACCACGTCCACCTCGGAGTCTTCAAGATAGGCCAGTCCCATTTCCGGGTCGGACAGGGCCGTGACCTCGTATCCCTCTTCCTCGAGGATGCTTTCCAGAATCAGCAGGTAGTTCTTTTCGTCGTCGAGAATCAGTATATTGGCTGGCATTGCGGCCTCCGGGCGAGCAAAGTCGTTTTGTTGAATCAGGCTCGAGCCTGTATAGCCTGATGCGCTCCGGGCATCAACCCGCCTTGCCGAACAGCCGCTGCTGCAGGGCCGCCAGCGTGTGGCAGGTGTCCGGGTGCACGGGACTGTAGCCCAGCCGCTCGGCCTGTTTGAGCCGGGTCTCATGCGCACTGACCGGGCGTACCTGTCCGTTCAGGTCGATCTCGCCCCAGAATACCGAGGCTTCGGGCAGGGGTCTGTCGAGCAGCGAAGACAGGATGGACGCGGTAATGGCCATATCCAGCCCGGGGTCGCGTGTGGCCAGCCCGCCGCTGATCTTGGCGTAGATGTCGTAGTTGCTCAGGTTCAGGCGCAGCCTTTTTTCCAGCACGGCCAGCAGCAGGTGCAGGCGGTTGGTGTCCAGCCCCAGTGCGGTGCGCCGGGGAATGTTCAGGTAGCTCTTGCTCACCAGCGCCTGTACTTCCACCACAAACGGGCGCTGTCCATCAACGGCCATGGCCACGGCCGTGCCCGAAAGCCCGGCGTCGCGTTTGCCCAGAAAGAATGTGGACGGGTCTTCCACCACTTCCAACCCGGAATCGCGCATGGTGAAGACCACCAGCTCGTCGCTGGGGCCGAAGCGGTTCTTGAGCACGCGCAGCACGCGGGAGAAATGCTTGCGGTCTCCTTCCAGATACAACACGGTGTCCACCATGTGTTCCAGCAGCTTGGGACCGGCGATCTGGCCGTCCTTGGTCACGTGGCCCACAAGGATCAGGCTGGTGCCGCATTTCTTGGTGCGTTCCACAAGGTCCTGTGCCACGGCCTTGACCTGGCTCACGCTGCCGGGGATTCCCTCGACGTTGGGCGAGGCCAGCGTCTGCACCGAGTCCACGATGAGCAGGGCGGGCGGGTCGTTTTCCAGAATGTGCAGCACGTCTTCCACCCGGTTGGTGGCCAGCGCGGGCAGTCCCGGCCCGAGCAGCCCGAGGCGATCGGCGCGGGTTCGCAGCTGGGGCAGGGATTCCTCACCGGAAATATAGACCGAGCTGCCGCCCAGCGCGGCCTGTTTGCCGGCCAGCTGCAGCAGCAGCGTGGATTTGCCGATGCCCGGCTCGCCCCCAAGCAGGATGGCCGCGCCCGGCACAAGTCCGCTGCCCAGCACCGTGTCCAGCGCGTCGATGCCCGTGGGCCGCGCCCGGTGGTTTTCCGGCTGCAGGTCCTCAAGCGGGGTTATGGCGTTGCCCGGTTCCGGGCTGCGTACGGACCGGGAGGCCTTCTTGTCCACGGTCAGGGGAACCAGCGTGTTCCATTCCTTGCATTGGGGGCATTGGCCCTGCCACATGGGCGAGTGCGCACCGCATTCTTTGCATTCATATATCTGTTTGGTTTTCATGGCGATGTCCGTGCTGTCGAGTCGCGACTGTTACGGGTTGGAGGCACAGTGTACAGATATGCCAGACTTTGCCCACGGGGTCGAGGGTGGGGGGATAGGGGGGCGCTGCGCTTGGCCCGCAACAGCCCGCGTTTCTTCTCGGCAAATGCCGCAAATTCTTGCTTGGTTGAGCGGGGTCCGGGGGAAAGCGACCAATCAACCGACGAACAGGCGTCGAGTTAATTGATCAAACGGACGCATAATGCTGCCGAACAATTCCGACGGATTTTTCCCTCTATTCCGAGTGTCGACTGGAATCGAGCCATCGTATGGCTCGGTGCGATGCTGTACGCACGAGGTCGGTGGTACAGGGTCTAGAAAATTAGCGAGGCACTTCAAATTGCCGACGCAGGGATTGGTTCGTGGGGAGGGCGAGGAGGGTAGGTCGCAGGAAGGGAGGAGAGGGAGGGGGGACGCCCCCCTCTCTTCCCTCCCTTCCTCAAATGGTTCTCAACTGACTGGTGTAAAATATCACTGTGCTACTGCGCGTAAGCGCAACCACAAGGCTGAAATGCTTTTCAATTTCATTATTGCGCTGACGCGCAGTTGCACACCGCAAAAGCACATTTATTGAAGGTTTCGCCCTCCAGGGCGACCTTCTTTTTTTGCTGGCGCAGAAAAAAAGAAGGCAAAAAACTGCGCTTGGCCCGTAACCTCCCGCGTTCCCTCTCGGCAAGTGCCGCAAACCTTCGCTCCGGGCCGAGCCTTGCTCGGCTCAGGCTGCCGCCAAAAGCCTGATTGCTGCGTTGATGCAAAAAGACCAAATCCTCGCGTACCTGAAGTACGCGTCGGCCTTGGTCTTTTTTTTCGCCTTGCACTCAAACTTTTCTCAACAGCCTGTAAAATTGAGCCATCCTCCGCTCGTTTGAGCGGCACTAGGCCTCGTGGGTTTGAGCGGGGTTCGGGGGAAAGCAATAGCCTGACCGACGAACAGGCAACGAGTTGATAGGTCGAGTGGACGCGGTATGCCCTCGCACGGAGTAAGAGCACCCACTTACGGCGACAGAAAGCATTGGGCTGACCCCGGAAGTATGTTTAAAGCGCGAGCCACGAATCGGGCCAATCGCCGAAGGGAGTACCGGAACACCCGGAGCGTAGCGACTGTGTGACGGCCCGCAGGCGATTGCTGCGGGTTGCGGCGAGGGCTTTCAGGGGCGACGGGAATAAAGGATTTTTTGCCTCCTTTTTTATCCTTAAAAAAGGAGGTCGCCCGAGGGGGCGAGACCCCTCAAACAAAAAAGCTATGCCTTTGTACGACTGCGCGTCAGCGCAACAAACCAAATGCGGCGTAATACCAGAAAATTCCCCACCGCGCGTCAGCGCAAATGAAAAGGCCCGCCCCCAAACGGGGACGGGCCATGTACTCGTTTTCGCCGTGCCTGCGAGGTGACGCTTAGGCAGTGGCTTCGGCAGCTTCGGCCGCCGGTGCTTCTTCGGTCTCCGCTACGGAGCCGCAGTCGCAGTCGTCGTCTTCGGTGGAGCAGCCGCAGGGCAGAGCCTGGGAGTCTCCGAGCTCTTCCTTCACGCTGGTGGCGATCTTGAACAGGATCGTGACCACCAGTGCGCCGGAAGCGTAGATCATGGCCGAGACCATCAGTTCCTTGCCCGTGGGCCAGTAGGGAGTGATGGTGTCGAACGGCGTGGGGTTGAAACCGCCGATGAGCAGTCCGAGGCCCTTGTCGATCCAGGTTGCGATGACCAGAATGACCAGTGCCCAGGGCAGGATCTTCTGGTTGTTGCGCAGCTTGGGCGGAATGAGCAGGGCCAGCGAGATGGCTGCAAAGGCGATGAACGTCCACATCCAGGGCACCAGTTCATGGTGTCCGTGCGCGCCGGAGAACAGGTACACGATGGGGTGCATGTGTCCGGGCAGGTTGGAGTAGAAGGAGGTGAACACTTCCAGCAGGAAGAAGAACATGTTCACGACCATGGCGTAGGCGATGATCTTGGTCAGGGTGGCCACGGCCCTTCTGGGCATCTTGAAAGTGGTCACCTTTTCGGTGATCTTCAGCACCAGCAGCAGGATGGCCGGTCCGGAGCAGAACGCGCTGGCCAGAAAGCGGGCAGCCAGAATGGCGGTGAGCCAGTAGTGGCGGCCGGGCAGGCCCTGGTACAGGAACGCCGTAACCGTATGGATGGAGAACGCCCACACGATGGAGATGATGATGAACGGCTTCACCCACTTGGGATGCGGCAGGTGCATGCGGTCATGCTCCAGGCAGACCCAGCCGCACATCAGGTTCAGGAACAGGTAACCGTTGAGAACGATCATGTCCCAGAACAGGATGGAGTTCGGCGTGGGGTGGAAGATCATGTTCATCATGCGCTGCGGCTGCCCGATGTCCACAATGATGAACAAGAGGCACATTATGCATGCGGCAATGGCCATGAATTCGCCGAAGATGACCATGTGCTTGTTGGGTTTGTACTTGTGGAAGTAGTAGGGCAGCACGATCATGACGCCCGAGGCGGCCAGACCGACCAGGTACGTGAACTGGGCGATGTAGAATCCCCAGGAAACGTCGCGGTTCATGCCCGTGATTTTCAGACCAACGGTGAGCTGGTTGATCCAGACCAGGGCTCCGGCGCCGATGATCACCAGCAGGAAGCCTATCCAGGCCCAATATCTGGGAGAACCTTTCAGAGCTCTTTCAAGCATATTCGCCTCCTCTAGATGATGTAGTAGACGCTCGGCTCGGTGCCGGCGGTCGGTTTACGACGAATGGTGAAGTTTTCGCGCAGAACCTTGCGGACGTCGGAGTCCTTGTCGGCAAGGTCGCCGAAAACGATGGCACCATCGGAGGCCTCAACACACGCGGGTTGCAAGCCCTTGGCCAGGCGTTCCACACAGAAGTTGCACTTCTCGACCACGCCGCGCATGCGGGTGGGGAACTCGGGATTCAACTTGGTCGGGTCCAGGTATTCCCGGGGTTCGCCGAAGTTGAAGGAGCGGGAACCGTAGGGGCAGCCGGCCATGCAGTAGCGGCAACCGATGCAGCGATGGTAGTCCATGGCCACGATGCCGTCCGGGCGCTTGAAGGTGGCCTTGGTGGGGCACACGCGCACGCAGGGCGGGTTGTCGCAGTGGTTGCACAGGAGCATGTAGGAACGTTCCTTGACGTCGTCGTCAAGGTACGGGTTGTGCTGCTCCGGGAAGCATTCTTCGTACGGAGCGGACCAGATCCACATGATGTTCTGGTTGGTGGGCACGTCGGGCACGTTGTGCACGGCGTGGCAGACGTCCTGCAGGGCCTTGATGTCCTCGTCGGTATTGATCCTGCGGGTGTCCACGACCATGGCCCAGCGCTTGGCATTGCGGGCATTGGCTCCCGGCTTGACCGGGGAATGACCGCCGCCCGAGGCGAGGGTCGTCTTGGGCGCAACGCACAGTCCGGCAGCCGCCAGACCGGCCAACTTGATGAAGTTACGTCTGTTGTTTTTCATTATTTCAACCCCTCCGGCTGAATGTGGCAATCCCAGCAATAGGGGGTGACGCCTGCATCGTTGTGGCACTTGTCGCAGAAGTCGGCCTTGCTTTTGTGGCACTTCATGCAGGTGTTCTGCAGGCTGATCTCGAATTCCTTGCCTTCGTGGTTCACGTAGACACGCTTACCGTCGCGCAAGGCCCAGTCTCGCCATTCGTTCAGGAGTTGCATGTGCTTGGTGCGCATGAACTCAAGGGATTCGACACATTTTTTCTCATTGGCAGGCAACTTCAGCTCGGGCTGCTTGTACGCTTTTCCGACGTTGAACACGAACGGGGAAAGCAGCAGTCCGACGAAGATTACGATGCCGATTATGATTTTACCGCCGTAATGCATTCCTCAATCCTCCTACATGTTCGGGGGAGTCCAGTCGTCATCCTCGTCCTCGAAACCGGGGAGGGATTCCTGACGGAGGTTCATGGTGCGTTCCTGCTCGCCCGGCATGATCAGGGCGTTGCCCACCAGTTCGTGCACGCCGCAGATTTCCACGCCCGGGGCCCAGTAGTCCGCGAGCGGAATCAGGGTCGCACGGTCGATGGCGCAGATGCAGGACATCATGTTCACGCCGTGCTTGTCCTGCACGTATTTGAGCGCGTTGCCGCGGGGCAGACCTCCGCGCAGGCGGATTTCCATGATTTCCTCGGTATTCAGCCCGGAACCGCCGGCGCAGCAGAAGGTCTCTTCGCGGATGGTGCCCTTGGGCATCTCGTAGAAGTTGTTGCAGACGTGATTGAGCACGTAGCGCGGTTCGTCCAGCAGGCCCATGGCCCGTGCCGGGTTGCAGGAGTCGTGGAAAGTGACCTTGTACTGGTCGTTGCGGCTGGGGTCGAGGTCCAGCTTTTTGTGCTTGATCAGGTCGGCGGTGAACTCGGTGATGTGCACCATCTTGGTCACGGCGGCGTTGTGGAACTCGGTTCCGGTGATGGGGCTGCGGGGCAGGCCCATCTGCGAACCCTGAAGGTCGCCGTTCATGGTGTCCATGTACTGGTTGATCACGCGCCACATGTGGCCGCACTCGCCGCCGAGAATCCATTTGCAGCCGAGGCGGTTGGCCTCGTTGTACATCTTGGCGTTGAGTTTCTTCATGGCCTCGGAGTTGGTGAAGAGGCCGAAGTTGCCGCCTTCGGAGGCGTAGGTGGACATGGTGTAGTCCAGATCAAGGAAGTGGAAGAGCATCAGGTAACCCATGAAGGTATAGATGCCCGGGTCGGCGAAGACGTCGCCCGACGGGGTGATGAACAGGATCTCATGGCCCTTTTCGTTGAGCGGGGCCTTGACCTTGATTCCCGTGACTTCCTCGATGTCGTCGACCATGAAGTCCACGATGTCCTTGAACGCGTGCGGCTGGATTCCGAGGTGGTTGCCTGTGCGGTTGCAGTTGGAAACCGGCTCCAGAACCCAGTTGATGTTCAGACCCACCAGATGCATGAGTTCGCGCGCCATCATGGTCACTTCCGCCGTGTCGATGCCGTAGGGGCAGAACAGCGAGCAGCGGCGACATTCCGTGCACTGGTAGAAGTAGATGAACCATTCCTTGAGCACGTCTTCTTCCATCACGCGGGAACCGGTCAGCTTGGTCAGGATTTTTCCTGCCAGGGTGAATTCACCGCGGTAGATGGAGCGCATCAGCTCGGCGCGCAGAACAGGCATGTTCTTGGGATCGCCGGACCCGATGAAGAAGTGGCATTTGTCCGCGCAGGCGCCGCAACGCACGCAGATGTCCATGAAGACCTTGAGGGAACGGTACTTGTCCAGCCGTTCGCGGAAACCGTTCATCACGATTTCGCGCCAGTTGGAGGGCAGTTTCCAGTCCGCGTCTTCCGGGGACCATTCGCGCGGGTTGCCGAACGCTTCCGGAAGGTAGTTCATCATGTACTCGGTCTTGTCTTCTTTGGCCGGGTAACACCAGTTGCCCGGGGAGAAGTCCACCGGGGTCTCCATCCAGCCCGAAGCCGGAGGATTGTAATCTATGCTTTTGAAGAGTTCGTCAGCACTGGGCGTAGACATATTCTTCTCTCCTGTCGTTTGAATCTAACCGTATGTCCGACCAGCTAGGCTTCTTCGGGAGCCTTTGCGTTGTCAGGATTGTCCAGGGGCAACCCGGCCTCAGCCATCATCGGGCCGAAGTCCTTTTCGTATGCTTCATACGAAAGCGGCTTGATGTCCGGGTTCCACGGATTCTCGTGATGACGGAAACGGGTGTCGTTGGGCATGTTCCTCGTGGGAGACATGAAAACGCCGGGCATGTGCATGAGCTTGCTGAAGGGGAAGTACATCAGCAGCACGCTGACCAGGAACACGTGTACGAAGAAGGACACGTCGATGCCTGAGGGAACGTGCGGATTCAGGGAAACCAGACCCATGGTCAGTTCCTTGATGGCGATGACATCCACCTTGGCGTAGTAGCGCATCCAGATGCCGGAAAGCGCGATGCCCAGAATCAGGAACAGGGGGAAGTAGTCCGCGACCAGCGAAATGTACCGGATCTTGGCGTCCACCAACCTGCGCATGAGCAGGAAGAGCAGGCCGCCGACGATCAGCAGGTCGGACATGTACATCACCGGAGCGCCGATCTGCAGGATGCCGTCCATGAAGTCCAGGCCGTTCACGAAGAACGGGATGGGCTCAAGGAACAGGCGCAAATGGCGCAGCACGATGATCAGGAAAGAGTAATGGAACAGGAGGGCGAACAGCCACAGCCACTTGGACGAGGCGAACGCCACCACGGGACCGTTTTTGGTCTCGTGCAGGGAAGTGGAGGTGTTGCGGAACAGGGTCCTGAACGCACAGACTTCCAGAATCATGCGGATCACGGTCTGGATGCCGTTGGACGGGTTGTCCCATTTGTTCTGCTTGAACATCTCCGGGTCGTAAGAAAGTTGTTGGCCCGCCGTGGTGGGAATGCGGAAAGGTACGGGACTTCTGCCCCACCTTATGATTTTCACCACGGAAAAGACCAGAAAAATGCCGATTGCCGTCATCGGGATACAGATACCGAAAATGGTACTCAGGTGCGCCGCACCAACCCCGAAGAGCGGAATCAACACTAAAATAAAGACGAAAACGAGTGAGTACAAAGCATTCATCTACCGTCACCTCGCTTATGGTTTGGCCCTGCGAATCACCCGCAGGACCCGCCACTATTCCTCGACCTTGTCGGTCGTAACGTCCACGATCATGCGCGCCTTTTTCAAAAGCGTATGTTGCGATCGCTTCAGCTCCTCCACGCGCATTTTGTAAACTTGCTCCTGGTTTTTGAAGAGTATGTCCACGGCCATGAGCATCAGGTTGTCAACCTTGGCCTCGAACCGCAGGAGAACATCCAACTCCCCCTTCTCCTGCATCTCCTTGAAAAATTCGTCCCGCAGCAGTTTCTTGAACAGAAAAACGAAACTCAATGCCTGCGATGGACTGAAACTCTGCACGCCCCGGATTTTGATCAGCTTGTCCAGCGATGCGCAGATGGCCTCTGCGTTCTCCCATGTAAGGAGATGGTCCACCAGTTCCTCGGTGGATTCGCGAATGGTCGCTCCCACCGGGTTGCTGAACCGGTTTTTATTGTTTTTCCAGATTCGCTGGGTCTCGACCGGATAGGTCTCAAGCACCAGCATCCCCCACTTTTCGGCCAGTTCGGCCTTGCGATCGGCAATGCGCCGTTCCATGATTGTTCCTGCGTCCGCAAACCCGACACCGCAAGCCCGACGAACCGCATCCGGGAGGACGGGTCGGGATTGTTTTGCCGGGGTTCGGTTATATGTGAAAAACGTCACGTAAAACTGACAAGTCCTATTCCATGTGGTCTAGGAAAGGTCAAGGTTTTTCCACAAAAACCCCGGTTGGTAAAGGCTCTTTTTCCGGTGTTTTTTTCTTTGGGGAAAGCGGTTTCAGATGCGGGATTCTCAGGCTTTTTCCACCCGGTTCCGGCCTTTGCGTTTGGCCGAATACAGGGCCTTGTCCGCCCGGTGCATGGTTTCTTCGGCGTCGTGGTCGTCCCGGGTCATGGCCGCAAGCCCGATGCTGACGGTTACTGATTGCGGGCCCTGGGGCGTTTGCACCTGCAGTTCGCGAATGCTTTTGCACAGCCGGTGGGCTGCCTTGGCTGCGTTGGCCGAATCCGTTTGGGGCAGGGCCACGGCGAACTCCTCGCCGCCGATGCGTCCGAGCAGGTCGGAATCCCGCAGGGCTTCGCGGCAGCAGGCCGTGACCGCCTGCAACACCTCGTCGCCGATCTTGTGGCCGTGGGTGTCGTTGATGGTCTTGAAGTTGTCGAGGTCAAGCATGAGCAGGCTGAGCGGCGTGCGGTAGCGGCGGGAGCGGGAGAATTCCTTTTCGCACAGACGAAGGAATTCGCGCCGGTTGTACACACCGGTGAGCGAATCTTCCGTGGCCAGACGTTGGAGCTCTTTTCCCAGACGTCTTCGTTCGGTAACGTCGTGAATAACGGAATAGAGCAGCATGCGTCCGTTGACCATGACCGGACCGGAGTATACCTCCACGTCGCGTTCCCTGCCCCCGGCCGTCTTGTGGCGCAGCAGGAAATGGTTGCGGTTTTGCTGCCCTGCCCTCACCATTTCGCGGAACACGTCTTCCTCGGAATCCTGCTGCAACTGGTTGATGTTCATGGACAGCAGGGTGCCGCGCTCGTGGCCGTAGAATCTTTCGGCCGCGGGGTTGGCGTCGATGATATTGCCGTTGTTCGGGTCGTGCAGCAGCATGACCGCGTGGTTGTTCATGAAGAAACCGCGATACTGCTCCTCGCGTTCGCGCATTTCCCGTTCGGCTTCGATGCGGTCCGTCACATCGCGGAAAATGCCTTCCAGTGCCACGGGTTCGTTTTGTTCATTGTAGACGAGGTTGACGTTCAGTTCGCCCTTGACGGTGGCCCCGTCCTTGTCCTTGAAGTCTACCAGATAGCCGGAAAGGGCGCCGTCTTCGGTCAGCTTCTCCAGCATGGCTTTTCGGTCCGCCGGGTTGGCGTACAGCAGCGGGGTCACGTCCTTGCCGAGCACTTCGTGTTCGGCAAGCCCTATCTGCCGCAGGGCCGAGGGGTTGGCCATGAGCACGGCGCCTTCCATGCTGGTCAGGATATAGGCGTCCTTCATGGTTTCGAAGATTCGGCGGAATTTCTCTTCGCTTTTTTGCAGGGCCTTGCGCTGGGTCTCCATTTCGCTCATGTCCCGGGCCGAACTGAGGATCAGGGGGGTGTCGCCAGAATCGACCACGCATGAACGGATTTCCACGGGAAAGATTTCCCCGCTTGAGGAAACGTGCGCGGTGCGGAACCGGCAGGAGCCGTTTTTCAGTATGGTTTGCACGGTTTTTTCCAGGGAGGGGGCCTGCAGGGGCTTGTCGATATCCGATACGCACATGTTCAGGAGTTGCTCCCTGCTGTAGCCGAGGCGTTCGCAGGCTGCGCTGTTCACGTCCAGAAAGTACCCGTCCAGTGTGTGCAGGAATTGCGGGTCGGGTACGGACTCGAACAGGCTTCTGGTCCACTGCTCGGCATGGTGCAGCCGCTCGGTGCGGGCCTTGTCCCGCAGGTCCCGTTGTTTGGCCACGGCGATTTCAAGGCGGTCGAAAGCGTGCAAAATGCGTCTTCCCCAGTCTGTTCGTTTGGCGGCTTGTGCGTCCTTGTCCAGCAGCTCGAAATACAGGTCGCGGGCGAACTTGAGCAGCTTTGCCAGAGCGGCGTGGTCGCTGGTGAGTGTGGCGAGGCTCGCGGCGCAGTCCCGCATGGCGACGTTCGTCTGCCGATCTGTTTCGGCCGATTCGATGCCATGGGCCACGGCCCTGCATATGAGGCTGCCCGGTATGTCCGGGTTGCCGATGCACAGCTTTCGGGCCTGCCTTTCCACGTCCTGACAGAGGGTGTGGCTGGCAGACCGGAGCAGCAGTAACAGGGTTTCATGCTTCATGACGGCCTCGAGTATTGCGGAAAGGGGTATTCCGTAATCATAATGAAGCAGTTCCTGGCGTATTGCCATAGCGTTATTCTGTGTATAATCGGTCCGACCCGCACTTGTGCATGGGCCACCGGTTGCATATGTTGCCGGGAAAAACGGAGGAAGGCATGGTTCGGTATACAGGGGTCAACCATCTGGCCATGGTCACGGGCGACATGGATGCCACGGTTCGGTTCTGGCGCGATCTTCTGGGGCTGCGTCTGGTGGTCGGGCTGGGGCATCCGGGCTATCGGCACTATTTTTTCGAGCTCACGGAGAACGACATGATCGCGTTTTTCGAGTGGGATGGAGTGGAGCCGCTGCCGGAGCGGGATCACGGGTTTCCGGTGCGCGGTCCCGTTGCATTCGACCACTTGTCCATGGGCGTGGACTCGGATGACGACCTGTGGGAACTCAAGGACCGCCTGGAAGCCGCGGATATGTGGGTTTCCGAAGTGGTGGACCATGGGTTCATCCGCTCCATATACGCCTTTGATCCCAATGGCATTCCCATCGAGTTCAGCGTTGCCGAACCCGGGGTGGACGTGCGCCGGTATCCGGCCATGACAGATTCCCGACCCACGAAGACGGCACAGCAGGGGGCGGAGCCCGTGCCCGGCGTATGGCCGGAGGTTCGTACCCCGACCCCGAAGCGAGATCGGGCCGTTTACGAAGGAGAGGGCGCCGCCATTGTGGATGAGGTCAGGCGGCGCATGGGCAGGGGCTAGACGTCGGGCTTTGAAAGAACCCTGTTCATGACCCGCATCAGTGTGTCCATCTCGAAGGGCTTGGGGATGTATGCGTTCATGCCCGCCCGAACAAAGCGTTCGCGGTCGCCTTCCATGGCGTGGGCGGTCAGGGCGATGATGGGGATATTCCTGTTGGCCTCGCCTGTTTCGCCGTTGCGGATGCGTTGCGCGGCCTCCATGCCGTCCATGCCCGGCATCTGAATATCCATGAGCACGCAGCCCATGTCCGTGTCCTGCAGTTTTTGCAGGGCCTGTTCCCCGGACTCGGCGCAATGGACCGTGACCCCGTTTTGCTCGAGGATGCGCCGCGCCATGATCCTGTTGACACGGTTGTCTTCCACCACCAGCACCTGCATGTTCTCGGGCAGGGCGCAGGCAGAGCCTTCGCCCGTATTCCGGCGTACGCACGAGTCCGGCGGCAGGCCCACGTCGAGGCGGAAGCAGATGGTCGTGCCCCTGCCTTCCTCGGTGTTCAGGGAGATGGAGCCGTTCATGAGGTCCAGCAGCCGGCGCACGATGCCCAATCCCAGTCCCGTACCGCCGTATTTGCGGCGGTAGGAGCCGTCCACCTGCGTGAAGGCTTCAAAGGCATGATCGATGCGGTCGTCGGGAATGCCGATGCCCGAGTCCTCCACAGTAAAAAGCAGCCGTGCCGTGCCGTTGTCCGGCCCGGGCAGGATGGACACCGAAGCGTGCACGAATCCTTTGGGCGTGAATTTCATGGAATTGCCCACCAGATTGAAAAGAATCTGGCGGATGCGCCCGCCGTCGCCCATGGCCACTTCGGGCACGCCTTCGCCCACGGAATAATCGAGCTGCACTCCGCAGTTCCGGGCGTTGTGGGCAAAGGTCTGAATCACGGTCCTGAGCAGTTCCCGCGGCTCGAAGCGGGTTTTCTCGATTTCGAATTTTCCGGCCTCGATCTTGGAAAGGTCCAGCACGTCGTTGATGACCGTGAGCAGGCTGCGGCCGGATTCCAGGGCGGTTTCCACATAATCCCGTTGGTCCTCGTTCAGCTCCGTGCTCGAGCAGAGCTGGAGCATGCCGAGCACGCCGTTGAGGGGGGTGCGGATTTCGTGGCTCATGTTGGCCAGGAATTCGGTCTTGGACCGGCTTGCCAGTTCGGCCTCTTCCTTTGCCTGCTGCAGGGTTCGGGTGGCTTTTTTCTGCTCGGTGACGTCGATGCCCATGCTCAGCAGCCGCCGGGTGCCGTCCGTGTCCGTGAACGGATAATCGTAAAACTGGTAGACGCTTTCCCCGACGTCTTTTTCGTGAATCCGGGGCGTGCCCGAGGCCAGCATTTCCGAGGCCGGGCAATTGCGGCAGGGAGCGGTTGGGCCTGCGCCCCTGAAAAGTTCAAAGCAGTTTTTGTCCTGCGGGTCGCCGTAGATTTCCCGGAACCTGCGGTTGGCATAGTCGATGGTGTGGTCCATGTTCAGGACGTACACCGTGGCGGGCAGTTCCTCGAGCAGGGAAAGGAAGCGCTCGCGTTCCGCCCGGATCATGCGTTCGGCCATTTTTTGTTCCGTGATGTCGCGCAATACGCTGACCAGAATGCTTTCCCCGGTGTCCGGGTGGGAGAGCAGCGCCGTTTTTATGGAAAACGTGGATACCCGTTTGCCCGGTTTGGCCATGTCGAATTCGATGACATGGTCCTTGCCCGTGTTCAGCACCAGCGCGTCGGTCCGCTGCAGGGCGTTGGCGTCGTTGCGGGGCAGCAGGTCATGCTGGGTTTTGCCCAGCAGGGTTTCGCGCGGCAGTTCCATGGCCAGACAGAAGGCGTCGTTGACCATGATCAGCCTGTGGTTGGCGTCCTTGACCATCAGCGGGTCCGGGACCGTGTTGATGACCCTGTCCAGAAAATGGCGCGTCTTTTCCAGTTCGGCTTCGGCCCGCTCGCGGCTGGCCACCTGCTCGCGCAGTTGGGCGATCTTGACGGCCAGTTTCTTGTTGGCTTCCCTGTTCAGTTTCAGAAGCTGCAGGTTCTCCAGGGTGTTGGCACTGTTGAGCAGGATGATGGACAGCACGGACAGGGACGAGTCCATGACGGTTTTCACGTCTTCGTCCAGAATGCCGAGGAACAGCCCCATGGTCTTGTTGTTGGTGGCCACGCTGTGGATGAGCACGGAATCGTGACCCTGCTCTGACGGCGCGAACGTGTGCTTCTTGCGTTGCAGGGCCCATGCGATGGTCTTGTTTTCCGTCAGCCGCTCGAATTCCCTGTCCAGTTCGCCGCCGTAGATCGGGTCGCTTTCGTAATATTTTTCGAATTCGAGGGTCAGTTCGTTGACCAGATACATGCTCATGCCCTTGAAGCGCATGAGCTGGCTGATGCGCTGGCAGGTTTCCGCCAGTATGGCTGTCGGGGTGGCCAGATCGTTTTTGCCGCGGTTGAAATCGCCAAGGCGAGCCGCCATCTCCAGGGCTTCGAGGGTATGGCGTCCGGCCTCCTCCAGATGTTCGATGCGCCGGGCCAGGAGGTGGGTGTCCATGAATAGTTCCCGGGATTTCTTGTCAGTCATCGAAAAAGGCCGCCATGATGGTTTCGCCCTGTTGCCGGGCCTGGTTGACGATATCCATGAGGTCGTTGGCGGAAATGCCGAGCATGTCCCATGCCTCGGTGCTCAGGGGCGGCACGAACGGCGTGCCGTTGTTCCGCGGGAAAATGGCGTGGGATGCGACTTCCGCCACATGGGTCACGGCTGCCTCTTCCGGTCGCATCGCCCTGAGCGGGGCGTGGTGGTGCCGCACCTGATGTTCGATGAAGAACGGGAGCTTCCACTGCTTGAGCAGGGCGGCCCCGAGGTCGCCGTGGTCCCAGCCCCAGCATGTTTGTTCCAGTTCGTGCAGGGGCAGTCCGCAACAATGGGCCTGTTTCAGCACGGTCCGGATCATGCCCGGCTGGCTGCGCAGCAGGACCAGACGCCCCACGTCGTGCAGCAAGCCGGCCACGAAGAATCGTTCGTCGCCCGGGATGTCCGTGCGTATGGCCAGCAGGCGCGCAAGGGTGCCGCAGGTGACGCTTTGCAGCCAGAAATCCTGCATGCGGATCTGGTCTTCGGGTATGTCGTCGAATGAAGACATGACGGTGATGCCCAGGGCCAGGCTGGTGAGCTGGTTGGTGCCCACGATGGCCACGGCGCGCGAAAGCGTGTCGATTTTGCTGGGGAATCCGTAGAACGGCGTGTTGACCAGACGCAGCAGCCGGGCGGAGAGGCTCACGTCTTTGCTGATGATTTCAGCGACATAGGCTGCCGAACTGCACGGATTGCTCAACGCTTCGCTGATTTCGTGAAATATCGAGGGCAGGCTGGCCAGTTCGGCTTCGTTTTTGAGGATGTCGCCCATGTCCCGGTGTCGGGAGGCCACCGGAGCACTGTTGCCGGCATGGTATGGAGCCAGCATGGATTCGGCCTGTTCCGGGGAGAGAAGTTCGGATGCCCTGACCGCAAAGCTGCGCGCAAGGGCGCGCATGGCCGGATGCCGGGTGTCGTTCAGGCGAAATCGGTTGACGGCCAGTTTTTTGAACGGCTCGGCAAGAGGGGGCGCGGTTTCCTCGGCCTCGCAGCCGGAGGCGGTCACTTCACGTACGTCGGCCTCGTTGACGCCCCAGACCATGCAGGCCCGGATGGCCAGTTCGGTAAGCGGTTGCCCGGCCTTGAGAATGACCCTGCCCTCAAGTGTGCAGAGGTCGGAAGCCAGCGTCATGCCCGTTTTCAGCCGGTTAATGCCGAGAATGCCCATACGCGTTGTTTCCCCCCATGGAATTGCAAGGGTTTTCTATCCCATGCGGAGAAATAGGACAAGGTTTGTCAAACATGCTTTTCAAGCGTTTTTGCCAGTTCTGCATAGGATACCGGTTTGGCGAGGTAGGCGGTCATGCCCTGTTCCAGAAAGCGTTCCCTGTCCCCGGCCATGGCGTGGGCGGTCATGGCGATGATCGGAATGGCGGGATCGAAGTCGCCGCTGGTGTCGCTGCGGATCAGGCGGGTGGCTTCCGTTCCGCTCATTGCCGGCATCTGTACGTCCATGAGCACGCCGTCAAAACGTTCGGCGCGCAGGCGTTCGATGACTTCGCCGCCGTCGGCCACGCAGGATGCCTCGTACCCGATTTTTTCCACGAACCGTTTGGCCGCGATGCTGTTGATGCGGTTGTCTTCGGCAATGAGTATTCGTTTTTGGCGGTTCTGCTCCGCCGGGGGAGACAGGACCGCTTCGGGCCTGCTTTTTTCCCGCGGCCGGGAAAAGGGCAACACCACATGCATGGCGGTTCCGCTGCCGGGCCAGCTTTCTGCGGCCACGCTGCCGTTCATGAAGGACGCAAGGCGCCGCACGATGCTCAGGCCCAGCCCGGCCCCCTCGTATTGCCGGGTCATGGAGCCGTCCGCCTGCGTGAACGGTTCGAACACTTGGTCCAGTTTTTCATCGTCAATGCCGATGCCGCTGTCCTCCACGGTGAACATGACCCGAAAATCGGATTTGCTGTGGGTTTCGAGGCTTGCGGCCCGGATCGTCACAGACCCGCTGTCCGTGAATTTCACGGCGTTGCCCGTGAGGTTGAAGAGAATCTGGCGCAGCCTGCCCTTGTCGCCGTGAACGTGGCCGGGGACATCGTCGTCGATTTCCAGCCCCAGCCGGATCTGTTTTTCAAGGCATTGGCGCCGAAAGACCATGGTGATGTTTTCCAGCAGGTGGCGCAGGTCGAAGTCCGTGCTTTTCAGGGGCAGCCGCCCGGCTTCGATCATGGAAAAGTCCAGCAGGTCGTTGAGCAGGGTGTTCAAACCGCGTCCGGACTGCATGGCCGCGTCCACGAGGTCGATCTGTTCACTGTTCAGGCGTGTGTCCAGCAACAGCTGCAGCATGCCCAGCATGCCGTTGAGCGGCGTGCGCACCTCATGGCTCATGTTGGCCAGAAATTCGTTTTTCATCCTGCTGGCGTCTTCGGCAAGGTTCTTGGCCAACAGCAGGGCATCCTGCGTTTTCTGGCGTTCGGAAACGTCGTGCACGGTCATGTGGCGTACCCGTTTGCCCTGCATGTCGAAGTCTTCGGCGCGGGTTTCCAGAACCCGTTCCCGTTCGTCCGGGCCGCAACGGAACTGGGCCGTGCCTCCGGCCCGGGCCGTCTGTTCAATGGCGCTGTTGGGCGTGGTCCCGTTGGCGCGCAGAAGGCCGTCCACATTCATGCCCGCCAGTTTTTCGTGGGGCAGGGCAAAAAAATCGGCTGCGGCCCGGTTGGCGTCCAGTATCTCGCCGGTCTCCGGGACGAGCAGCAACTGGGCCACGGAACTGTCCCGGAACAGCACCTCGCGCAGGGTGCGGGTTTCCTTTTGGGCGGTCCGCAGGGCGGAGAGGTCCTGCACCGTGAATATGAGACCGGCGTCCATGTCCCCGCGCTTGATGGTGCCGGAGCTGAGCAGCACCTCCAACACCTTTCCCCGGCTGGTGACCATGCGGGTTTCCACGCTGCCGAATTCGTTTTTGGCGATCTGGGGGTGTTTGACCTCGCCCACGCGGCGGAATTCGTCCTCGTCCTCGTAGAGCTGGCGCGCGGGCATGTTCATGAGCTGTTCACCGCTGTAGCCCAGCATGGTCTGCAGGGTCCGGTTGGTCCAGCCGACAACCCGGTTGCGGACCATGCCGATGCCCAGCGGCGCGGCCCTGAGCACCGAGTCGAACAGCGCTTCACGCTCACGCAGGTCCTGTTCCGCCCTGTTGCGGGCTTCGATCTCGTAGTGCAGGTCGCGGTTGGCCGCGCTCAGCTGGTCGTTGGCAGCGGCCACCTGCTCATACATGCCTGCCAGTTCCCGGTTGGCGTCTTCCAGCTTGATCCGCGCCCTTTCCGCCTCGCTCAGGTCGTGGATGAGGATCTGCGTCAGCGATTTGGAGATGTGCTTGACGCTGACCTCCACCGGCACGTAGGACCCTGTTTTGGTACGGATTCTGCGGGTGGCGCGCATGGCCATGCCTGCGTCGAGCCGAAGGCGCTGTTCGGGCGTGATGGCACCATCGTCCGGATGGATGATGCTTGCGCCGGAAACACCCTGCACCTGGTCGGGGACAATGCCGAGAATGGCGCTGGCCCGTGGGTTGATGTCCTGGATCCGGCCGTCCCTGTCCACCAGCACGATGCCTTCCGAGGCGTGCCGGAACAGGTCGGCGTATTTTTCCGTTTCCGCCTTGAGCTGCAGCTCGGCCTTTCGGGTGCGTTTGCTGGCCAGCCAGAGGAAAATGATCGTTCCCAGCAGAGCCATGAACAGGACAATCATGATGAAAATGGCGTCCAGATGCGCCTCGAACAGGCCGTGCGGTTCTGCCGCAACCTGTGCGAAGGCGTTGGTGTGCAGGGCGGTCACGAACCACCATGAGGCAATCGATATGCTCAGCGCCGTGTTCACTCGCAGGTCTCTCCTGTCCGGCGTGGATGTACGATGATATAAAAATATATGATTAATGAAAGACGGGAACCATTATTATGATCGATTCGTGCATGTTGCCGTATCCCGAGGGCATGGTCGCGGCATCCTTTGCGGAGCGGCGCAAGCGCTTCACCGTGTACGGGGAGCTCCCGGACGGCACTTCGGTGGCGGCGCACACCAACAATACCGGGTCCATGGCCGGGCTGTTGCGTCCCGGGCGCGACATGCTGCTTTCACCGGCGGCAAACCCCGCACGCAAGCTCAGGTGGACGCTGGAGGCCGTGCGTGTGCACGGGAGCTGGGTGGGGGTGAACACGGCCACACCCAACCGTATGCTCAGACGGGCCTGGGAAACGGACGCCCTGCCCGAAATGCGCGGCTATGACGCGTTCCGGGCCGAGGCGCGGTACGGCCAGAGTCGGTTGGATGCCCTGCTGACCGGGAAACAGGGTGAACTGTGGGTGGAGTGCAAGAACGTGACCCTTGTGGAGGACTGCGTTGCCGCGTTTCCCGATGCCGTGACCGAACGCGGGCAAAAACATCTGCGCGAACTCATGGGGCTGGCCCGGACCGGGGTGCGCGTGGCTCTGTTTTTTCTGGTACAACGCATGGACGGTCAATGTTTCGGACCGGCCGACTATGTTGACCCGGTCTATGCCGAGCTGTTTTACGAGGCCATGAGCGCGGGGGTGGAAATGTGGCCGTGGGTGGCCCGCGTGGACGAGCGCGGCATTGCCCTGGATCATCGTCTGGAGGTTGTCGGAGCATGATGTCGTTGTTTACGGGCGCAGCCCTGATCAGCTTTGCCGCGGTGTTCGTGCGGCTGGCGCAGGTGGGGCCGGACACCTCGGCCCTGTACCGCATGGTTTTCGGCTCACTGGCCCTTGTGGCCCTGTTGTGGCGCGACGGCTGCCTGCGGCGCATCAACCGCCGGCTGGTCGGGTACGCCTTTGTTTGCGGGCTGTTGTTCGCGCTGGATATCATGTGTTGGCATCGGGCCATTCATCATGTGGGGCCGGGGCTGGCCACGCTGCTGGGCAATTTTCAGGTCTTTGCGCTGACCGCGGTTTCGCTGGTGCTGCTGGGCGAGCGGCCGGGCAGGCTGTTCTATGCCGCATTGCCGCTGGCTTTTGCCGGGCTGTACCTCATGGTGGGCGTGAACTGGGACTCGGCCGGGGTGGATTATCGCGCCGGCGTGGGCTGGGGGTTGCTGACCGCCATGTTTTATGCGGCCTACGTGACCAGTCTCAAGGTTTCCATTCCCCGGCTGGGCGAGCCGTGCCGCAAGGCGCTCATGACCTGCGTGCCCGCGGCCACGGCCCTGTTCATCGGCGCGTGGATGCTTTTTTCCGGCGAATCCTTTGTCATTCCCTCGGCCATGGATTTTCTGTGGCTGGCCTTGCTGGGCGTCATGTGCCAGGCCGCGGGCTGGCTGTTCATTACCCGGGGCATGGAGGGCGTGAGCGCTGCATTGGTGGGGCTGGGCCTGTTGCTGCAACCCGCGCTTTCCTATGTCTGGGACGTGCTGTTTTTTCACAAACCGCTGGGTGTGGCCGAGGTTTCCGGGGCCGTGCTGGCCCTGTGCGGCATTTATCTGGGGGTGGTGGCAACGCGGCCGGCACCCGGGCCTCGGAAGAATGTATAATGGACTGTTATGGAATGGTTTGGCATGAGGCGACATCCTGCCCGGAGTTTCGGATCCTGAATCCGTTTGTGCCCTAACGGCGGACGTTTGTGTTCTCCGGGTGCGTTTTTCTGTCCGCCCGAGTGAACATGGAGAGTATCATGAGACGCCTGCCAGCCTTTTCCTTTCTGGTTTTTCTTTGGATGTTCATGGGAACCGCCCCGGCTCATGCCGGTTTTTCCAGCGCCGACCTCGAAGGTCACTGGCGCGGCGGATGGATGGAGACAACAGGAACCGATTCCGTCCGCTACTGGCTCAACGTGCATGCGGACGTCGGTTCCGACGGTTCGGTGACCGGCGGCAGTTGGTGGTCGTCCGGCGGGCTGAGCGGTTCGGTCACGGGCGGAGACCTGTCCATTGAGCCGGACGGCTACATCGACGGCACCATGACCTTTGACGATTCTGATACCGGCGACGTCTTTTCCGTGAGCATCGAGGAGGGGCAGATGGACGAGTCCGGCGGGATCGTCTATCTGGCGTTTCGCAAGCCGGACCCCGGCGGGGAACGCGCTGCCGGGACCATGGTCAAGCGCGAGCCCAACGCCGATCATGCCCAGGCCGAGCTGGCGGGTTCATGGCAGGTCATCATTCTGGAGACCGACCCCTCGGAGAGCTACGATACCTACTGGATCGACACCACCCTGACCGTGGACGCCAGCGGCCAGACCTCCGGCACATGGAACTACGAGGACATCCTGTCCGGTGACATCCTGTCCTCTTCGCAGGTCAATCTGGAATCCAAGGGCGGGCTCGGGGGGGTACTGAACATCGACAACGGCGTGCAGGTACCCATCAGCTACGGCCAGCTCGATCCGGATCTCAACTTCGGCTATGTGACTTCCACCAAGTCGGACGGACATTTTTGCGCCGCATTGTTCCTGCGCACCGGCGGTTCAGGGTTTGCAACGGAAATGCTCGCCGGGGAATGGAGCATCGTTCATACGCTGGTGCAGGACGGCAGCAGCCTGACATGGGTTTTCGGGCAGGTCATGCTTGACGGCGACGGCAACGTGTTGCGCGGCCTGTGGGACGGTCCCAACGGCGAGAGCGGCACCTACACGGCCGGCTCCCTGAGCGTGAACGACGCCGGCAAGCTGACCGGCTCCATCACGGACAGCGAAGGCCGCGTCCACGCCATCAGCAACGGCCATCTGGGCCTGACCGGGAGCTATGGCGCGGCAGCCACCCGTTATGCGGACGGAGGAAACCACGACCATACGCTGGGCGTGCTGTTCATGGCCCGGCCCGCGCGTATTGCCGGGACCATCCCGAGCACGTTCCTTTTGTTGCAGTAAACCTTTCCCCAAAAAACACTGCGGGCAGCGTGACCGGTTCACGTTGCCCGTTTTTTTGGGATACAGTTTGTTTTTTTGGGTGCTGTTTTTTCTGTAATCATATGTTATATTTGAATTAAGTTCTTTTTGTGCCATGTTTCACAATTAAATTGACACAGCGTTTTTGTTTTTGTACTTCAGTTTCTCGGCGCAGGGATACATCCCCCCTGTGCTGCAGGCAGAGTGAGTTCCCGTGCGTCCAGCACGTCTGTTCCCGCCATGTTCCGGGCCGGAGGATTTACCCGGGACCATGGGCGCGAAACTCTGCCGGGGGACGTGTTTTTTCGCTCCGCCACGGTTTGACGATGGCTTTGCGGCAATGAGGCCTGACGGCCTCGCATCAGTCGACCGTGTTGAGTGGAAGTGTTAAATATCGTGGTTGCCCCGAGGTTACGTCCTTGTCCTGAGTGACGACCTGCAATCATTTCCGACAGCCCAGAGGAGCGGGCCATGCCGGATGGCAGAGAACAGCCGTGGTGCGCGCATTGCGTGCGGCACGGGAGGACGCATAATATCGTTCGGCCCCCTGAACCGGGCCGGACCAAAAACACAATGGAACAATACAATGGATAACGCACAGCTTCACCGGGCCTCCGGCCCCGCTCCCAAGACCCATGTGGAACACTTCGTGCCTGCAGAGACCGTCTGCCCCAAGAAAATCGATTTCGTGGTGGACAACGGCAGCATCGACTACGTCAGCTTTGACGGCGGCTGCGAAGGCTCCCTGACCGCCATCGCCACCATGATCGAAGGCATGCACATGGATTTCGTTATCGACCGCTTCAGCGGCATCACCTGCGGCAACAAGTGCACCTCCTGCGTGGACCAGCTCTGCTGCGCCCTGCGCCAGTACAAGGAAGAAAACGAGGACGCGTAAGCGTTTTTTGATTTTGCGCATGCCCGGGCTTTTGCCCGGAGCATGGAAAAGAAAAGGCTCGGCGGGCAACCGCCGGGCTTTTTTTGTTTTTTCGGGTCAGGGGAGCAGGCTGGGCGGGGCTTTCCCGGCATGCATGGCCGCATTCAGGCGCTGGATGTTCTTGCGCGCGGTTTCGGGCGATGCCGTGGCGTAGCAATAGAGGCAGCCGTGGGCGCAGGTGTGGTATTCGCCGATGTCGCGGCTGGTCGTGCAGTTGCAGCCCGGCCGCTGGCCGGAATCCCTGGGCGGGGGCGTCCATTGGGCGGGTTGGGGTTGCAGTCCCGGCAGTGTCGGGCGTGCGGGGTTCAGCCGCAGATAGGCCGCGAGTTTCTTGTTTTTCGGGGAGCAGATGCGCGCCAGCAGTGCATCGTCAATGCATTTGCCGGGCAGGATGCCGGGGTGGCGCTCGCTGTCCGGCCCGGCGCAGTGCATGACGGTCAGGCCGTGTTCACGCCCCATGGCTGCGGCGGCCTCCAGAAAACGGGCGCGTTCCGGCTGCGTTGGTTCGCGCATGGGACAACTCGCGCCCCCTTTTGCAGCGCGCTTTATGGCGGCGCGGACCTTGGCGTATTGCCCGATTTGCACGAAGCTGAAGATCAGGCGTTGTGTGGTTCCGTGCAGGGCGCGGCCGAGGGAGCGCATGCGTTTGATCACGGTGACCATTTCCGGTTCGGGGTCGGCCACGCAGACCGGATCGAACCGCCAGACAACGCGCTGTGGCCCGATGCGCTGGGCCAGTTGTCGAAAGATATCCACGCGCTCGGCAAGGGCGGGCAATCCCGGTTCCCAGCCTTGGTTTTCATAATCGTTGAGCGTGAACAGGAAATAGAAATCCGGGCAGTGGTCCGCGATTTCCTCAAGGTGTTCCATGAGCGGGGCCGGGTTCTTGGTCCAGAACACCAGTGCACCGAGATTTTCGAAGCTGATCCAGCCGGGCTTGCGGTTGACCGGGTTGCGGCGCATGGCGCAACCTGCGCGCAAACGGTGCATGAACCACTCGGCGTGAAAGGCGGGAATGTCCGTGGCCCGGCTGGCCGAAACGATCACCGGGGCCGCAGCCGAAACCGGGCCGTTTTCCGTGTGCAGCGTGACCCGGGCGCGCCTCAATCCTGTTCCTGACGTTCCTGCGCCTTGAGCTGGCGGCGGGCCTTGAGGCGGTTGATGGCTTCGCGGTGGCGGCGTTCGGCAATGCCTGTCTCGATGCGCAGGGGCGGAACCTGCAGGGGTTTGCCTTCCGGGTCCAGCGCCACATAGGTGAGGTAGGCCGAGTTGGTGTGGCGCGAGTGTCCGGTCTGGAGGTTTTCGGCTTCCACGCGGATGCCCACTTCCATGCTGGAGCGGCCCACGTAGTTGAGGCTGGCCTTGAAGGTCAGCAGTTCGCCCACGTAGGCGGGTTCCTCGAAGTCCACGCGGTCGATGCCCGCGGTGACCACGTTGCTGCGGCTGTGGCGTTTGCAGACCACGCCGCCGGCAATGTCCATGTGCTTGAGGATCACGCCGCCGTGCAGGTTGCCGGCCGGGTTGGTGTCGCTGGGCAGCACGAGGTGGGTCATGATGACCTCGCTCTCCTTGGCGCACTTGGATTCGAGTTCCCGAGGCGTATCGGATGCAACCATGTTCAGTCTCCTTTTGACTTGCCGAACTGGACCCGCGCCTCCCAGACCAGCAGCCCCACGCGTTTGCCCAGGTCGGACTGGCGTGTCTTGATCAGAGCTTCGGCTGCTTCGCGGTTGCCCTGCTGCTTGAGCAGGGTGGCGGATTCCAGATCGCGCAGATAATTTTCGCATTCGTGGATCACGCCGGAGAGGTTGAGAGTTTCCAACTCCTTGGGGACCCGTACCGAACGTACTTTCTTGCTCATGACACCCCCGTGGCAAAAGGTTTTCATCCCGTCATTCAAAATGTTTTCAGAATGAATGTCGCAATGTCAAGTATATGCCGGGGGAAAGCGTGGTCAGGAGCGTGTTTTGCGGGTGCCCGCGTACAATTCGTATTCCAGCAGACGGCATTCGATCTTGGCGTTGTGCAGGATGATGCGCCGTTTGGTGCGCAGGCCCACGGACTTGGCCAGCGACATGTTGCCGGTGAAGATGTAGCCCATGTAGCCGCCGCAATGCTGTTTGAAGAAATCCCCGATGTCCTTGTACACGGGCCGCAGGATTTTCTCGTCCCCGAGCCGTTTGCCGTATTCGGGGTTGAGCATGACCGTGCCCGGCGTTTCCGGGATTTCGGTTTCGCGGAAGTCGCAGACTGCGAATTCGATGCGGTCCTCAACCCCGGCCATGCGCGCGTTGGTCTGCGCGGCCCGTATGGCCTCGGGATCAAGGTCCGTGGCGATGATGCGCCCGGCGAAATTCTTGTTGGTGCCCTTGGTGGCCTTTTTGCGCAGCCGTTTGTATTCCTCGGCGTCGAATCCCTTGACCCGGGTGAAGGCGAAGTCCCTGCCGAGCATGCCCGGCGCGCGGTTCAGGGCGATCATGGCCGCCTCGATGGCCAGCGTGCCCGAGCCGCACATGGGGGCCACAAAGGAACCTCCCTGCTCTGCGGCCTCGCGCCAGTTGGAGGCCAGCACGCATGCTGCGGCCAGTGTTTCCTGCATGGGCGCCTTGTGCGGCATGCGGCGGTATCCCCGGCGCGAGAGGCTCTCTCCGGTGGTGTCCAGATACAGGGTGGCCTGATCGTCCCGCCAGTGCAGGAACAGGCACACGCCCCGCGACTGGTCCGGGCCGGAATCGGGCCTGCGGCCCGTGCGCTGCATGAAGCGGTCGGCCACCGCGTCCTTGACCCGCACGTTGGCGAACCGGGAGTCGTTGACCGTGTCGTTGTATACGCTGGACGAGACCGACACGTAGCCGTCCGCGTCCAGAAGGTCTTCCCACGGCTCCTTGAGCAGGGTTTGGTACAGTGCGTCGGCGTCGACCGCGCGGAATCGGCGCAGCTCGAAAAGCACGCGGTGGGCCGTGTGCAGGTGCAGGTTCATGCGCATGCAGTCCTGCATGGTCCCCTGTGTTTCCACGCCGTTGTCCAGCGTGCGGCCCGGCTCAAGGCCCAGCGCCTCCATTTCTTCGGCAAGGAACGGCGGCAGGCCCAGCGGGCAGGTGGCCAGTAGGGTGGCGGTGTTTTCAAATACGTTCATGGTGGGATGGCTCTTATGTTGTTCGCGGGGCGCTGTCCAGCCCGCATGTCGGGGCATGGAACGGGGTCATGCGCGCGGCGGTCCGTTTTGCGTGGCCGTTGCCTGTGGCGCAAAGGCCGTGAACAGGGCCAGCCACAGCAGCACGGCCGGTCCGGGCGAAAAGAAGAGGTTCGTGCTGATGCCCTGGGCAATGATCACGGCCGCCAGCGTGGCGCCCATGCGCGATGGCCTGAACAGGAGCAGCCCGGCAAGGCCCAGCGTCATGCCGCAGGGGAACAGCATGCCCCAGCCCATGGTCACGCGCAGCCAGAAGGGGTGCAGTTGGGCCACCATCAATCCCTGCAGGGGCGAGGTGTCGGCAATGGATTGCCACACGCCCATGAGTCCCAGCGGCGGCACGATGGCCAGCGGGGCACTCAGGGGAAATCCCGTGTACAGGCTTTGGGGATGGGTCAGCAGCAGTTGCGCGCCTTCAAACCATAGCCAGTATTCAAGGTATTGCGCATTGGCCGAGCCCATGCCCACTTGCAGCAGAAATCCCCCGAGGCAGAGCGCCAGACAGAGCAGGGAATAGGGCAGCCGTTTCCATGCGCTGCCGCGTCCGAAAAAAAGGTGCGTCCATGCGGCCGTGATCAACCCGGTGCGCGAAAGCGTGGCCGCCAGCCCGGCCAATATCCAGAATCGATGCCAGCGGGTGGCTTTCTGGTCGGTGTCGTCATTGCGGCGGGGCCGCAGCGACGCACTCATGGCGATGAGCAACAGGGTGGCCAGCGTGTCGTGGTCGCCCAGCAGCCGTTGGGGCTGGGAAAAGGCCAGCATGCGCAGGGTGTCGCAGACCACCAGCAGCCCGAGCCACCCGCCCAGCCGTTGCAGGGTGTCGCGGTGCGGCAGGCCCCACGTCCATGCGCAGGCAAGGGCCAGCAGCCCGAAGATCAGGGGGGAAATTTCCGTGAGCAGGGGCAGGGCGCGGACAACAGCGGGGTGTGCGGCCAGTGCCCCCCGGCCATGCAGCAGGAGCAGTGCCACGGCCCCGCAGAACAGCGCGGCCCCGATCCCGCCGAATATGGTCCGGCCGGTCGTGCGGGGGCGGGCGTCGCCTGTTTCCAGCAGCAGCATGACCACGGCCACGCCGCAAAATGCCAGCCACAGTCGCAGTCCGACCCCGGCGTATTGCGCGGCCTGACCGGCCATGAACAGGGCGGCATACAGCAGCGGCCCGGCCAGAAAACCGAGGGCGGGCGCGATCACGGCGCAGGATTGCCGGGAATTGTGTGATGCCGAATGGACCATGGCGCACGGTACCGCTTCAGGCCCGGCAGGTAAAGTTCAATGGAAAGGCTTTAGCGCAATCCCTCGGTGGCCTGCTTCACAATGCGTGCATAAGTGCCGTCCTGTTTCATGGACCGCAGGGCGTGGGCCAGCGGTTCGAGCAGGTCCTGGTGACTCTTGTGCATGTACAGAAACATGTCCCGCACGCACAGGGGCGGTGACAGGGCGCGGATGTTGTTGAGCCCCAGTTCATGAAGTATTTCGTAGCCGGTCAGTTTGGCGTACAGGACCACGTCGAGCCGGTCCCGGTCCAGCATCCTGAACAGGGGGGGCGCTTCCACCTGATGCGTGACGTCCGGAAAATCCTTGGTGTTGCATTCCAGTATTTTCCAGCCGTTGACCATGCCGATGCGCAGGCCGCGCAGGCTCTCCCAGTCGGAGATGGAGATATCCCGGTTGGCAAAGGCCACGAACTGCATCTGCATGTTGGGTTCGGGCACGCGCACCAGATTGGGAAAGTTTTCTTCCATGCCCGTGATGCGGTTCAGTTCGCCGTCCAGAATACCGTCGTTCACAGCGATCAGGGAACGCTCGGCGGTCGTGAATACGATTTTGGCCCTGATCCCGATCCGGTGGAACGCTTCCTTGACGATGCGGTCCAGCATGCCGGTCTGTTCGGGCGTGGAAAGGAGGTTGCGATAGGAAGTGCTGATGCGCACGGTTCTTTCGGCTGCATGCGCCGGAACCTGGGCGCTCAGCAAAAATGCTCCGGCAATGAGTGCGCAAACGAATCTGTTCATGGTTTCCTTGTGCGTGGCTACAGCTCTTGTTCCTTTTTCTGATAAATGGAAACGATGTTTGTAGTCTGCTCTTCAGGTCGGATTTGTGCCATTAGAAATATGGCAAAAGCGGCGCCTCACCGCTCGGAACGGTTTGGTTTTTGGGGCAGTTCAAAAATTTGAACCGTCCGAGTGCAACCGTTTGTCGTAAAAGCCTTGTCATGAGCGGGTTTTTTTTGAAAAAAAATTGTGACAATACCGAGTCGCCCGAATTCACGCACTTTTTTAAGGCATTTTGTTTTGATGCTAAACACCTGAAAAGTATCAATAAAACAGTTTGACATTGTCGTTAAAAATCACCTGATTTACCCAAAGGTCTAAATTGTTTGAAAATATTGTCCGATGGAAAGAAATAGCGTATGGTGGCATCGTGTTGCGTGGGACAAAGTGTTTGCAAAACTCTTGTTTCGCCCCTTTTTACAGGTTCGGAGGTAGGGCATGAAATCCAACACGCTGGCTGGCTTCAGCAAATCGTTTTTCGCACTCGTTGCAGCGGGCATGATGGTGTTCGGCATGGGGGGCTGTGCCGTTGTGGGACCGTTGCTGACCTGCGGCGGAGCCATCTTCACGCCGCTGCAATACGCGTCCACCGCCTACACCATCGGCGAGTTTTCCTATGAATATGCGGCCAACGACCGCACCCCCGACGAAGTGATCCAGAACAAGGTGGACACAATCGTGGCCGTGTTTGACGACGACGATGATGCCGAACTGGCCCCGGCCGTGCAGGACGGGCCCAAGCCGGTCATGGTGGCGGATGCCGAAGGCGAGCGCATGGACTCCTTCCTCTATTCTTCCGGTTCGTACAAGACACAGCGTCGCATCGAGATGCGCAAGCTCCAGATGGAGCGGCTGGAAACCCGCAAGATGGCCTTTCTGGAAGCGCGTGAAAGCGATCTCTCCCTGCGGCAGGGCCATGTGCGTGCCATCGACCTTGGTCATGGCGCGGACGGCGACGTGACGCTGGTCAACTGATATTTCCCGTTCCATTGTTTGCAGAAGCGGCGGGTCGGCATGTCGGCCCGCCGTTTTTGCGTGCGTTTGACCTTGTCGACTCCATCCGTGTAGGAAAACACGTATGCATGATGGGTTAATCAGGACATATTGCCGGAGCCTGCCATGAAGCGCGTGCTGGAACGGTTTGCGCTCGGGCGCAGGCGGGGCCGCATGGGCGAGGACGCTGCGGCCCGGTATCTGCGCTCCGAGGGATACCGCGTGCTGGAGCGCAACTGGCGGAGCGGCCGGCTGGAGCTGGACCTTGTCTGCCGCCACGGCGACACGCTGGTCTTCGTGGAGGTCAAGACGCGGGGCGCAGGGTCGCGCGGCACCCCCGCGGACGGGCTGGACCGGACCAAGATGCGCAACCTTGTGCGCGCCGCGCACCTGTACCTTGCCGAACATGAATGCTGGGACGAGCCGTGCCGGTTCGATCTGGTTGCCGTGCTGGAAACCGGGGACGGGCTTGAGCTCGACCATGTCCCGGACGCGTTTCAGGCCTGAGGCCCTGATTCTCCTTCCGTCCCGGCTGCATCAGTGGTACATCCTGTGCCCATGAGTTCCCACGAATCCAATATGTCGGGCCCCCGACTGTGGGTGGTGGCCACGCCGCTGGGCAACGCGGGCGACCTTTCCCCGCGGGCGGCCGAGATCCTTGCGCGCGCAGAGATCATTCTGGCCGAGGACACCCGGCGTGCAGGCCAGTTGTTCAAGCGGCTGGGCATTGAGCGCAGCGGCGAACTGATCAGTTTTTTCGAGCACAATGAGGAAAAGCGTTTGCCCCGTGTCATGGGTCTGCTTGAAGAGGGGCGGGAGCTGGCCATGATCTCGGATGCCGGAACCCCGCTGCTTTCCGATCCGGGCTTCCGGCTGGTGCGCGCCTGCCGCGAGCAGGGCATTCCGGTTTCCCCGGTGCCCGGACCGAGCGCGCCGCTGGCCGCCCTGAGCGCCTGCGGCCTGCCGCCCCTGCCCTTTTCATTTCTGGGCTTTCCGCCGCGCGGCGAATCGCGCATGCACCGTTTTTTCGAGGTGCACCGGGATACCGGGGCCACGCTGGTTTTTTTCGAGCGCAAATCGCGCCTTGCCGCATCGTTGCAGGCCGCGCACGAGGCCCTGGGTGACCGTGAGTTCTGCATTGCCCGCGAGCTGACCAAGGATTTCGAGGAATTCATCTACGGCAGGCTGGGCGCGTTGCAGGGCGTGGACACGGACCTGCGCGGCGAGATCACCGTGGTCGTCGGTCCGGCGGCAAGCACCGGCCCGGCCGACGAGGCCGAGGTGTTGCGGCTGGTGGAGCAGGAGCGCGAAGCCGGCGGCAAACCCAAGGAAATCGCGCGACGCGTTGCCGGGCGCGTGGAAGGGTGGACCGCCAAGGCCATCTATGCGCTCATGCGGTGAGGCCTGACCATGACAAATCTATCCCTTGAGCATATTGCGGCCACGGCCCGCAGCGGGCAGGCCCTGAGCGACGCGCAGATTCGCGCCCTTGTTTCGCTGGATCCGGAACGCCTGCCCCAACTGCTGGCCCATGCCCACGCCATCCGCACGGTCCGGTTCGGCAATCGCATCTCCCTGTGCGCCATCGTCAATGCCCAAAGCGGCCGCTGTTCCGAGGACTGTTCCTTTTGCGCCCAGTCCGCGCACCACGGCGGCACCGAAAGCCCGGAATATCCGCTGCTTTCGCCGCAGGAGATCGGCGGCGCGGCCCGCACGGCAAAAGAGCACGGCGCGCACCGCTTCGGCATCGTGGCCAGCGGCAAGTTCGTGGGCAGCGACCTGCTCAAGGGCTTTGCGGCCGCGGTCCGCGCGGTTGCCGCGCAGGGGCTTGTTCCGGACCTTTCGCCCGGAATTCTGGAGCCGGAACAGTTCAGGGTCTTGAAAACAGCGGGCCTGAAGGGGTATCATCACAATCTGGAGACATCGGCCAGCCATTTTCCCAAGGTCTGCACCACCCACGCCTATGACGAGGACGTGCGCGCGGTGCGGGCGGCCATGGATGCCGGGCTGCATGTCTGCTGCGGCGGGATTTTCGGCATTGGCGAAAGCTGGGAAGACCGTGTGGAGCTTGCGCTTTTGCTGCGGAGTATGGGCGTGCGCTCCGTGCCCATGAATTTTCTGACCCCGATTCCGGGAACGCCGCTTGCGCACCGCGAGCCGCTTTCCCCGGAAGAGGCGCTGCACATCGTGGCCCTGTACCGTTTCCTGCTGCCGGAAAGCGCGTTGCGCATTTGCGGGGGGCGGCAAACGGTCTTTGGCTCCGGGCGCAAAAAGGAGCTGCTGGTCTCCGGCGCCAGTGGACTCATGGTGGGCGATTACCTGACCACCACCGGAGCAGGCATCGCCTCGGACCATGAAGAAATATCCCGGGCCGGGCTGAGCGTGAACCCGACAGCAGTCTAAGGAGACGCCATGAATCAATCGCTTCTCGACATGCATCGTCTGGTGTGGGTGTCCCTGATGGCCGCTGTGGTGGCTGCCAGTTCCTATCTGGTCATCCCCATCGGCCCCATTCCCTTTTCCCTGCAGCCCGTGTTCGTTTTTCTGGCCGGATACCTGCTTGGTGCGGCGCGGGGATTTTTTGTCATGTGCCTGTATCTTGCCGCCGGGATCATCGGGTTGCCCGTGTTTGCGGGCGGCGCAGCCGGGGTGGGGCACCTGATCGGACCCACGGGCGGATACCTCGTTGGTTTTCTGGTCTCGCCGCTGCTCACGGGCCGGGCCAGAGCCGAGAGCGAAAACGGATCCGTGCGCTGGATTTCCGGGCTGTTCTGGGGCATTATCGCCATTATCGTGACGTATGGATTGGGCTTTGTCTGGCTCAAGACGTTTGCGGACATCACCTGGGCGCGCGCCTTTGCCGTGGGAGTTGTTCCCTTTGCGCCATGGGACATGATCAAGATAGCGGTTGCCGTGGGGTGCTGTCGGTATCTGCAAAAATATAACCTTGCGCCGCGCTAGGCGTCCAGCGGAGTCCACAATTCCATCGCTGAAGACCATGAACCGTTCCGGAACGGATTCCCTGACCTTCGCCATGGTGCGCTGTTTTGCCCGCTGCCTGCTGGCCGGGGCCGCGTTCAATACGCGCGGCATGCAGAACATCAGTCTGGTCTTCTGCATGCAGCCCGGGCTGGAACTCATTCACCCGGACCCGCGTGAATACCGCAAGGCCCTGCGGCGCTATGTGCGCCACTACCAGTCGCATCCGTTCTGGATGCCCTGTCTTGTGGGACTTTTCCTGCACATGGAGCGCGCCATTGCCGCGGGGCGCATGCCCGCAGCCGCTTTGGCCAAGGTCAAGGACACCACGGCCTACACGCTTTCGGCCATCGGCGATTCGGTGTTTGCGGGCAGCCTGCTCATTTTCTGGGCGCTGGGGACCATCTGTCTGCTGTTGCAGGGGCACACCCTGCTGCCATTGCTGGCCGGAATCACATTTTTCACGGGCTTGCAATGTTTTCGGGCCTATACGTTCATGGCCGGGTTGCGGGGCGGGTTCCTTTTTCTGGAACGCCTCCGGCATTGGGACCTCATCAACTGGGGGACCCGGGTCAAATATGCCAACGCCATGCTGCTGCTCTGGCTCTGGATGTTGCTCTGGCCGCGGCCGCTGATCTGGTGGCAGTGGCTGCCGGCCGTGGTCGGGCTGATGCTTTTCGGCCGTTTCGTGCGTACCGGACTGGTTTCGCGCGTACTGGCGGCCATGGCGTTTCTGGCGCTGGTGCAGTTTTACCCGCTGGTGCGGGAGGGTATTCTGGACATCCTCGGGGCCATGGGGTAGGCGACAATGGCCGCGAGGACAAACTGATGACAACAAGGTTATCGAGCATGGATGAAAAGAGTGCGGTGAATATGACGGACGGCGAGGACGGCGAAAGCCTGATCCGGGAGGTCGTGGTGGCCAATCAGCACGGCCTGCACGCCCGGCCTGCCGGAAAACTGGCGCAACTGGCCCAGACCTTTGCCGCCGACGTGGTCATCACTCTGGATGAGCAGGAAGTGGATGCCAAGAGCATTCTGGACGTTCTGACCCTTGCCGCAGGGCAGGGAGCCATCCTTCAACTGCGCGCTTCGGGCAGTGATGCCGCTGAGGCGCTGGACCGGCTGGAAGCATTGATTTCCGGACGGTTCGAAGAGGAGTAAACGTGGCGGGCAAGGTGATATCCGGTATTCCGGTCGCTTCGGGCATTGCCATCGGCAAGGCCATTTTCGTGAACCGCAGCCACAAGGCCACTCTGCCGAGGCAGACCGTGGCCCCTGCGCTGGTGGAAAACGAAGTGGAGCGTCTGGAGGTGGCTTTTGCGAACACCGCGGAAGACCTTGCCTCCATTCGCGGGCAGGTGCCGGACGAGCTGCGCGAATACAGCATGCTCATCGACACGCACCTGCTCATGCTCAAGGACCCCCTTCTTCTGGGCGCTGCCTGCGACTACATCCGTTCACTGAGTCTCAACGCGGAATGGGCCCTGGAAAAGGCGGTTTCCGACCAGGCCGACAAGTTCGGTGCCGTGGACGATCCCTACATCCGCGAGCGCATGCAGGACGTGCGCGTGGTGGCGGACCGCGTCCAGAGCAAACTGGCCGGGCGCAGCAAGGATTTCAAGGCCATTCAGGGCCGTTTCGTGATCATGGCCCACGACCTCAGCCCCGCAGACACCGTGGAGCTGGAAGTGGACAAGATCATGGCCTTTGCCACGGTGCAGGGCGGCAAGACGTCGCATACGGGCATCATGGCCCGCACGCTGGGCATCCCCGCGCTGGTGGGGGTTTCCCGGCTGGAGGACGACGTCAATGACGGCGACCTTGTCATCATCGACGGGCTTGGCGGCAAGATCATCGTCAATCCGGGCGAGGACGAGCTGGCCGACTACAACGAACGCGCGGCCCAGTTCGAGCAGTACACCCGCAAGATCCGGCGGCATTGCCAGCTTCCGGCCGAGACCATCGACGGGTTCCGGGTTCAGGTGCACGCCAACATCGAATTGGTGGAAGAGGTGGCCGCTGTTCTGGACAACGGCGGCGAAGGCATCGGCCTGTACCGTACGGAATATGCCTACATGAACCGCACCGCACTGCCCACCGAGGACGAACTGGTGGAAAAGTATGCGGAACTGGCGTCCATCATGGCTCCGCAAAAGGTGGTCTTCCGCACCCTTGATCTGGGCGCGGACAAGGCCATGAACCAGTACGGCGACCTGAACGAGGCCAACCCGGCCATGGGCCTGCGCGCCATCCGGTTCTGCCTCAAGCACCCGCAGTTGTTCAAGACCCAGCTGCGCGCCATTCTCCGGGCCAGCGCCAACGGCAACGTGGCCATCATGTTTCCCATGATTTCCGGCATCCGTGAGGTGCGGCAGGCCAAGGCGTGGCTGGCGCAGGCCAAGGCGGAACTGCGCCGGGAAGGTTTTGAATACGACCCGGAAATGCCCGTGGGCATCATGATCGAGGTTCCGGCCGCGGTCATGATTGCGGATTTTCTGGCCCGCGAGGTGGATTTTTTCAGCATCGGCACCAACGACCTGATCCAGTACAGCATCGGCGTGGACCGCACCAACCACCACGTTTCCTACCTGTACCAGCCGCTGCACCCGGCCACGCTCAAGTCCATCAAGCTGGTGGTGGACGCCGCGCATCAGGCCGGCATCGAGGTCAGCCTGTGCGGCGAGGTGGCTTCGGACCCGTTCTGCGTGCCCATCCTCATGGGCATGGGCATCGATTCCATTTCCTTGACGCCGCAGGCCATTCCGGGCATCAAGCGCATCATTCGCCAGACCAAGATGCGCGACTGCCGCGAGCTGTTGCGCAAGGTGCTGGAATGCCGCACCGTGCACCGCATCAACGGCCTGGTCATGGAAAATATTTTTAACGCGTATCCCGAGGAGCTGGCCTTTTTTGCCTCGCTGCTCGAAAATGACGAAATATCGGCCTGACGCCGAACACATATCATGAGCAAGAAAAAGAAATCAGTTGTCAAGCCCGGGCAGAAACTCATTGCCCAGAACAAGCAGGCCCGCCGTCTGTTTGATCTTTCCGAATTCATGGAGGCCGGACTGGTGCTGCAGGGGTGCGAGGTCAAGTCCCTGCGCATCGGGCGTGTGAACTTCAAGGACGGCTACGTGCGCTTCTCCAATGGCGAGGCGTGGCTCGTGGGCGTGCATATCTCGCCCTATGAAAACACCGGCGTGCTGGCCCAGCCCGATCCCGAGCGGCCGCGCAAGCTGCTGCTGCATTCGCGCGAGATCACGGCGTTTCAGGCCAAGGCCGAGCAGAAGGGGCTGTCTGTCGTGCCCACCAAGATGTATTTCTCGGCCGGGCGGGTCAAGGTGCAGATCGCGCTGGGCAAGGGCAAGAACGTGCGCTCCAAGCGCGACGACCTCAAGGCCCGCGACATCGCCCGAGACACGGCCCGACAGCTCGCCGCCTACAAGTAGCGGGTTCCCCCGGTATATTCCTTTTAGGACGCGGAGAGTGATCCGCTGAACCGGCTCTTGCGCCGGGGTGCACTGGTGCGCTGTTCTGTCTGCGGCGAACCGGGTGCATGCGGCAGTGTATCTTCCGTCTTTCCGGTCGCCCGGGGTGGCGGCATCGTTTTTTCCCGACCATGAGGGCTCCGCTTGAAGGCGCCCGTTCACGCGAGCCTGTTCCCGGGCCTCACCGTGCGGCAATGTCGCCGTTCGCCGGTTATCGGCGGATGATGAGGGTCTGGCCGGGATGGATGGTGCTTTTGCGGGTCAGGTTGTTCAGCCGCAAAAGCTTGGTCAGCGACATGTGGTATCGCTGGGCAATGCGCAACAGCGTGTCGCCCCGGCGCACCTTGTGCACCTTGCCCTTGTGCGCGGCCCGGTATTGTTCGATGAGCGGCTTGTAGCGTTCGGCAAAGCCCTTGGCCGCGCCTTCGGGAATGAAGAGCATGTGCGTGCCGTGGGGCAGGCGGTCGCGGATGAACTGGGGGTTGAGGTCGCGGATGTTCTTGTAGGTGGTGTTCGCGGCCTTGGCCACGAGCATGAGCGGCGTGTAGCCCCGGCAGCGCAGCCGGATGCGGTCGAAGCGGATGGGTCGGTAAAAATCCTGCGGCACCAGCCGGAATCCGTAGCGGTCCGGATTGGAGAGCAGCATCTTGGCCGCGATGGCGCGGATCACGTAGCGTTCGGTTTCCGTGGGCAGATGCAGTTGGTAGTAATCGCGGATTTCCTGTTTCTTGATGGCTTTTTCCAGCCCGTTTTCACCCATGTTGTAGGCGGCCGCCGCCAGCGGCCACGACTTGAACTGGTCGTGCAGGTCCGAAAGATAGCGGATGGCGGCCTTGGTGGCCGAATAGAAATTGCGGCGCTCGTCAACGTAGCCGTCCACCTCCAGTCCGTACTTGCGGCCCGTGGAGCGGATGAACTGCCAGATGCCGCGCGCCCCACGGTTGGAGCCCACGCTGAGCCGCAACGCGCTCTCGATGACCGGCAGGTACTTGAGGTCGTCGGGCATGCGGTTGGCGCGCAGCAGGCTTTCGATGTGCGGGAAATAGCGGCCCGTGCGCTTGATCCAGAGCAGGGTTTGCGCCCGGTCCCAGTGCATGAGCAGGATTTCCTTTTCAATGCGTTCGCGCACGTCGGGCAGTTGCAGGGGCACGGGTTCGCCGCAAAATGTCAGCGGCCCCTGTATGCGCGCCACGGATTCCACGGACGGAAACTCCGCGGCAACAAGGGCTTGCGCCAGACGGGAGTCGTTCACGGCAACGGACTGCTGGCCGAGGGCGGGTACGGTCAGCAACAGAAAAATCACAAGGGCCGAGAGCAGACGCGGCAACCTGAGCATGAAATATGGCTTCCTTACGGCCCGACGGCCGGGCCGTCGGGTTTACAGTTTCGATTTGAGCACAATGTCCGTAATGGGACCGCGTGAACGGTCGCCCTTGAGCACCATGTGCGCATAGTTGGGGTAGCCCCGCAGCTTGCGCACGGTCCAGTTCAGACCGTTGTTGGACTCGTTGAGGTACGGATTGTCCACCTGACGGGTGTCGCCCAGACAGATGCACTTGACGTTTTCGCCCATGCGCGTGAGCAGGGCGCGGGTCTCGCTGCGCGAAAGGTTCTGCATTTCGTCCACGATGACCACGGCGTTTTCAATGTTCATGCCCCGGATGAAGGCCACGGGCTGAATCTCGAACCGCTTGGGGTTGAGCTTCAGGTTGTCCGCGGTCGGGTCCGCGAAAATGCGGTTGGCCGGGCGCATGTCGTGCAGCTTGATGAGCAGGTCCTGAATGTAGCGCACATACGGCAACATCTTTTCCTCAATGTCACCGGGAAGATACCCCATTTTTGCGCCGATCTCCACCACGGGTTTGACCAGGTATATCTTGCGGAACTGGTTGTCCTTGCGCTCCAGGGTCAGGTACAGGGCCGCGGCCAGCGCCAGAAAGGTCTTGCCGTAGCCGGCCTCGGACTGGATGGACATGAGATCGATGCCCGGATGCAGCATGAGTTCCAGCGCAAGGTTCTGGTACACGCTTCTGGGCTTCACGCCCCAGACCTCATGCTGGTAGGCCACGGGATGCGGGCCGTCCGGGCCGTGGAAAACCGGGGTGCCGCTTTCCCATCGGAAGCAGTTGGGCTGCACTTCCCCGCCTTCGTCCACAAAGCCGGTAAACTGCTGGCTCATGGACCGGAACGGGTCGGAGTCGCGGTATTCCTCGCAAGGAATGCCATACACCTTGGCCTTGATCTGCAGGATGCGGTCATTGGTTATGAGAATGGCATCCTCGGGAGCCATGTGCATGATTTCCTTGAGGATACGGTCGTCCATCCACTCGTCGTCAAGCGTGATGGCAAAATCCGGCGAAAACACGCGCACGTCGTCGTCGTGGAGAATGGCGCGCACTGCCTGGGACACGATGTGCCCGATGCGCGGGTCTTTCTTGAGCTTGTCCAGTTCGCTGAGAACCGTATAGGGAATGTGGATGATGTTTTCCTGCCCGTTGCGCAGGGCAGTGATGCTTTTGGGATTTTCCAGCAGGACGTTGGTATCGAGGACAAAATTTTTCTGGGCCATTAATCCCCCGTCCGTATAACCGTTAGATGTTGCTTGCGGGTGACTCCTGACATTGTTCCGCGCCATGCGGTCATCTGTTCGCCGGGTTCCGTTCGCATCCTCCGTTTCGGTGTATGGAACCACTGTGCGCAGTTTTCGAGAAAAAGTCTAGATCATTGATAGGACACGTTCGGCGGAAATTTCATGGCATCCTCGTGACGAATGCGTCATAAGGAACCGGAGTGGCCACGCGGCCCTGTGCCGGGTGCGGTGGTTGCCCTTGCGCGCCACACCCTGTATAGGCGGGAAAAAACAAGGAGACTTTCCATGAAATACATGGCTCTGCTCAATAAGGAAAAACACGGATTCGGCGTGAGTTTCCCGGATTTTCCGGACTGTACGACCTTTGGCGCGGACGAGGAAGAGGCCGTGGACATGGCGCACGAGGCCCTGGCCATGTTTGTGGAGCTGCAGCTGGAGTCCGGCATGGACCTGCCCGAGCCCATGAGTAAACAGGACGTGTTGGACCTGCCCGGAACCGGGGACAAAAAGATCTTCGGCGTCGAGGTTTCGGACGACGGCACGGATTTCGAAGCCGTGGAGCTGACCCTGCACCGCTACCTGCTGGAACGCATTGAACAGTATGCGGACAAATACGGCGTGGCTCCTGCAGATTTTCTGGCCGTTGCCGCGCGCGAGGCCATGCGCAAGGATGTATTCAAGGAATAGGCGGGGCTTTGGAAGCGCTGCGTTGGGCTATGCTTTTGTTGCGGCGCAGTTTTTTTTGTCGGATTGCTGCGGTTACGCGTAGCAGGACGATGCAGCTGTTTTTGTTGAAGGTTTCGTCCGGGAGGACGAAACCTTTTTTTTCGATCCGGTTCGTCCCGTGTCGCGTTCTTGAGGTGTTGCGCGGAAAAACGAGAATGAAGAATCGCGTTTTGTTCTCAATATCCCGTTATTATTCATATACTTCCCAGGAACATGGCCACGCCGAAAAGGGCGATGGCCAACGCCCCGCAGATGGAAAGGAAGGCGTAGACGCGATTGAACAGGGTGCGGTTCTTGCCCGAAATCCTGAGGGTCAGGCCGCGCGCGCTCACGGCGGCCCATGCGAACAGTGTGGTGGTCAGACCCATGCCCAGCGCCATGGCCAGCATGGCGGCAATGCCCGCTCCCACGATGTTCAGGCCCACGGCAAAGGCCAGTATCACGGCAGCGCCCGGACAGGGCACCACGCCGGTGACAAAGGAGACCAGCAACACGCTGCCCATGTGTTCGGAACGGGCGACCTCGCCCGCATCCACCGGACAGGCAGCGCCGCGCAGCAGCCCGCCTTTTCTGAGGTCCCGGATAATGGCCACGCACAGGCCGAGGCCCACGAGCGTGAGCAAGGCATAGCTGGCGGGCTGTATGATCTTGTCCGCGCTCTGGAAGCCGCCCATGCCCGAACCGAGCAGCCAGTAGGCCCCCATGACAACGATGGTGGCCGAGGCGACATGCACGAAGGTGATGGCGTGGCCCATGACGGCTCCGAGCCACAGGGAACCGGGCCGGGCCAGAAAATAGGAACAGACCACGGTCTTGCCGTGCCCCGGGCCGATGGCGTGCACGCCGCCGTAAAGAAAGGAGAGCAGCAGGAACATCCAGAAACCCTTGCCCAGCGGGTTTGTTCGAATGTCGGTGGCCAACGCCGTGAGTTTTTTCTTGATGGCTTTTTGCAGGGCCACAACCTGACCCATGAGCCGCTGCAGAAGGGAGGGCGTGGCGGATCCGGGCTGCGGTTCGGATATGTCTGCCTGCCGTGTTGCTCTGGAGGCGGGGGCGGGCATGGTTGATCCTGCGGGTTCGAGCCGGAGGGTGATGGCCTGCGGAATGACGAACCCGCCCCAGTAGGCCAGGTCCGGAGCCGGGGCAATGGAGTGGCTGACGCTGAACGGTCCGCCCACGTCAATGCCCAGTTGGTCCTTGAGCAGCAGCATGTCCGCGTAATATTCCCGGTCACAGATGGTGATGCGGATTGTCGCGGGGTGCTGCACAGGGATGTCCAGCGCAAGGAAAAAATCGTAGATCAGGCGGTTGTCGTCGGAGACCGAGGCGTGAAAGTCGCTGGTCTGTCCGGGCTTCAGGCGCTGGCCGTCCACCTGCACGATGGTGAAATACCCCACGTTTTTCAGGTTGGCAAAACCGCCGTCACGAATGGCTTCCTGTCCTTTCGGGGTCTTCAGGTCCGCCGGGGTCAGGCCCAGATCGGACAGCAGGGCCGCGGTGAACATGTCGTCGAAGAGCCAGTGGTGGCGAATTCCGGACAAACCGTCCTTGCCGATGACCAGTGTGGGGGTGGCGTCCACGAATACGTGCGGATGAGCCGGGGCCGGAGCCGCGTGGAGCAGCAGGGCGACCGGCAGCAACACGATCATGAGGGTTGCCATGCGGGAGATGATGCGCGCCATGGAGGGAGTATCTATCCGCATTGTGTTTTCGTGGCAAGGAAATCCATTCTAACACGATTGTCAGGAGCTCAGGTTTTCATTAATCAAGAGCAGGATGAAGTTTCTCGCGGAATAGGGGCTGTCCGGCGCGGCATGTTTCTGTTATCCTTCAAAGAGGTGAGGGCTTCGGTATCGAAGCTGCAACAATGCAGGGGCGGGGATGAGCGAAGAAAATCAAGGTGTGACCGATAAACGACCCATGTTCACGGCACGGGGCAGATCGCTTTCTCGCGACCTGACCGCCAGCCTTGTGGTCATCGTCGTCATGGTCGCCACCGCCATGTCCACCTACACGTATTGGCGCCAGTCCGAGGACATGACCCATTCCGCCGCGGAAAAGGCGGATGAGATCGTGGACCGTGTGGCCGAAATCCTGGCCGTTCCCATCTGGAACCTCGATTATGAAAATGCCCGGCTCATCGGTTCTGTGTATGCCCAAAACGACATGGTGCAGGGCTTTCGCATCTATGGCTCGCGCAACGAGGTCATCTACGCCCACGAAAAATTCATCGGCAGCAATGCGGATATCAAGCGCGTGCAGAAAATCGTCTTCGAGGGCCGCACCATCGGGCGGGCCGAAATCGATTTTACCCTGCGCGGCGAAAAGGAGCGGCTGGAGCGGCAGATGCTTGTTTCGGTCATGCTCATCATGGTTTCGGTGGTGGTCATCCTGGCGGTCACCGGCATACTGCTGCGCGTTTTTCTGGGCAAGCCGCTGGCCATCCTGCAACGGGGCATCGCCCGTGTTGCCAAGGGTGACTTTTCGTATGATTTCGGTGAGATTCATCATGCCGAGCTGTTGGACATAGCCCAGCGGTTCCGGCTCATGAGCACGGAAATCGAAGCGCGCGAGCGCAAGATGCAGGGATTGAACCGTACCCTGCAGGAGGCCGAGGAAAAATACCGCGGCATTTTCGAAAACGCTGTGGAAGGCGTTTTCCAGATGACCCCCGACGGAAAGATCACCAGCGCCAACCCGGCCATGGCCCGTTTCTTCGGGTGCGAGACCGTGGAGGAGTTTCTGTACAGCACAGAGGACCCTTCCACGTCCGTTTTTCCCGAACCCGGCCAGTTGAGGCGTTTTCTGGACACCGTGCGCGAACAGGGCAAGGTTTTGCGCTGGGAAAATGAATACAATCGCAGCGACGGACGCCGTTTCTGGGGCGCGCTCAATGCCCGGGCCACCTATGCGGATGACGGTGAACTGCGTTCCATCGAGGGCATGCTGGAAGACTTCACCGAGCGCAAGAAGGCCGAACAGGATCTTGCGGACCTGAACCGGCATCTGGAACAGCTGGTGCGCGCCCGCACCGAGGATCTGGTGCGCAAGGCCCATGAACTGGAGCAGGCCAACAAACGCCTGCGCGAACTGGACGAGATGAAGTCCGCATTCCTGTCCTCGGTTTCCCACGAGCTGCGCACCCCGCTCACATCCATTCTCGGGTTCGCCAAACTGCTCAAGAAAGATTTCATCAAGAATTTCAAGCCGCTGGCTGTGGGGCAGGATTTGTTGGAAAAGCGCGGTGCGCGCATTCAGGAAAACCTGTCCATCATTACCGAGGAAGGCGAACGCCTGACCCGGCTCATCAACGACGTGCTGGACCTGAACAAGATCGAGTCCGGCAGCATGGGCTGGCGCGACGAGGTCATTCAGTTGGGCGAGATTGCGGAAAAGACCGCCCATTCCCTGCAGGGCGTCTTTGCGCAGAAGTCCGAGGTGGACCTGATTTGCGAAGTGGAGCCGGACCTGCCCGAAATCGTGGCCGACCCGGACCGCATGCAGCAGGTGCTGGTCAACCTTCTGAACAACGCCGCCAAGTTCACGGAACATGGCAGCGTTATCATGCGGGTCAAGAAGGACAACGGGTATCTGCGCGTGGAGGTGGATGACACAGGCGTGGGCATTGCTCCGGAAGACCGGCTTACGGTCTTTGAAAAGTTCCATCAGTCCAATCTCAGCACCATGAAGGACAAACCGCAGGGAACCGGACTGGGCCTGACCATTTGTCGTGAAATCGTGGAGCATTACGGCGGGCGCATCTGGGTTCGTTCGGAACTGGACAAGGGCAGTTCCTTCATCTTCACCATTCCGGTGGAATCCCCGAACTGATTTTTTTCTGAATTCTGGAATTTTGAGAACCGACTTGCGGGGAGGATTGCCAATCAATCCTCCCCGCCGGTCTGTCTGCCGCTGCCCCGGAGGAGAGAACCGGGGCCGACACGGAGGAGGTTTGCGCTGCACGGGCAGCGCGGATGCTGTGAAGTATCTACTGCACGAGGTGCCAGTTGCCGTCCGGCCCGCGGTAGGCGTCCGCAAGGATGGTTTCCCTGCGGCCGTCGGGCATGGTGGCTCTCAGTTCCACTTCACGGAAATGTCTGTTTCGTTCATAACGGGCCGGGCGGGGCTCCGCTTCATAGTATACGCCGGTATCCGGATTCTTCCAGTGCTCCACGGACCCTGAAGGCGTGCTTTCCAGCGTCTGCGAAACGTGCATCCTGTCGGCCTTGTCCATTTCGTTTCCCACGATGTAGCCCACCAGCAACCCGGCCCCGGCACCCACGGCCGCTCCGGTGATCTTGTTGTTGAACGTCAGCGCGCCTAGCGTGGCCCCGGCCAGCGAACCGATGCCTGCGGAGCGCTGGGCATTGTTGCTCATGCATCCCGAGGTCATGAATATGGTCATCAGCAGCAGTATTGTGGTTCGCATGGTCTTCTCCGTCAGCTTTGTGCAGACAGAGGCAATACGTGTGCCAAACTTGCAAATGTTTGGATTTATTAATTTTGTGTGTTGGGTGGTGCAACGTTGCACGCGCGAGCGCACTTTTTTTGCGCAGGGGCGCGCAAATGCAGAACGGATGTCGCCATGATGGCGGCGACGGGCGGATGCGGCTAGTGCTGTTCGGTTTCGCGGTCGCGCACGCCGATGAGATAAAGGATGGAATCCAGTCCGAGGTTGCTGATGGACTGGCGCGCGCCTTTTTTGACCTTGGGTTTGGCATGGAAGGCTATGCCCAGCCCGGCAAGGTTGAGCATGGGCAGGTCGTTGGCGCCGTCGCCCACGGCAATGCATTGCTGCAGGCTGATGCCTTCCTTCTGGGCGATGGCGCGCAGCAGTTCGGCTTTCTTGTCTGCGTCCACGATGTCGCCAAGCGCGCGGCCCGTGAGCTTGCCGTCGCGGATTTCCAGCTGGTTGGCATAGACGTGGTCAACACCCAGACGCTCCCGCAGGCGTTCGCCGAAATAGGTAAACCCGCCCGAGAGAATGGCGATGCGGTAGCCCACGGACTTGAGAATGCGGATGAGCCGTTCGGCCCCTTCGGTCATGGGCAGGCGTTGGTGAACGCGCTCCAGCACGGCTTCGTCCAATCCTTCAAGCAGGGCCAGTCGTTTGGCAAGGCTCTGCTTGAAGTCCAGCTCGCCGCGCATGGCCCGTTCGGTGATGGCCGCCACCTGCTCCCCGACCCCGGCCTCCTTGGCCAGCTCGTCGATGACCTCGGCCTGGATCAGGGTGGAGTCCATGTCAAAGGCTACAAGGCGGCGGTTGCGCCGGAAGATGTTGTCTTCCTGAAAGGCGATGTCCGCTCCCAGCTTGCCGGAAAGCTCCAGAAGCTGGCTGCGGATGCCTGAGGCGTCCTCGGGTGCGCCGCGCACCGAAAATTCCACGCAGGCCCGGGACTGGGAAAGGTCGCTGTCCAGCGGCATGCGGCCGGAAAGCCGGTGGATGGTTTCGATGTTCAGGCCGTTGTCGCGCATGATGGCGGCAATGGCCGACACCTGTTCCGAGGAGATGTGGCGGGCCAGGAGGGTCACGATGTGCCGCGTGCGGTTGGCCGCGGCCACCCAGGCCTCGTATTTTTCCGGCTCCAGCGGATGCAGCTTCATGTTCACGCCCATTTCGTGGGCCGTGAAGAGCATGTCCTTGAGAACGGGTTGCGGATCCACGGGCAGGCGGATGAGTATGCCCAGCGTCAGGAAGTCGTGAATGATGGTCTGGCCGATGTCCAGAATGTCCACGCCGTAGTCCGCGAGGACCGAGGTCAGGCTGGCAGTCAGCCCCGGGCGGTCATGCCCGGTCACGTGTACGAGTATGATTTCTTCCTTGATTGCTGTCATGTCGGCTCCCTGTGGAATGTGCGCGCACCTTCGCACAATTTTCCGCGATGGTAAATCCGCCCCCTTCGTGATTTTCCGGTTGACGGGCCGTTGCTATTTGTCTATTTTGCCAAATAGACAAATTGAGCGGAACACATCGCTCCGCCGAAAAAAACGAAAAGGTGCGATTCATGGAAGCGATCATCACGGAACAACAGTTCGACGGCAGCGCGGCGGTGTTCAAGGCCTTGGGGCATCCCGCCCGGCTGCGCATGGTGCATGCCCTTGCCCGCGGCGAAATGTGCGTCTGCGAGTTGCAGGAGCTGGTTGGGCTGGACGTGTCCACGGTGTCGCGGCATCTGGCCGTGCTCAAGCGGGCCGGTGTGCTTTCGTCGCGCAAGCAGGGCAACTGGGCCTACTACGCCCTTGAGCTGGGCTGCGTGGCCACGCTGCTCGATTGCGTTTTGAACCGCACGGGAAATGAAGGGGAATAGGAATATGCAGGATTTGAAGATGGCGCCGTCCGAACCGTGCGCATGCATGGGCGGGGCACAGGCGCAGGAACAGCGGCAATGGAGTCTTGCCCGTATCATCGTCTTGACCGTGGCGGGTGTGGCCGTGTGGTTCGGGCTGTACATGCAGCTCAAGCCGTTTTCGCGCTGGTTTGCCGAAACCCTGCTCGGTCTTGAGGCCGGAACGCATCTGGGCGAGGCCGTGGCCTTTTTCGTGTACGACACGCCCAAGGTGCTCATGCTGCTGGTGCTGGTGGTCTATGGCGTGGGTATTCTGCGCTCGTTCTTCACGCCCGAGAACACCCGCCGCCTGCTGGCCGGGAAAAAGGAATCCGCGGGCAACGTGCTGGGCGCGCTCCTGGGCGTGGTCACCCCGTTCTGTTCCTGCTCGGCCGTGCCCCTGTTCGTCGGTTTTGTCACGGCGGGCGTGCCGCTGGGCGTGACCTTTTCCTTTCTCATCGCCTCGCCCATGGTCAATGAGCTGGCGCTGGTGCTGCTGTACGGCATGTTCGGCTGGAAGGTGGCCGTCCTGTATGCGGTGACCGGGCTGGGCGTGGCCATCGTGGCCGGATGGATCATCGGACGGCTGGGCATGGAGAACCAGTTGCAGGGTTGGGTGCGCAGCCAGCTTTCCATGGGGGGCGAGGCCCCGCGCGGCAGGATCACGCCTTCGGACCGCGTGCGCGCCGGATTGGGCGCAGTGCGCGACATCGTGGGCAAGGTCTGGCCCTATGTGGTGGCGGGCATTGCCATCGGCGCAGTGATCCACGGCTATGTGCCGCAGGAGTTCATGGCCAGCATCATGGGCCGCGAAGCGTGGTGGTCCGTGCCGCTGGCCGTGGTCATCGGCGTTCCCATGTACACCAACGCCGCGGGCATCGTGCCGGTCATCTACGCCCTGATCGGCAAGGGCGCGGCGCTTGGCACCTCGCTGGCGTTCATGATGTCGGTCATCGCCCTTTCCCTGCCCGAGATGCTCATGCTCAAGAAGGTGCTCAAGGTGCGGCTCATCGCCACGTTCGCCGGGGTCGTGGCTGCGGGCATCCTGCTGGTGGGCTACCTGTTCAACCTGTTCATCTGAGATTTTCCGGGGGCATCCTTGTCACCACGGCCATGCCGGGGTATATGATCGGGTAAAACCGACCATCCCACGGTCATGGAGGCGGCATGAAAACAACGGATGTCCCCGGAAACGACAGTGGTTCCAACGCGGATGCCCCGGAGGGCAGCAGCGGACCCCGTTCGGAAAACGACGTCTGTTTCATTTCCCCGGAAGCGCGCGCCGAATTCGTGGACAGGCGGATTCGGGGCAAAATGGACGATTATGCCCGGTATGATTTTTCGCCTTCGCAGGTGCGCGCCCTGAACATTTTTTTCGACCTGAGCCAGGAATTCCGCGGCAGGGAGCTTTTTTACGATACCTGCCTGTACATACCGCGCATCATGTTCGGGCTGGAATCCTGCCTGTATGTGCTGGAGGATGAGGATACCTTTGTGCTGGCCGCGCGGTCATCCGGCTTCGGCGAGGAATTGCCGAACATGCGCGGCTGGGACGAACAGGTCGGCCCCAACGTCGCGCACAGTGAAGGCTACCTGTTCCTGCCCGTGCGCTGCAATCCCGACTACAACGACCTGCTGCCCTTTTTGCCGCCGGACAACATCATCGGCAATTTCGTGTTCAAAACCGGCCCGGACCTGAGCGATTCGGACCGGTTGTTCATGGAAAAATACGTGAACCGCGTGGGCTTTCAGCTGCACAACCGCTTGTTGCGCGACCGAAACCGTGAACATCTGGGGTTCATTCGCAATCTTGTGGAAGACATCGGCCACAACGTCATTGTTCCCAATATGTATTTCAAGCTGTATTTCAACCAGTTGCGTCGCATGATCAACTCGTTGAAAACCGTGAGCGCCGACATGCGCAAATTGGGCAGGGAAAAGCTGGAGCCTGATTGCGCCGACTGCGCGGACCGGCTGCAAGCGGTCCACGGGAACATGAAGGAAAAGTTCGACGAGATATACCGTCACTATGTGCAGACCAGCATGTTCCTGGAGACCCTGTTGCGGCGCAGGCATTTCGAGGAAGGACGCTACGTTCTGGAAAAGCGTCCCTGCAACCTGCGCAGTCAGGTGGTGGAGCCGCAGCTCAGCCGCTACATGCCGCGGCTGGAGGAGCGTGGCGTGGAGCTGGACATGACCCTTGGCGGTGCGCCGCCGGATCAGGTCATACGCATCGTGGTGGACATCGGGCTGCTCTCGCAGGTTTTTGCCAATCTTTTTTCCAACGCGGTCAAATACACGCGCCAGGCCACGTTGCCGGACGGCCGCACCGGGCGGTTCATGTCCTATGGCTGGAAGCTGGTCAAGAATCATTTTTCCACGGGAGTGGACGGCATCCGCATGTATGTGTTCACCACGGGCAAGCCCCTTTCGCTCTTGGACCCCATGGAGGTTTTTCAGGCCGGGTTCAGGGCCATGAACGAGCCGGACGAGGCCGGCACCGGGCACGGGCTGTTTTTCGTGCGTCAGGTGGTGGAGCTGCACCGGGGCGAGGTGGGCTATGCCGCCCGGGAGTACGGGAATGAATTCTATTTCATTCTTCCGCTGGAGCTTGAAGGGGCTCCGTCTCCGGTGCTGCCGCCGCGCTGCCCGGACCCGAGCCGCTAGACCCGCGCAGGTACCGCCGGTAGTAGGCCAGGCAGAGCATGGTCATGGGCAGGGCCAGCAGCAGCCCCAGAAAGCCCAGCAGTTTTCCCCATACAGAGAGCGAAAGCAGGATCAGCCATGGCGAAAGCCCCATGGCCTTTCCCTGCAGCTTGGGCACGAGCACCATGTCCTGCAGGGTCTGGGCCACGGCAAAGACCACGGCCACCGGAAGCATGCCGTACAGGAATCCGTGGCCCGTGATGATGGCGTTGAGCCCGGCCAGCACAAAGGCCGGGATCAGCCCTGCGATCTGCAGGTAGGGCACGATGTTCAAAAGGCCCGTGAACATGCCCAGCACGATGGCCAGCGGCAGGCCCGCAATGCTGAAGCCCGTGGCAAAGATCACGCCCATGATCAGGGCGATGAGTATCTGGGTGCGGAAGTAGCGGTTCATGGCCCCGGTGAACTCGTCGAAGAATTCCGTGACCGAGGTGCGATAGCGGTCCGGGATGTAGTCGTGCCAGTTGTTGCGGAACTTGCCGAAGTCCATGAGAATGAAAATGAGATACAGGAGCACGGCCACCAGCCCGGCCAGCGCGAACAGCAGGTTGGCCGTGGAACTGAGCAGATGCCATGCGCCGGGCAGGGCCTTTTTTGCCGCGGATTGCAACAGCCCGGCCAGTCCGGATTCGCTGAAGAACCGGCGCACGTCCTCGCGGGCCGCGAAATCGCGTATGGCCTGCCACAGGTCCGGTGGCAGACGGTCGGCGGCGCGCTGGGCCACGGCCGAGTTGTTGATCAGTTCGGAGAGCGTTTTGCCCATGGACGCCAGTTCGGAGATGACCATGGGGATCAGCACCCATGCGGCCAGCACGGCCATTCCCAGCAGCAGGGCAAGGCTCAGGAACACGGCCAGCGGGCGCGAACGGACAATGCGCTGGGTGAATTCCACCAGCGGGTTGACCATGTAAGCCAGCACCAGCGCCGCCACAAAGGGCAGCAGGGCGTCGCTCAGGGAAGCTATCAGGCTGAAACCTGCCCAGAGCGCGGCCACGGTCAGGGTCAGCCGCACCACGCGGTCAAAGGTATAGGGCTTGCTGTCGTCAAACATGGACACCGCCGTGTTGCAGGGTTCTCCGGAGTTTCCATTAGGTAACAGGACGGCCCGTTTTTCTCAACTGCGCCGACCCCTTGCGTTGCAAGGCTGTTGCGTGGCAGTTTGTGCACGGAGGGATTTGCATGAATCGTCCGTCATTGGCTCGCCTGTTTTTCACCTTTTTGCGTCTCGGCACCACCGCGTTCGGCGGTCCGGCCATGATTCCCTTCATGCGTCGCGAGGCCGTGGACCGGTTCGGGTGGCTCAGTGAAAAGACCTTCGGGTTCGGCATGGCCGTGACACAGATGGTTCCCGGGGCAACCGCCATGCAGATGGCCGCCTACGTGGGTATGCGTTCGCGCGGGGCGCTCGGCGCCGTGGCCGCGTATGCCGGGTTTTCCCTGCCCGCGTTTCTGCTCATGCTCGGCCTGTCCTTTTTGTATTTCACCACAGGCAACGTGGCGTGGATCACCAGCATGTTCGGCGGTATGCAGGCCGTTGTGGTGGCGCTCATCCTGCACGCTTCCGTGAATTTTTCGCGCCGGTATCTGACCGGAATCATGGAACGGATGCTGGCGCTGGGAACCGCGCTGTGGCTGTTTTACGGCCATAATCCCATCATTGCGCTGGTGGCTGTCTGTGTTGTGGCCGTTTTCGTTTTTCGCGGTCAGGCGGATGCCGGGGCAGCCCTGTCCCAGGAAGAGGCGCCCTGCAACCATGTGGGCGCCGCCGTGATTCTGGCCGTGCTGACCGGGACGGGCCTCGGGTTGCTGTTCTGGTTTGCGCCGCAGCTGGGGGACATCGCCGCCCTGATGCTCAAGATCGATCTGTTCGCATTCGGCGGGGGCTATGTTTCCGTGCCGCTCATGCTGCACGAGGTGGTGGAGGCGCGCGGCTGGATGGATGCCTCCATGTTCATGGACGGCATCGCATTGGGCCAGATCACGCCCGGTCCCATCGTCATGACCGCCACCTTCGTGGGCTATGCAGTGCGCGGCCTTGTGGGCGCGTTCGTGGCCACGGTGGCCGTGTTCACGCCTTCCCTGTTCATTCTTCTGGCCAGCACACCGCTTTACGGACGGCTGGCGTCTTCCGGGGTTGCGCGTCGCGCGCTCAGGGGCAGCCTTGTTTCCCTTGTGGGGCTGATGGCTGCCGTTGCCGGGCGTTTCCTGCTGGAAACCCATTGGAATTCCGTGAGCGTTTTCATTGCCGCTGCCGCGTTCATGGCCTTGCGCCTGCGGTTGAACGTGCTGCTCGTGGTCGCTGCCGGGGCAGTGCTGGCCGCACTTCTTTCCTGATCCCTTCCATTTCGTATTCCCCCTTTTCGGGACGTATTTTTTCACCAATTAATTATAATGGTTTGACACTATCTTGCGCTCTCAGTAATAAATATAATTAGAAATATTTCTATACTTCCCGGTGAAGGCGGTTTTCCGCCGTGGGGGATGGGAAGCGAAAAAAAAAGCGAGGTAGTATGTCCCGATTCATGAAAATGCCATTTCAAACCAAGCTGATGGTCGGTACCATCGGGGTCGTGGCCCTGGCCATCGTGGTCATGGCTTCGGTAACGCAGGTTCAGGTCAAGAATTCGTTGATCGAAATGGGCGAAACCAACATGCAGTCCTTTGCGGACAGCATGTATCAGCTCATGGAGATGCAGCAGTCCCTGTTGGCGGACAAGGTCAAGACCGACCTGAACATCATGGACGCGGAAATTGAAAAGTACGGGGCGCCGTATCTCAATACGGGCAATACCATTACCACGCAGATCACCAACCAGGTCACCAAGAAGACGGAAACCGTGACCATTCCGACAATGCAGTTCGGCGGGTATGTGATCAACGGGAACTATGATCTGGTGGACAAGGTGCAAAAGCAGGTGGGCGGGACCACCACCATTTTCCAGGTCTTGCCCGGAAAGCTGCTGCGCATATCCACCAACGTGCTCAAGCTGGACGGCAAGCGCGCTGTTGGAACCTATATCCCCTCGGACAGCGTGGTCTACAAGACCGTGACTTCCGGCGAGACCTATTACGGCATCGCCTATGTGGTCAACGCCTGGTACCAGACCGCGTACAAGCCCATCAAGGATTCCTTCGGCAAGGTCGTGGGCGTCATCTACGTGGGCCGCAAGATCCTGACCCCGGCGTTCCGCAAGGCGGTTGAATCCGCGAAGATCGGTGGTTCCGGCTACGGGTTCATCTTCAATGGCGCAGGCAAGCTCATGCTGCATCCGACCATCGAGGGCAAGAGCCTTGAGGAGTATCCTTTCTGGCCGGAATTCGAAAAGCAGAAGAACGGTCTGGTGAAATATGAATTCAAGGGCGAGCACAAGGAAGTTTTCCTGCGTTATTTCAAGCCGTGGGGATGGTCATTCGGTTTTGCCCTGACCCAGGGTGAAGTTTTCCACGGCGTGGACAGGAAATTGCTTGTCTCCAATGCGCTGGTGGCGTTCGGAGCCATTGCCGCGGTGATCATCGTGCTTCTGCTGCTCATTCGAGTGGTCACCCGTCCGCTCAAGACGCTTTCCGATTTCACCGGCGAAGTGGCCCAGGGCAATTTCAATGCCGAGATAGCATACGAGGCCAGAGACGCCATCGGCGACACCATCGACTCGGTGCGGGCCATGATTCTGGAGCTCAAGACAAAACTCGGTTTTTCCGAAGGTCTGCTCAACAACCTGACCTATCCGTGCGTTGTTGTGGACCTGGAGGAAAACATCACCTTCGTGAACCAGCACGAGCTTGACCTGTTGCAGAAGTCGGGTCAGCCCAAGGACTACATCGGCATGAAGTTCGCGCAGTTCCTGTACGGCGACCCCAACCGGGAAACCCAGCTGGGCGTTTGCATTCGTGAACGCAGTGTGATCGTGGGGCAGGAAACCCGGGGCAAGGGCGAACAGGGCCGCGAATACGATATCCTCGTGGATACGGCCGTGCTGGAAGACATGGACGGCCATGTTATCGGCGCGTTCACCATCATTACGGATACCACCCAGATCAAGGAAAGCGAGCGGGTAGCCATGGAACAGCGCGAGCGCATCATGGGCGCGGCTCGTGACGCCGACGCCATTGCCGAACAGCTTTCCTCGGCGGCCGAAGAGCTTTCCGCGCAGGTGGAACAGTCCACCCGCGGCACGCAGGTGCAGCAGGAACGTGCAGGCGAGACCGCCACGGCCATGGAAGAAATGAACGCCACGGTGCTGGAAGTGGCCCGCAACGCTGCGGACGCCTCCACCAATGCCGACGAGACAAAGGAAAAGGCCGTGGAAGCCTCCGGGCTCGTGGAAGAGGTTATCGGAGCCATCGCCCAGGTGGACGCGCGTTCCGGGGAACTCAAGCAAAGCATGGCGCAGCTCGGCGAACAGACCGACAGCATCGGGGCCATCATGCAGGTCATCGAGGACATCGCCGACCAGACCAACCTGCTGGCCCTGAACGCGGCCATCGAGGCGGCGCGTGCCGGCGAGGCCGGGCGCGGATTCGCCGTGGTTGCGGACGAGGTGCGCAAGCTCGCGGAAAAGACCATGGACGCCACCGGGCAGGTGGGCAAGGCCATCACCGATATCCAGGACGGGGCGCAACGCAACGTCAAGGCCACGGACGTGGCCCGGGAGGCCGTGGGCAAGAGCACCATGCTTGCCCAGCAGTCCGGCGAGGCCATGGAAGGCATCAAGATGCTGGTGGAGCAGTCCGCGGACCAGGTGCGCAGCATTGCCACGGCAGCGGAACAGCAGTCCGCCACCAGTGAGGAAGTCAACCGGGCCACGGACGAGATCAACGTGATTTCCTCGGAAACGGCCACGGCCATGCAGCAATCGCAGGTGGCCATCGAGGCCCTTGCCAAGCTGGCTTCCGAGCTCAAGGAACTTATCACGCGGATGCAGCAATAGCTGGTTGGCGCACAACGAAAACAAGGGGCCGGGCAACCGGCCCTTTTTTGTTGGGCCGGCCGCAGCAGGGCGGTTTTTCAGGGAGAGGGGAAGCACAAGAACCTTCGCATGCGTGACCGCGGGAGCATGGCCCCTTGCTGCGTCTGCCGGGGCGTTCCGGATGCGTGCGCATGTACTTGCCCGGTCCTTTCTGGTAACTTTTGGGACATTCCAACACGAGGTGCGGCATCATGGCTTTGCGTGTTATCGAAATAGTGACCCCGCGTTCGGACAAGGACGACGTTGTCAGGTCCCTTGAGGAACACCGGACCGACGAAGGGTATGTGTTCTGGGCTTCACCCCTGGAAAGGGGCGAGGGAATTTCCTTTCGCATGATTCTCGATGTTCAGGATACCGAAAACGTACTGGACAAGTTCGAACAGCTTTTTGCGTGGACCGACAAGTACCGGATCGTCGTGTATCCGGCGGAGGCCACCATCCCCCGGTTGGACAAGCTTGCCAGCGAAGACAAGAACGAGTTCACGCCTGCCCCGAAAGAGAGCGAACCCAAGAAGAACAGGATAAGCCGGGAGGAACTCTACGCAGACGTTCTCGACACCACGCTGCTCTCCAGAAATTATGTCATTCTCGTGCTGCTGTCGTCGCTGGTGGCCATCATCGGGCTTTTGCGCGGCAACGTGGCCATCATCATCGGGGCCATGGTCCTTGCGCCGCTGCTCGGTCCGAACGTGGGGCTTTCGCTGGCAACCACGTTGGGAGACAAAAAGCTGAGCATGGAATCGCTGAAGACCATGACCGTCGGCATCGCCCTCTGTTTTTTCCTTGCGGCGGCCGCCGGGCTGTTGCTGGGAATTCCCCATGTCACGGACGAGCTCGCGGCACGAAGCGTCATTTCCTATTCGGATATCATACTCGCCATCGTGTCGGGCGCTGCGGGCATCGTCACCGTGACCCAGGGCGTGCCCACGTCGCTGGTCGGCGTGATGGTGGCCTTGTCGCTGCTGCCGCCCCTTGTGGCAAGCGGGCTTTTTTTTGGTGCCGGCATGATGCCCCATGCCCTGGGTGCGGGCATGCTTTTTCTGGCCAACGTCATCTGTCTCAACCTTGCGGGCGTCGTCACCTTCATTCTTTTCGGAATTCAGCCGCTTTCGTGGTGGGACAAGGAACAGGCCAAGAACGGGGCATGGCGTGCCGCCATCCTGTGGACCCTTCTTCTCGCGGCCCTTGTGGTCCTCATGGTGTACGAAGGACGATAGATGCGGTCGGCTGCTGCGCCATGCCGCGTTGCGCGTTCGGCCGCGGCAGGTTGCCGGAGCGTTTCTTCGTGTGCCAGCGCAGAACCGTCCCCGCCCGTGGCACAAAGGCAGGGGCGATCAGCGGCGCAACCCGGCCAGCAACCGCGCGGGCCGGAGCAACAGGTCCAGCCCGTTGTCTATGCTCGTGGCCACCATGTCCGCTGCCGCAATGGTCTGCGCGCAGGCACATTCCGTCTGCACCACGGCCACGCCCAGCGCACAATCCTTGAGCATGAGGCCGTCGTTGGCTCCGTTGCCGAAGGCCGCACAGCGCTCTGCGCCCAGTGAGCGCACGTATTTCAGCTTGGCGTGGGCTTCGTCGCCCGCGCCGATGACCGATACCCGGCAGGGCAGGCCGTTGAGTTTGTCTGCGCAGGTGCCGTGGGTGTCGGCCGTGACAACGCACACGTTCATGGTTTTGGCCAGAGCGCGGATGCGTTCGGCAACCCCGGGCAGCAACTCGCCGTCTTCGGCAATGGTGCCGTTGAAGTCCAGCACCACGTGGTCGAGGTCCAGTGTGCCGAAACCCGGGATGTCCATGCGCACGGCTATTCTCCGTCCTGTGGTGCGCCGCCGCCTGCCAGCGCGGCCAGCCCGCCCTTGAAGATGAGCTTTGTGGCCAGCTCATCGGCCTGCTCGCCCAGTTCCATGAGCTTTTCCAGAAAGTCGAGGATGGCCAGCCTGCGTTCCTCGTCCCCGTTGTCGAATTCGAATTGGCAGTCCCCGTCCTTGAAATAGGTTTCCAGTCGATTCAGGTAATCCGTATCCAGCATGATGTCCTCGCTTGTGTGCGGCCTGCGGGCCGTCAGTCGTGGTGATAGGGCATGTTGCGCATGATGGTGCCTGCCCGGTAAATCTGTTCCAGCAACACCAGCCGCGCCAGCTCGTGGGGCAGGGTCATGTCGCTGAGGCGCACGGTCTTGCGCGCCGCGTTCTTGACCTCGTCGGAGAGTCCGAACGGGCCGCCGATGACGAACGTGGGCCGCAGGTTCGGGTCGTCGGTCCATTGCTGCAGATGGGCGGCCAGCTTGCGGGAGGTCAGCCGTTCGCCGAATTCATCGAGGATGATCAGCATGTCCGAGGGGTTGGCTTTGGATATGATGCCCTTGCCCTCTACCTCGTTGCGCTGGGCCGCCGGGAGTTTGCCCGGCCCGTCCTTGATCACGCTCTGTTCCAGCTTGAAGAAGCGGGAGAGTTTTTTCCAGTAGTGCTCGCATCCTTCGCGGTAGAATTTTTCCTTGGGCTTGCCCACCCAGATGAATCCCACTGCGCGCATTTACACGTTCTCCAGCCGGGCCGAAAGCTGGCCGTTGGCGAAGTCTATGCGCACGTAGCCGCCGCCCGCGGCCATGCCGGGGTTGATGACCATGGTTTGGCCCACGATGTCGGTGCCGCCGGATTCGTGGATGTGGCCGGTGATGACCAGTTCGGGCATGGCGCGTTCGATGAAGCGGCGCACGGCCATGCTGCCCACGTGCTGCCCGTTGCCGAGCACGTCCAGTCGGCTCTGGCCCGGAGGCTCGTGAACGACCACGATGAGTTTCTCGAACCGCCCGGCCTGGGCGTGGGTCTGGTCCAGCCACTCGGCAAGGACCTCCTCATCCACTTCGCCCGGCGTGTTGAACGGGGTGGGGGTGGAATAGCCAACGCCCATGATGCCCAGCCCCGGGGCCAGTTCGTGGACGCGGCAGTGCAGGTCGATGCCTTCCTCGCGCAGCAGCTCGGCCACGTCTTCGGTGTCCATGTTGCCGGGCTGGGCCAGCAGGTTGGGGTTGTGCCGACGCAGGGCGCTGAGCACGGACCGCGCCGCGGCCGGGGTGCCCCGGTTGGTGATGTCGCCGGTGATGATCACTCCCCGGGCCGTGTCCAGGTCCGGGATTTCATCAAAGATGCTTGTTGATTCGTGAATGTCGCCAAGGGCTATCCAGTGCATGTGTCCTCCTGTGCATCTGGGCTGTGCGTCCGGGCAGGATACGGGGAAACGTCCGGGCTTTCAAAATATTTTTGCCGGGATCAGAGCCAGCGGTTGCGCAAAAAGAGCATCAGCATGCCCACGGCCGTCACCCCCATGGCGCCAAGGGTTATGAAGTAGCCGTATCGCCATTTGAGTTCGGGCATGAACTCGAAGTTCATGCCGTATATTCCGGCGATGAACGTCAGCGGTATGAAGATGGTGGACACCAGCGTCAGGATCTGCATGATGCGGTTGGTCTTGAGACCGGCAAGGGATATCTGCAGTTCGATCATGCCGGCCATGATGTCTGCCAGCGCCAGAACCGAATCCCCGGTCTGGGTGGCGTGGTCGCCCACATCGCGCAGATAGGCTTCCGCCGATGGCGGCAACTCCGCCTGCGGGGCCGAGCAGAGCTCCCTGAACACCTCACGCATGGGCAGCAGGGCGTTGCGCATGACCACGGCTTCGCGCCGGAGCGTATACAGGGCGTTCAATCGTTTTTCGGTTTGCCTGTCCTGCAGGGAATCTTCCAGTTTCTGGGCCTGTTCGCTCATGGCGTGGAGCGTGGCAAAATGGTTGTCGATGATCGCGTCGATCAGGGCCACGGCCAGATAGTGCCCGCCTGCGCCTCGCATTTTGCCGCTTCCCGTGCGGATTCGTTCCATGACGCCCCGGAATCGGCGGGTGTCGGTTTCCTGAAACAGCAGGACCATGTCGTCGTTCCAGAACAGGGAAATCTGCTGCTGGCTGAGCGTGTTGGTCGGTTCGTCAAAGGACATGTCGCGCAGGATCACGAAGATGCCGTTTTCCAGCCATTCCAGTTTGGGGCGCTGGGCCGTGTTCATAACGTCTTCTAGCGTGATGGACGGTATGGATGCCACCGAGCCCATGCTGCGTATCGTGGCCGGGTCATGGACGCCGATGCAGTGCAGGAGCGTGGTGGTTCCCGGCGCAATGCGCACGTTTTCGAAAACGGCCGGCGAGGATTCCCGGATAATGCCGTCCGCATTGTAGGCCAGTTCGGAAACCACGGGGTCGAAGTCGCGCTTTTTCCCGGCGTAGATGAGGCTGCCGGGGGCGATGTCCCGCTTCAGGGTGAACCATTTCAGGGATTCAAGCATTGTTGCCTCCGGCCATGTGCACGGTGCGGGTGGGGAAGGCGAATCCTATGCCCTCGGCCTCGAATCGCCGAACAAGAGCCAGATTGATGGCCTGCTGCGTGTCCATGTAGTCGTTGTATTCCGGCGATTCCACGTAATAGACCACCTCGAAATCCAGACTGGAATCCCCGAAGCGGTGGAAGTGCACGCGGTCCAGCGTGGCCAGCGGCAGTTCGTCCACGATGGCGCGCACCATGTCCGGGATGGCCTCCAGCTTGTCCGAACCCGTGGAATAGAGAACCCCGAAGCCGAAGCATATCCTGCGCCGCCGCATGCGGCGGTAGTTTTTCACGCGCGAGCCCGTGAGGTCCGAGTTGGAGATGATGATCTGTTCGCCGTCAAGGCTGCGCAGCCGGGATGTTTTCAGCCCCGTGTGTTCCAGCGTTCCGCGCAGGTTGTCCACGATGATGAAGTCGCCGATGCGGAAGGGTTTGTCGAACAGGATGGCGAAATAGCTGAACAGGTCGCCCAGTATGGCCTGTGCCGCAAAGCCCACGGCAACGCCCGCCAGTCCGAGACCGGCCATGATGGTGCCGATCTTGACCCCGAAGTTGTCCAGTATGAAGGCCAGCCCGAGCAGCCACGCCGTGCCCTTGATGATGGGCAGGATGGCGCGCCCCCGGTGTTCGGGCAGGGTCGTGCCCTTGCGCCGCAGGTTGGTGTCCAGCGCCAGCTTGAGCGTGTCCACGGACAGGGACACCAGCAGGAACGTGAACAGGATCAGGAAGATGTTGCCCCCGGCGGATTCCACGCCTTTGCTCAAAGGCAGGGATCGGAAAAAGGCGAATGCGGCGGCCGTCCACAGGGTCCAGCGCAGCGAGGTGAGGGTCTGGTCGAGGAATTCCGGGTCAACCCGGATGCCGGAAACACGTTTCAGGCGGTTGTTCAGTATGCGGCAGAATGCGGAAACGGCCACGAGGCCGAGGATCAGCAGCACCGCGCCCACGGCAATTTCCGTGGTGTGCGGGTTGGCAAGGATCGATGACGCGGTGGTCTTCATGGTGGCAAGGAGTTTCATGCCCTTATGGATAGCACATTGCCTTGCGGAGGCAAATATCGCGGGATCAGGTCCGGGGTGCGGGAGCCACCAGAATGACCACGCGCCTGTTTTTGGCCTGGTTTTCCGGTATGGAGTTGCCCTTGTTGTCCGTGTTCGGGGCCAGCGGGCGGGTGTCGGCCAGACCGGTGACCTTGATGCGCTCGGGCGGGAAGCCGTTGGCGATCAGGAAACGGGCCACGGACGAGGCCCGGGCCGAGGAGAGTTCCCAGTTGGAGGGAAACTTGTCCGAATGGATGGGCAGGTTGTCGGAATGGCCCTCGATGGTCAGGCGGTAGTTCTGGTTGACGAGCGGCTTTGCCAGCTTGTCCAGAATGATCACGGCCCGGGAGGTCAGGGTGGCGTCCCCGGACTTGAAGAATGCGGCGCCCTTGAGGTTCACGGCCACGGCGTCCGGCCGCAGCTTCAGGGAGAGCGCCTCGGTCTCGTTGCCGATGAGCTTCGCCAGTTCCAGTTGCAGCTCGAAGAGGTTCTTTTTTTTGGCTTCCGGCGTGACCGGGGCGTTCTTTTCGCGGATGGAAGGCGCGTCCTTGCCTTTCATGGCCTCGGCCATGATGGAGGAAACCGCCTCGTACCGGGCCGGGTCCACCTTGGAAACCGTGAGCATGAGTACGAAAAAGCAGAGCAGCAGGGTCATCATGTCCGCAAAGGAGAGCGCCCAGTTGGAGGGCTCTTTCTTGCGGTGGTGCGGTGCGGGTATGAAGGGGCGCTGCATGGCGTGCTCCGTCAGCGGGCCGTGATGGACGACCATTTTCTGGGCGGCAGGTAGCCCTTGAGCTTGTCTGTGATGATGGCGGCCGGGGTCTTGTCCTTGATGTGCAGGATGCCGTCGCGGAACACGCACATGAGGATGGTGCGTTCCTCCACCCTGCGTTCCACCTTGGTGGCGATGGGCAGGTAGATGAGGTTAGCGAAGAGCACGCCGTAGAGCGTGGTGGTCAGGGCCGTGGCCATGCCCGGGCCGATACGCGTGATGTCGTCGCCCATGGCCTGCATCATGGCGATGAGCCCGATGAGCGTGCCGATGATGCCGAACGCCGGTGAAAGCGCGGCCATGGTCCGGTAGATGCCCGTGGCAAAGAGTTCCTGATCGTGGTATTGCTGTATGCGATTGTCAAGGATTTCGCGCAGTTCTTCTTTGCTGTATCCATCAACCAGCATTTGCAGGCCGTCGCGCAGGAATTCGTTGTCGATTTTCTTGATGGAGCGTTCCAGCTGTTCGTCGCCCTTGCCGGCCACGTTCTTGGAAATCTGCACCAGCACCTTGATGTAGTTGGCGATGGGCAGTTCCTCGGCCGTGAACGCGGTCATGAACAGGGCGAACACGCGCATGACTTCCCGCAGAGGATAGCAGATGAAGGTGGCCGCGATGGTGCCGCCCAGCACAATGGCCAGCCCGGGCAGGTTGATGAAGACCTGCACCGAGTCCGTGGCAAAGAAGGTGGCCGTGCAGAGCACGCCTATGCCCGCCACGATTCCGAAGATGGTCGCGATGTTCACGAGGCCTTGCCTCCCTTGACGGTCCTGATCAGTTCAATGAGTTCGTCCTGCACGTCCTCGGCCTCGGCGTCCTCCACCGTGGCGCGGTTTTCCGCTTCCTCGCGCACGATGCGGGCGATCTTCTTGGCCAGGTTGGCGTCGATCTTCTTGCGGGCGTCCTCGTCCGCAAGGGTCATGAGTACGCCCAGCTTGTAGTAGCCTATTTGCGAAAACACCTGCTTGAGCGTGGTGTTGTCCACGAAAACGATGTCGTTCACGTCTTCCAGCTCTTCCAGTTTCTTGCGTTTGCGCTTGACCTTTTTGAAAAAGTCTTCGGGCTGTTCCGAAGCCCAGGTCAGCGCGCCCTGTTTGTGGAAGAAAAACAGGCTTTCGGGGATCTCCCCGGCCGCGATTTTCTTGTACAGGATTTGGGGATCGGCCTGCACGTCTTCGGCAAAGTCGAAGATGTCCACGTATTCCAGTTCAGGTTCTGGCGTGCTGTTGCGGCTCAGTTCCTTGTGCAGGTTGGAGGCCACATGGAAGAAGTTGTCCGCGTCCTTGATGCGGATGAACATGTCTTCAAAGGCCTTGGCGCTTTTGGTGCGGGTGCAGTCCACGAGCTTGAGCCGGTAGAGTTGGTCCACGGCCGAGCGGATGTCCGCCTCCGAGACCAGCAGGATATCCTTGATCTCGCGCGAGAGGTCGGCAAGACGCATGCCCTGCTTGTGGTTGGGCGTGCGCTTGGCCTGTGCCGGCGGCATGTTGGCATGGGCGCGCCACGCCAGTTCCAGTATGCGGCAGATACTCAGGAACGTGCTGCGGCATACATTGGCGTTGCTGATGCGGGCCTGTTTTTTGAGCCGTTCGATGAGCAGGCGCGTGAGGTGCTGTATGGTCTTGGGGCAGCGGTCCAGCAGGGTTTGGATGATCTGTTCGGTGAGGATCATCAGTTCGCAGTATTCCGCGGCTTCTGCCGAAGAACTGCGTACCGAGCCGGTCAATGCACCCTTTTCCCCGAAGATTTCGCCCTTGCCAACGCGGTCCAGCACCACCTTGCGGTTGCCGTCCGTGCGGTAGAGGGTCACTGTGCCTTTTTTGACCATGTAGGCGTGTCCTGCCTGCTGGCCTTCCCGGAAAATACTCTGGTCCTTGTAAAAGACCTTGATGTTGCGAACATTCTGCTTGGTGGTCATGATCTCCCCTTGATCATCCCGTGCGTTATGGCCGAACCGTAAGAAAGATTCACTATGCTATCCATTATTTAGAAAAAGTACAATCGCATACAGGGGAAAACGTCTGTTGGAAATATTCCGCTCCGGTTGGTGTGGACGTTGTCCTGTGGCGAACGGGCGCAGAATCGCGTCAAAAAAAGCAAGTCTCTTGTGGACAAAGCTCACGGCTGTATATAGATTCCACATCACGAAGCTGTAGCCATATATTATTCACTATCAGTACAGAGTTCAGGTCGGCGTGTCGAAATTTCGGCGCGTTCCGGTCGCATGCGAGGTTCACACATGGCACTTTTCGGAAAGAAAAACGGTAATGAAGTCAACCACGGGGAGCTGAACGCCTTTCTCGGGGTCGGCACGGAATATCGCGGCAAGCTTGACTTTGTCGGCACTGTCCGTATAGACGGCTCCTTTGAAGGTGAGATTTCCACGGACGGAACCCTTGTGCTGGGGCGCGAAGCCTCCATCAAGGGTGTTGTGCGCGTGGGCGAACTGAATTCGTGCGGCCGCATCGACGGCGATGTCGAAGTCCGCGGCAAGGCGGTTCTCCAGAAGACATCCGCGCTGGACGGCAGCCTTGTTGCCGAGAAGCTGGTGGTGGAGCAGGGAGCCGTTCTTGACGGCAATATCTCCATGGCCGGCTCCGGAGTGAGTTTCCCGGCCACCAACGTGGTTCGCGCGGATTTCTCGACCACCGCCGATTCGTTTGAAGGAACCGACGAATCCGTGGACGATCAGGAACAACAGGCCGTATCCGGCGTACAGTAGCCGGAACAGGCAGGAGGGTTTTGATATGTATGAACTGGTAGTCATTGTGAATGGACGGGAACGTCCGGTTTTCAAGGCTGAAAATCGTCTGGATGTGGAACTGGAACGCCAGCGCCATATCCGTTCACTTTCCGAAGGTGTTGCCGAGATTCGCGAGATCAAGCAGGGCAAGAAGAAGTAGTTTTTCGTTCCCTGGATTTTTTGAAAAAGGGCGGTTTGCTGACCGCCCTTTTTTTTGTGCTCTTTTTTTGCTGGCGGCAGAGGCGAAAAAAGAAACAGGCCCGGGCGGGCCTGTTTCGTATGAAGGGGAGGGGATTATTGGCGATGGCCGATGTACGGCCTTGTTCGGGAGACCGCCCCGCTGGGCGGCCCGGCAGGTTCGGATGCCGGACCGCCGCGATGCGGGCTTTCTTATGACCTGTGCCGCATGCCGCAGCGTACCCGGTTGCAAGCGTACCGGTTGGGGAGTTGTCCGACACGAGGGGAGGGTGGGGAGGTTCGGACAGGTACGCCCACGAGGGGGCAATGGACGCCGAGGCGTTCTGCGGTGCGGGAACAGGTCCCCGTTGCAAGAACGAGCGTGCATGCACGTTTTTTCTGCCGGAATGAGAGGGGCCGGCTCTGAAAAAACGTACGCAACCGGAGGGCCGCGTTGATCAGTATGTTGGGTGCTGATTTCATGCCTTGTTCGTCCTTGTTGGAATCACATAAGCATGGCGCGTGCCAAACATTATAATCTTTTTATTTCAAGTGTTTATTGATTCATAATCTGCGCACTTGTGCAAAGTTTTCTGCATTTTTTTGCACAATGGTGTGCACATGTGTGCACGAAGTGCGCTAGCCCGGATAGACCAGCAGCAGGTAGCCGATGGCCAGCAGGGTGATGCTTGCGGCGCGCAGGGTCTGGTTGAAGACGATGAGCTTGAGGCCCATGCGCGGCCGGAAGATTCCGGCGTAATACGGGAACTGGTGGCGCACGGCCCGCATGGGGGACGAGAGGATGTTGGCCACCAGCATGGCCAGTATGACCTGCGGCGCGGTGAGCACGCCTTCGCCCAACAGGGCCGCGGCAAGGGTCAGGCTGCCGTGGATTTCACCCAGCAGTTGCACGGCGATGATGCTCAGGGCCTCGGGAGGCAGAAAATCGAGCATGCCCATGTTTTGGCCCAGGCTTTGTTCGATGTAATGAAAAAGCCCGTAGTGCCGGGCAAAAAAGATGGCCGTGTAGATGGGGATGGTGATGAAGGCGATCTTGGGCAGCCGTTTGCGAAAGCGTTCCCAGGCCAGCAGCAGCGGATGCTTTTTGCCGCGTTTCTTTTCCGCCTCTTCCAGCCGGCAGGGGATGCAGCCTTCATCCAGCGGCGGCAGGGCGAAGTGGCCCACGAATACGATGACCAGCGTGCGCAAGAATGCGGCCGAAAGCGTGATCCCCACATAGGTCCAGCCCACGTGCGGCGTGGCGCTGAAATACCCGAGGATGATGCCGTAGAGGCTGGGCAGGTGCTGGCAGAAGACCGGAAAACTGTTGAACAGGTTGGAAAAGACCAGCTCCTTGTCCGAAAGCTGCTTCTTGTCGTAGGCCTCGGCCAGCATGTTGTTGGCCGTGAATCCCGAGAAAAAGGCCATGGAAAAGCTGGCCGCGGCAACGTCCTTGAGGCGGCCGAACCGGGCGATGGGCGCAGCAAGGATGGCCATGAACCGCGTCCAGTTCAGCGTCTCGATGAGAATGCCCACGAACAGGCCCGCGCTGATGAACAGCACGAGCCGGGAAAGGGGCATCAGCAGGCCTTTGTAGACGATGGCCCAGGTCAATGGTTCCATGGGCCTACTTGCGCTTGCGGATTTTGATCTTTTTCATGGCTCCGGTTTCCTCTTCGGCCATGTGCGAGGTGTGCTTTTCCGCGGGGAAGCGGTGGTAGCGAACATCTTCGCAGTAGCGGGTCAGGGCTGCCGTGGCATCCTTGCCCAGCTCCGCGTAGGTGCGTACGAACCTCGGGGTGAAGCGGTCGAACATGCCCAGCACGTCGTGCCAGACAAGAATCTGTCCGTCCGTGACGTTGCCTGCGCCGATGCCGATGGTGGGAATGCCGACGTGCTCGGTGACCAGTTCGGCCGCCTCCACGGGCATGGCTTCCAGCACCAGCGAGAATGCGCCCGCCTCTTCCAGGGCCATGGCGTCGTCCAGCAGTTGCTGTACGTCAGCGGCGTTTTTGCCCTGCATCTTGAAGCCGCCGAAGCGGTTGACGTGTTGCGGAGTCAGGCCCAGATGGCCCATGACCGGAATGCCCGCATCCACAATGGCGCGTATTTTTTCGACGACCGTGCCGCCGCCTTCCAGTTTGACAGCCTTGGCGCGGCCTTCCTGTACCAGTCTCCCGGCATTGGCCACGGCCTGTTCCACGCTCAGGTGGTAGGACATGAACGGCATGTCCGCCACCAGCAGTGCTTGGCTTACCCCGCGCGAGGCCGCTCGGGTATGATGGATCATCTCGTCCATGGTCACGGACAGCGTGTCCTCGTGGCCGAGGACTACCATGGCCAGAGAATCGCCCACCAGAATCAGGTCCGCACCCGACTCGTCCGCGGTGATTCCCGTGGCGTAATCATATGCGGTCAGGCACGCGATCTTGCGGTCCGAGCCTTTCATGGCCGTGATGCCGGGGGCGGTGATCGCCTTTTTGGGGGCGTTGCCGCCGTAGGGCTTGTCCTGTGCTTTGTCCTGAGACACTGATTCCTCCGGAAGGATGGGGGCGCAATGGCCCGATGATTGAAAAGACGATCATAGACAAATGGGAGCCGTGTGGCAAAGGAGAAAACTTGAGGTTGCCGAGAAAGGGCCCATGGCGGCATTGGTGCAAAAAGAGCGACCCCTCGCGTATGTTGTTGTACGCGTCGGACCGGTTCTTTCCTTACGCCCTGCCCCTTTTTCGGCAACCTGCCGGACCAGGGGGGCTTGCCCCAAAAAAACGCCGCCACCCGTGCGGGCGGCGGCGTCTGCCGTTTGTTGAAAGAGGGTGCGTTCCCTACATGGGGGCAAGGTTCTGGAGTACCCAGATGACCCGGCCCAGGGTGCGTTCGGCCATTTCTTCGGCCGGAATGGTCAGGTCGCTGTGCTGGGGGTTGTCCGCCTTGAGCAGAAATTCACCGTCGCGCAGGTAGGCTCTGCGGATCATCAGGCCCTGATGCGGGAAGTGCACGGCCACGATGTCGCCGTCCGGATGCTGTTTCTGGGCCTGATCGATTCCCACGAATGCGCCTCGGGCAATGACCGGCTCCATGTTTGCGGAATCCATGCGGATCACCTGCAGCTGCGGCCGGAAAAAGGATTCGGGGATGGACAGTTCCTCAAGGGGCTGGGGAGCCCATGTGTTGCTTTCGGTCTGTGCGCCCGCAACCGAGGAAACAGAAACAACGCGACCGCGGGAGTTCATGCGGCCATAGGGCGTGGGCGCTTCGCGCAGGATGGTGTCCGCAGGGATTTTGGCCTTGCTGGCGTTGATGTAGACAGGCTCAACGCCGTCAGCCAGCCAGTCCGGGTCCAGCCCATGGCTGCGGTAGAGTTTGAGGAACCACTCCGCCGGAATGGAGCAACGGCGTTTTGCGTCGGAAATGCTGGACTGGCGGACGTCGAGCACTTCGGCCAACTGCACCTGGGTGCGGGCGCCGGTGGCCTTTTTGATACGCTCAAGCGCATCTTCGAACCATTTGCGTTGGGCCTCGTCGCATTTTTTCTTTTGTTTGGGCATAATCTTTACTCCTGAATGTGACGTTTCTCGATATGGAAACGTCTTGTGCGTATTTTTTTAGGGTGCCGTCGTCTGTACTGCTCCCTGCATAAAATGGGTGCCAGTGGCGACATTTCTTGGCCTTGCCGATACACCCTTGGGGGAAACCCCTAGTACAGATTGGGGGAAAGTCCTAGGCATGTCAAGACCAGGAACGGCTATTGAAACAGAAAAATGCATTAAAAACGGGGCAATCTATTCGATCGCCCCGTTTTTAATGGAATTTATACTATATGTGTATGCTTTATAAATTTATTGGAAGTATTTCAGGAACGGAGATTCCGGTGTGAAAATGAACCGGGATTTATCCTTGAAGCTCTTCCGGTAGGCATCGAGACTGCGCATGAATCCATAGAATTCCGGAGACTGACCAAGGGCTTCGGCATAGATTGCCGTGGCCTTGGCGTCGCCCTGCCCGCGCTGTTCTTCGGCCTGTTTTTCCGCTTCGGCAAGGATGATGCTGCGTTCCTTGTCCGCCTTGGCCTTGATGCGTGCCATGGCTTCCTGACCTTCGGAACGGTACTGCTTGGCCTGCCGTTCGCGTTCGGCCTTCATGCGGCCGAAGATGGCGGTGGCGTTTTCCGGGGGCAGGTCCGTGCGTTTGATGCGCACGTCAATGACCTCGATGCCGTAGGGTTCCAGCTGTTTCTTGGTCCGGGCGGTCACGTTGGTCATGATCTCGGGGCGCTTGCGCGAAACCACCTCGATGAGCGTATAGCGGCCGAGGCTCACGCGCAACTGGGAGCGGATGATGTCGTCCAGCCGTGCCTGCGCGCCGGGAATGGTGCGCACCTTCTGGTAGAAGACCAGCGGGTTGGCGATGCGCCATTTGGCGAAGCTGTCGATGTTCATGTATTTCTTGTCTTCGGTGGTGATTTCCTCGGGCTTGGCGTCATAGTCCAGTATGCGCGAGTCGAAATAGACCACGTCCTGCACCAGCGGCAGCTTGAAGTGCAGCCCGGGACCGAGCGGGTCCGGGTACACGGGCTTGCCCAGTTGCAGAACAAGGGCTTCTTCGGTCTGGTCCACGGTGAAGACGCTTTGCGTCAGGACAATGGTTCCCACCAATATGAGTATGATCAGCAATGCGGATTTTTTGTTCATGTAGGCACCTTCTCCCTATTGCTTGGCCGTGTCGGCGGTTTTGCCTCGGCGGACCGTGTCCAGCGGCAGATAGGGAATGGATTTCTTCAGCGCGTCGTCGGAAAGGATCAGCTTTTCCGCGTCCGGGTTGGAGAGAATGGACTCCATGGTTTCAAGATAGAGTCTGCGCCTGGTGATGTCCTTGGCCTTTTTGTACTCCTTGAGCACAGCCAGGAAGCGGGACGCCTCACCCTGAGACCTGCGGATCTTGGCTTCGCTGTAAGCCTGCGCCGCGTTGGTGATGCGGGCCGCCTGTCCCCGGGCCTTGGGCAGGATGTCGTTGCTGTAGGCCTGTGCTTCGTTGATGAAGCGGCTCTTGTCCTCGCGGGCCGAGGCCACGTCCTTGAACGCGTCCACCACCTGATCCGGCGGATGCACGTTCTGCATCTGCACGGCCACGATGCTGATTCCGGATTTGTAGAGGTCCAGAATGTGTTGCATGAGTTCGCGGGTGGATGCCTGGATTTCCTGCTTGCCCGTGGTCAGCGCGTCATCGATCTTGCTCTTGCCGATGACCTCGCGCATGGCCGCGCTGGCCGCGTTCTTGATGGTGGCCTCCACGTCCTTGACGTTGAAGAGGTAATCCTTGGCGTCCTTGATCAGATACTGGACGATGAACTGCACGCTGACGATGTTTTCGTCGCCGGTGAGCATGAGCGATTCATCCGGCACGCCGCGTTCCTGTCCCTGCCTGAACGGCACGGACCGGTTGCGGGTCATGGAGCGGAACCCCATTTCTATGCGGCGGATCTGGGTCACTTTTGGTGTGAGCACACTTTCCACCGGATAGGGAATGTGGTAGTGCGGCCCGGATGTGGTGATGCGCGAAAACGCGCCAAAACGTTTGACAACGCCCACTTCGTCCGGCTCTACTATGTAGATGCCGGAAAGCAGCCACAACAGGGCCACGGCAAGGAGAACGATCTTCCCTCCGGGCAGCTTGAAGCTTTTGAGCTTTTTGAACTGTTCGTTGAAGTCGTCAAAACCGGGGGGCGTACCGCCGGTGTTCCCCTGCCGCTGCTTTTGGAGTTTTTCCCAGTCCCAATTCATAATACTGAATAAGTAGGCGTTCACATGGCGCAGGTCAAGAAGTCCCGTGAACAATAATACGAAAATTGCAAATGCATTTTGCTTCTGGCCGGTCTGGGGCTTTGTTGACGGAGGACGGAAATGAGTCTGTACCATGCCTCCCGCGGTTTTTTCCGTTGGGTGCGGGCCAAAGTGCTGCGCAGCGAAGTGCGCATCGCCGGGCATTGCCTCATGTGCGGGCGCTGCTGTCGCGATCTGCGTATCATGGACCACGGCGAGTGGGTCACCTCGCGTCGCCAGCATGAATCCATGGTGCGCGAAAGCCCCGAATACGACCGGTTCGAGATCATCGGCAAGGACGATGCCGGCTGCCTGACCTATTCCTGTTCATGCGCGGGCGAGGACGGCCTGTGCACGGATTACGAAAACCGGCCGTCCATTTGCAGTAGGTATCCTTCCCCGACATTATACTACAGAGGAGTGGACCCGCCCGGCCACTGCGGGTATCGTTATGAGGCCCTGACGTTTCGGACGGCGCTGCGGTGCCTGCTGGGCAGGGAGCGTTCCTTTGACATGATCTTGCGGCAGGAGCGGAAGCGGATGAGCAAACAGGGGAAGAAGGCATGAAAAAGACCATTGTCATCGTTGTAATGCTGGCGGCGCTGGGAGCCGGGGCCTACTTTATGTTCCGGGATCGGGCCGAGCCCGTGCGCATCATCAGTACGGCCCCGGTGGAAAGGACTGCCGTGCGCAAGGTGCTGCAGGCCACGGGCATCGTCAAGGCACAGGTGGGCGCTCTCATCAAGATCGGGGCCAGGGCAACGGGCATTTTGCAGCAGGTGTTGGTCAAGGTGGGCGACACCGTCAAAAAGGGCGACCTCGTGGCCGTTGTGGATGACCGCGAATTGCGTGCGAAAATAGCCGAGGCCGAGGCACGGCTCAAGCTCGCGCAGGCCAAGCGGACATATGCGGCCAAGACCCTGCCCCGCAAGCGGCAGCTGGTGCAGAAGAAGCTGGAAGCACAGGATTCCCTGGACATGGCGCTGCAGGACGAGCGGGTGGCCAGTTTTGAGGCGGCCGCGGCCAGGGCTGCGCTGGAGACCCTGCGTGTGCAGAGTACCTATTACAAGATCTACAGCCCCATGGACGGCATCGTCAGTCAGGTGGCCGCGCAGGAGGGTGAAACCATCGTTTCCGGGCTGAACGTGTCCAATCTGGTCACCGTGCTGGACCCGGAGCGGCTGGAGATGTGGATATACGTGGACGAGACCGACATCGGCCGTGTGCGCGTCGGCCTGCCCGTGGAGTTTTCCGTGGACGCCCATGCGGACCGCATTTTCCGCGGCCGGGTGGACCGGGTTTATCCCGAGCCCGAAGTCAGGGACAATATCGTCTACTACCGTGCGCTGGTGAAGGTGGACCCCCATCAGGCCGATTTTCTGCGGCCCGAAATGACCACCCAGTGCAAGATCATCGTGGAAACCCGGGACAACGTGCTCAGCATCCCCAATGCCGCGCTCAAGTGGGTTGCCGGTCGGCAGGTGGTCTTTGTGGGCGAACCCGATGCGGGCGAGCCTCGCGAGGTCACCCCGGAACTGGGGCTGCAGGGTCTGGAACGCAGCGAAGTGCTTTCCGGGCTTGAAGAGGGTCAGCCGGTGGCCGTGCAGCTGGTCATTCCGGGCAGGAAGCTCGGCAACAAGGGCATATGACATGACAGGGTCTGTAAACGCGATTGATATTCCGGGCGTGGATGTGGCCATCCATATGCGGGACATGACCCGCACCTTCTGGCAGGAACCCGAGCAGGAGGGCGGCGAGCGCCGCGGCGTGAAAGTGCTCAAGGGCATCTCGTTGGACATTGCCTCGGGCGAGTTCGTGGCCCTGCAGGGGACATCCGGTTCGGGCAAGTCCACCCTGCTGCAGCTCATGGGCCTGCTGGACCAGCCCACATCCGGTTCATTTACACTCATGGGGCATGACGTGGCCGGGCTGGACGACGATGACCGTTCCGACCTGCGCAACTGTTGCCTGGGGTTCGTGTTCCAGAGTTTCTATCTCATTCCCTACGCCACGGCGCTGGAGAACGTGATCCTGCCCGGCCTGTATTCGGGGCGACCCCGTTCGGAAATGCGCTCCCGTGCGGTTTCCCTGCTGGAGCGCGTGGGGCTTGGCGACCGCATGGACTTCAAGCCTTCGAGCCTGTCCGGTGGCCAGCAGCAGCGTGTGGCCATGGCCCGGGCGCTGGTCAACGAACCGGACATCATCCTTGCGGATGAACCCACGGGCCAGCTGGATTCCGCCACCAGCGAAGAGATAATGGAATTGTTTCTCGACGTGAATTCCACGGGCAAGACCATCGTGCTGGTGACCCATGACGAAGCCGTGGCCGCAGGCGCGCAACGGACCATCCATCTGAAGGACGGCCGCATCGCGGACTGATTTTTCCATGCGGCTCCGCCCTTGGGGGGCCGTTGACCCATGACCCGGCCTGCGGGCCGCGAGGCAGGAAGCATGCGATTCATACGGTTGCTCCCGCATATACAGGGCATGGCCATGGAGGCCCTGTGGGCCTACAAGCTCCGGTCGCTGTTCGTGATCATGGGCGTGGCCATGGGCATTGCCTCGCTGACACTCATTGTCACGGCCGTGGACGGGGCCAACCGCAAGGCTCTGGAGATCGTGGAGATGTTCGGGCCGGACGCGGCCTTCGTGTTGGGCGGCAACATCAAGAAACGGGCGGTGGGCATGCGCACCCTGACCCTGAGCCATGACGACGCCCGGCGCATCCGGCAGTCCCTGCCCGGCGCCTACCTGGTGGTGCCCATGCGTGCCAAGGGCGGGCTGACCATCCGCTACCGCAACAAAAATTACCAGGACGTGTTCGTGGTCGGAGCCACCGAGAATTATGCCACTGTCTGGAACTGGCCCTTGCAGGAGGGACGCGACATCCGCCCCGACGACGAGCGCACGGGAGCACGCGTGGCGTTGTTGGGGTCCAAGCCCGCGCGCGAGCTGTTCGGGCAGCAGTCCCCGGTGGGCAAGACCGTGTTCGTGGGCGGCATTCCCTTTCAGGTTGTGGGCCTGCTTTCGTATCGGGGCATGACCGGTGGCGGCGGGGACATCGACAACCGCGTCATCATTCCCCTGTCCACCCTGACCTCGCGCTTCAATCTGGACCGCAAGTATTTCCGCGCCCTGCGCGTCAAGTTTTACGAACCTGCCTACATGGACGCCCATACCGAAAACCTGCGCTCCCTGTTGCGCCATCTGCACGAGCTTGCGCCGGAAGATGATGACGACTTCACCATCCTCACGGCCGACGAAGTGCTCAAGTTCTTGTCCATGTTCAAGGGCGGGCTGGCCGTGTTTCTTGGCGTGACCGCTACCATAGCCATGCTTGTGGGCGGGTTCGTGCTGGCCAACCTGTTCACCATCAGCGTGAGCGAGCGCAGCGAGGAAATAGGGCTCAAACGGGCCATGGGCGCGCACCGCAGCGCCATCATGGGGCAATTTTTGCTGGAGGCCTCCCTGCTCACGCTGGTGGGCGGGGTGCTCGGGCTGCTTCTGGGCCTTGGGCTGGGGCAGCTGCTTTCCCGGCTGGACATTCTGGTGATCCGTTTTTCATGGAAGGCCTTTGCCATGGCCATGGGCAGCGCGCTGGCCGTGGGACTGGTCTTCGGGCTCAAGCCCGCACGCCATGCCGCAAGCCTTGATCCCATAAAAGCGCTCAAGGGCATGGACTGATCCCTTTGCCTCCTGCCGCGTGCGTGGCGACTTCATGTTTCGGCCCGTTCATGGTATGCCCGGCAAACGATTTCGGGCAACGTGAGAGGGAGAATTCATGACGACCGACAGCAGAAAGGCGCATCATCGTGCGCTGGTGATCAATGTATTGCTGATACTTGCGGCCGTGGCGCTGCTGTTTTTGTTTTTCAGCATGAACCTGTTTCAGGGCGGGGGCGATCTGTTCAACAAGGAGGCCGCTCGCAAGCTGCACTTCAAGGGTGACGTGAGCTTTCGCGACATGAGCGTCAAGCAGCGGACGCATCTGGCCAAAATTCTCAACAAGTACGAACAGGCCCTGGAGCGCGTGGAGGTTGTGGTTTCCAAGCAGGATTCCTATGCCGAGCTCCAGAAAGGCACACAGATGCTGTACGAGATCAGGATCCGGCTGCAGGGCGGCGGGCGCATGAGTTCGCCTGTTCGCCGGACCACCTGGGAACGCCTCGGCAAGGACGTGGCCGCCAAGGTGGACAAGGATCTCAAGGGATATGCCGCCATGCATGGCGGGCGCCTCAAGACCGGCAGCGGCAATCTCATCATCAACAGCATGTAGCAGGTCAGCCCGCCATAATATGTTGGACTACGGTCCGCAAATGCCGTAAAAGACCTACGCCTGCGACCCCGGCAACACGTTGACCGGAGGCGTATGAGTGCGTCTGCGGCATTTCGCCGTTTCCTCAGCCCAAACGACGAACATGAAGACAGAAAATATAAGAAATTTCAGCATAATCGCGCACATAGACCACGGCAAGTCCACCTTGGCCGACCGTATCCTTGAGCTCACGGGCATGGTTTCCGACCGTGACAAAAAGGATCAGTATCTGGACAAGATGGAACTGGAGCGTGAGCGCGGCATCACCATCAAGGCCCAGACCGTGCGTATCCCCTACAAGGCGGCGGACGGTCAGGAGTACGTGCTCAATCTCATCGACACCCCGGGCCATGTGGACTTTAGCTACGAGGTCTCCCGCTCGCTGGCCGCCTGCGAGGGGGCGCTGCTGGTGGTGGACGCCACGCAGGGTGTGGAAGCCCAGACCCTTGCCAACGTCTATCTTGCACTGGACAACGACCTTGAGGTCATCCCGGTGCTGAACAAGATCGACCTGCCCAGCGCGGACACCGAGGCCATTGCCGCAGAGATCGAGGAAGTCATCGGGCTGGACTGCTCCGATTCCCTGCATGTTTCCGCCAAGACCGGCCTGAACGTGGACAAGGTGGTTGAAGCGGTCATCGAACAGCTGCCCGCGCCTGAAGGTTCGGCCGACGCGCCGCTCAAGGCCCTGATTTTCGATTCGTGGTACGATTCCTACCAGGGCGTGGTGGTGCTGTTCCGCATTCTGGAAGGAACCCTGAAAAAGGGCGATACCATCCGCATTTTCTCCACGGGCAAGGATTTCGACGTGACCCGTTTGGGCGCGTTCTGCCCCGAGCCCGCGGATTTCAAGACCATGGGGCCGGGCGAAGTCGGATTCATGTGTGCCAGCATGAAGGAGCTGGGGGATGCGCCCGTGGGCGACACCATCACCCATGCCGAGCGCCCCACATCCGAGGCCTTCCCCGGTTTCAAGCCGGTCAAGCCCATGGTTTTTGCCGGGCTGTATCCCATCGAGCCGTCCGAATACGAGACCCTCAAGGCCGCGCTGGAAAAGCTGCAGCTCAACGACGCGGCCTTCACCTACGAGCCGGAAACCTCGCAGGCATTGGGTTTCGGGTTCCGTTGCGGCTTTTTGGGCCTGCTGCACATCGAGATCATTCAGGAGCGGCTGGAACGCGAGTTCGACGCCAAGCTCATCACCACGGCTCCGTCCGTGGTTTACAAGGTCGATACCGTGGACGGGGAGTCCCTGGTCATCGACAACCCGAGCAAGCTGCCGGACCCCACGCGCATCGAGGCCATTCATGAACCTTACGTGCGCATGGACATTCACGTTCCCAACGAATACGTCGGCCCGGTGCTGGCCCTGTGCGAGGAAAAGCGCGGCATCCAGAAGAACATGGGCTATCTCACGCCCACCCGCGTCATGATCACTTACGAGATTCCCTTCGCCGAGGTCATGTACGACTTTTTCGACAAACTGAAGTCCAGCACCAAGGGATACGCCTCCCTTGATTACGAGATCATCGACTACCGCCAGGCAGACATGGTCAAGCTGGACATCCTCATCAACGGCGACCCGGTAGACGCCTTCTCCTGCATTGTGCACCGTGAGAATTCCGCCCGCCAGGGCCGTTCCATAGCCCTGAAGCTCAAGCGCTCCATTCCGCGGCAGATGTTCGAGGTGGTCATTCAGGCCGCCATCGGGCGCAAGATCGTGGCCAAGGAACGCAACGCTCCCTTCCGCAAGGACGTGACCGCCAAATGCTACGGCGGCGACATCACCCGAAAGCGCAAGCTTTTGGAAAAGCAGAAGGAAGGCAAGAAACGCATGCGGCGCATGGGCAATGTGGAGATTCCGCAGGAAGCGTTTCTGGCCGTGCTCAAGGCCGATGAGGATTAAAACAAACCGGCCGGGGGCGTGCCGCCTTCCCGACTCGTGAAGGACATTCCATGAGCAGAGACATCGTCAAATCCGTGCGCGAGACGTTCGAGATCCTTGTGGTCGCATTGGTTCTGGCCTTTTTTATTCGTACCTTCGTGGTGCAGGCCTTCAAGATTCCCTCGGGTTCCATGCTCGAAACCCTGCAGATCGGCGACCATTTGCTGGTCAGCAAATTTTTGTACGGCATCAAGTTGCCGTTTTCCGACCATGTCCTGATTCCGATTTCCGATCCCCAGCGTGGCGACGTGATCGTGTTCAAGTATCCGGAAAACCCGGATGTGGATTTCATCAAGCGCGTGGTGGCCGTGCCGGGCGACACCGTGGAGATTCGCGGCAAGAAGCTTTACGTAAACGGCAAGCTGGATAAAAATCCCCACGCCAACCACAAGGACCCCACGGTCTATCCCAAGGCCGCCCGTTTTCCCGACAGGCTTTCCCCGGACCAGTTCGACGCCTATTTCAACGGTTCGGGCCACATGTCCAAACGCGACAACATGCCGCTGTTGACCGTGCCCAAGGGCAAGTATTTCGTCATGGGCGACAACCGCGACGGCTCGCACGATTCCCGGTTCTGGGGATTCGTGGACCGCGAGGCCATCATCGGCAAGGCCATAATCATCCACTGGTCGTGGGCCAGCTTCACGGATGTGCGCTGGAGCCGAATCGGTACGCTGGTGAAATAGCGTTCCCACACATGTGAATTCTGTGAATTCCCAAGCCGAACGCCGCTGAAGCAGGCCGTCTGTTTCAGTGTTGTGTTCGGCAATCATTCAAACGACTGTTTACAGCCAAACTCCGACGAATTGGAGTAGAGCGATGCGAATCGACGTACATACCCATGCCTTTGCCCCCAAGATTGCGGACAGGGTGCTGCACCAACTGGAAGGACACTACGGGGTGCACCCGGTCGGAACAGGCCAGGCCGACGACCTGATCGGACAAATGGACAAGGCCGGGCTGGACAAGGCCGTGGTGCTGCAGGCCGCAACAACTCCCGAGCAGGTCGTGCCGGCCAACGACTGGGCCATCAGCCTCAGGAGGAACAACCCCCGGTTCATCCCTTTCGGGACGCTGCATCCGGATTTCGAGCGCAATGCCGAAGAACTGGATCGTCTTGAAGAGAACGGCATTCAGGGCTTGAAGTTCCACCCGGACTTTCAGGGCTTTCGCATGGACGATGCCGGATTCTATTCGTTGATGGAACTGGTGGGCGACAGATTCATCTGCCTTTTTCATGTGGGCGACACCATGCCCCCGGAAGAGAATCCGTCCTGCCCGAAAAAGATGGCCGCACTGCACAGGGATTTCCCGGAAACAACCATGATCGCGGCCCACATGGGCGGCTACCGCCAATGGGAATATGCCCTTGAACATCTCGCCGACAGCGGAATTTATGTCGACTGCTCCAGCGTTCTCGAATTCGTGGACGACGACCTGCTGGCGAAGCTCTATGACGTATACCCGGAAGACAGGGTGTTGTTCGGGAGTGACTATCCGCTGTATGGCGCCGCGTCCGAAATCGAGGAGCTGACCCGCCGGTTGCAGTTGAGTAACGAACAACTGGACAGGCTCCTGAGCCGCGCCGGGGATTTGTTCGAGTAGCGGACGTGTTTATCCGGCCCTTTCCCGGCAGCCTGCCGGAATGGGTTTTCCAGTCAGATTTCGCGGGAGCATCGTTGGATGCTTCCGCGTTTTTTTGTGGGTAGACATGAAAAAAGCCGCCCTTGGGCGGCTGTGCTATTCGTTCGGAATCTGAGAGGGCCGTCAGGCCATGGCGCTGAAGACATGCGCCTGTGGTGCCGCTGCGGGCTGGGCGTAGGTCGCAAGGGCCTTGTTCACGGTTGCGGGTCCGGCATTCGCCGCGGTGAGCGCTTCGGGCGACAGCTCGGCTTCAAGCTGCTGGGAGAGCGATTGCAGTTCGGACTGTTCTTCCAGGTCCTTTTGCATGGCTTCCAGCAGTTCTTCGGTGGGGTCGATCGGCTTTTCGCCGTCCGCGGCTTCGACCTGTGCGGTCTGGATGAACATGCGGCTGGTGATGCTGCCGGCCTGTTCTCCGCTCTGTTCCGGGCTGACTGCATGAAAGACTTCCTGCGAACCGTTGTCGAAGAAGCTGTTCAGCTCCGTGTTCACGCCGCTGTTGAATTTGGCCATGGCCGCGTCGCCCGCGTTGACGCCGAAATTGCGGTCGATCATCTTCAGGGTGTTGAGCAGGCCGTCGCCGATGGCCTGTTCGCTCTGCCCGGAGGCGGCGGACTGCACCACCATGCCCATGGCGGCGGTGGCCGCGTCCTTGCCGTATTGCTCCTCGATCCAGCGGACCGTGTCTTCCAGCGAATCCACCAGCCCCGTGGAATCTTTTTCCGTTCCTTCCTCGTCCGTGAATCCCTTGAGATAGGAATCCATGAGCGAGCCGAACGCGTCCACGCGGTCGTTCATGACCGGTGCGGACGCCTGCAGGGCGGCCGGGCGGGCAATGGTCAGTTGCGGCGATGTGGAGGCAGCCTGCGCACTTTGCTTGTTCTGCGCGGACGCGCCGAACAGCGAACCGAATCCGGACTGCTGGTCCGAACCCTGATTTTGCTGCACGAATGCGCTGTTGAGATGGCTTGCCTGTATGATCATTGTTGCTCCGCAATTGTTGCCGATGCATATCTATCGGCTTGCACATGGAATAACTTTACGTTGCAGGGGGCATTTTGTTAGATTCGCCTACCAAAACGATAAAGGAGGAAAGCGCTGTGGCCGAACTCAGGCTTGTGAACACCGTGAAAGCGGCGGGTTGAGCCGCCAAGATCGCTCCGGGTGATCTGGAGCGGGCTCTTTCCGGGTTGAAAGGGCTTCACGACCCCAGAGTGCTCGCCGGTATGGGCGGCGACAATGAAGATGCGGTGATCATGCGCTTTCCTGCGGGCAAGGCGCTGGTTCAGACCGTGGACTTCTTTACGCCCATCGTCAACGACCCGTTCAAGTTCGGGCAGGTGGCCGCGGCCAATGCGCTTTCCGATGTCTACGCCATGGGCGGTGAACCGTGGGCGGCCATGAACATCGTCTGTTTCCCGGCCAAGACCATGCCCGGCACCATTCTGGAACGCATCATTTCCGGCGGGCTGGACAAGGTGCAGGAATCAGGGGCCGTGCAGGCGGGCGGACACAGCGTGGAAGACGACGAGATCAAGTTCGGTCTTGCGGTTTCCGGGGTGGTGGACCCGGACAACTTCGCCTCCAACCGGGGCGTGCGCCCGGGCGACGAGCTCTTGCTGACCAAGCCCATTGGCACGGGCGTGCTGGCCACGGCGGTCAAGGCCGAATGGCAGGACTGCGACCGACTGGAAGATATTTTGTATACGTGGGCCTCGCGCCTGAACAGGGGCGGCGGCGACGTGATCCGTGAGCTGGGCCTCAAGGGAGCCACGGACGTGACCGGCTTCGGGCTGGGCGGGCATCTTGTGGAGCTGGCGCAGGCCAGCGAGGTGCGCATTGAGCTGCACACGGACCGGGTGCCCTTCATTCCCGATGCCGTGGAGCTGGCGGGCATGGGCCTGTTGCCTGCGGGCAGCCTGTGCAACCGGGATTATTTCATGGGCCGCACGCAGCTGGGCGACAATCTCGACCCGGTGCTGCGCGACCTGACTTTCGACGCCCAGACTTCGGGCGGGCTCGTGCTGGCCGTGCCTCCGGGCAAGCTGGAGCAGGCCCGCGCCATGCTGGAAGCCTCCGGGGATCTGGCCGCCCATGTGGGCACGGCCGTGGAGCCGGGCGCATCCGAAGACGCCGCCGTATTGATCGTGACATAAGGCCGGGCTATCCCCGGCATCCGTATATATACCTAAGGAGAAACAACAATATGCCTGTCCGTGAAAAGGACGATTTTCTTGTTTTCGGCTCCCCGCTGGTGGGGGAGGAAGAAATAGCCGAGGTGGAACAGAGCCTGCGCAGCGGCTGGCTGGGGACCGGCCCCAAGGTGGCCCGGTTCGAAAAGGATTTTGCCGCCTATGCCGGGGGCGAGCACGCTGCTGCCTGCAACTCCTGCACGGCGGCCCTGCACTTGGCGCTGGTGGCCCTGAACCTGAAGCCCGGGGACGAGGTCATCACCACGCCCCTGACCTTTTGCGCCTCGGTCAACGCCATTATCCACGCCGGGGCCACCCCGGTGCTGGCGGACGTGGACCCGGTGTCCGGAAACATCGACCCCGAACGTGTCCGCGAAAAGATAACGGACCGCACCCGCGCCATCCTGCCCGTGCACTATGCGGGCCGCGCCTGCGACATGGACGCCGTCATGGCCATTGCCCGCGAGCATGGCCTTCGTGTGGTGGAAGACTGCGCTCACGCCATCGAGACCACCTACAAGGGTCGCCATGTGGGCACCATCGGCGATTTCGGGTGCTTCAGCTTTTACGTGACCAAGAACGTGATTACGGGCGAGGGCGGCATGGTGCTGGCCCGCGAGCAGGAAAACATCGCCCGCATCAAGGTGCTGGGGTTGCACGGCATGAGCGCGGACGCGTGGAAACGTTTCGGCGACGAGGGCTACAAGCACTACATGGTCGTGGAAGCCGGGTTCAAGTACAACATGATGGACATCCAGGCCGCCATCGGCATCCATCAACTGGCCCGCGTGGAAGAGAATCTGGTGCGGCGCAACGAGATATGGGCCGCATACGACAAGGCCTTTGCCAATCTGCCTTTGACCCTGCCCGCGCCCGAAGAGCCGGACACCCGCCACGGCAGGCACCTGTACACCATATTGGTGGACGAGGACGCCTGCGGCGTGAAGCGCGATGTCATGCTGGAGCGCATGACCCGCGAGGGCATCGGCGTGGGCGTGCACTATTTGAGCATTCCCGAGCATCCCTACTACCGGGAGCGTTTCGGCTGGAATCTGGAAGACACGCCCGAGGCCGTGCGCATGGGCCGCCAGACATTGAGCCTGCCCTTGTCCGCCAAGCTGGCGGACCGGGACGTGGACGACGTGGTGCGGGCCGTGAAACATTGTCTGGGTGCGGAGTAGTCATGCGCGTGGTGGTGGTCGGCAGCGGCGGGCATGGCGCGGTGGTGCTGGACGCACTGCTGCGCATGCGCGAGGCCGGGGCCGACATGGTGCCCGTGGGCATTGTTTCCCGCCGGGACCACGGCAGCGAGATTCTGGGCGTGCGCGTGCTGGGCGATCATGACGCGCTGGAAACGATGGAGCATGACGCGGTGGTGCTGGCCATCGGCGACAACCGCACCCGCTGCCGGGTGGCGCAGGAATTGTCCCAGAGCGCTTTTTGCAGCGTGGTGCATCCTGCGGCCGTTGTGGCCCCGGACGTGGAAATCGGCCCGGGGGCCGTGGTCCTTGCCGGGGCCGTGGTCAACACCCGCACGCGTCTTGGCGCGCACTGCATCCTGAACACGGGCTGCACCGTGGACCACGACTGCGAAATCGGCCCGTTCTGTCACGTTGCGCCGGGCGTGCATCTGGCGGGCAACGTGCGGCTGGAACAGGGCGCGTTCATGGGCATCGGCTCATGCGCGGTTCCGGGCGTGCGCGTGGGCCAATGGGCCGTTGCCGGGGCCGGAGCCGCCGTGGTTGCGGATGTTGCGGATCATGCCACGGTAACGGGCGTTCCGGCCCGGACCACAAGTCAAAGCTGATATGCGACCGGCCCTTGCGGGCCGTGGGAGAGCCGCGTGAGCAACAGGCGCATATTTCTTTCTCCACCCCATATGGGGGGCAGCGAACTCGAACAGGTGCACGCCGTGTTCGATTCCAATTATATCGCCCCTGCCGGGCCGCACATCGAGCGGTTCGAGCAGCGCATGGCCGAATACACGGGATTCGGGCATTGCGTGGCCCTGAGCTCGGGCACGGCCGCCATCCATCTGGGCCTGCGCCTGCTGGGCGTGCGGCCCGGCGATCTGGTCATCGCCTCCACCCTGACGTTCATTGCCTCTGTTTCCCCGGCCCTGTGGCTGGGGGCCGAGCCGTTGTTCGTGGACAGCTGTGAGCAGACATGGACCATGGACCCGGCCCTGCTGGAGCGCGCGCTGGAACAGGCGCACCGTGACGGACGGCGCGTGGGTGCGGTGGTGCCCACGGACATTTACGGCCAGTGCGCGGACTATGACCGCATTCAGGACGTGTGCCAACGCTTCGGCGTTCCCCTGCTCACTGACGCGGCCGAGGCCCTTGGCGCGCGCTATGGGGAACGCTCCGCGGGGAAGGGCGCGCAGGTGGCGGCGTTTTCCTTCAACGGCAACAAGATCATCACCTGCTCGGGCGGGGGCATGCTGGCTACGGACAACAGGGAACTGGCCGAACACGCGCGAAAGCTTTCGCAGCAGGCGCGCGAGCCGTTCGTGCACTACGAGCATGTGGAAATGGGCTACAATTACCGCATGAGCAACGTGTGCGCGGGCATCGGGCTGGGCCAGATGGACGTGCTGCACGAGCGCGTGGCGCAGCGCCGCGAGATATTTTCCCTGTATTCCCAACTGCTGGGCCGCGTGTCCGGCATATCCTTCATGCCTGAGGCCGCCTATGGCCGCGCCAGCCGCTGGCTGACCGTGATGCTGCTGGACCCGGAACGCTGTGCCGCGAGTCCGGAGCAGGTGCGTCTGGCCCTTGAGGCCGAAAACATCGAGTCCCGCCCGGTGTGGAAGCCCATGCATTGCCAGCCCGTGTTTGCCGGGGCGCGCTGCGAAGGCGGGGCCGTGGCCGAATCTTTGTTTGCGCGGGGCCTGTGCCTGCCCTCGGGCACGGCCATGACCCGGGCGGACGTGGAGCGCGTGGCCGGAATCATCCGGGAGTGCTCCGCATGAGTCTTGCCCCGCATCTTGTGCGCAACCTGCGCAACCGCAACTTCTTCATCATGCTGGGGCTGGACGCGCTGGTGTTCATGGTCTCGGTCTGGCTGGCCTACCAGCTTCGTTTCGATTTTCAGGTGTCCGGCCAGTACCGCGCGCAGCTGTGGGGCATGCTGGCCCTGAGCGTGCCGGTCAAGATGGGCATTTTCCTGCTGTTCGGCCAGTATCGCGGCATGTGGCGCTATACCAGCCTTGAGGATTTCTGGAAGTTGCTGCGCCTGAGCGCGTTGCAGAGCCTTGTGCTGGTGGCGGCCGCGCTGGTGGCCTTCCATGTGCGCGGTTTGCCCCGCAGCGTGTTCATTCTGGACTGGGTCTTCACCTTCGGGCTTGTGGCCGTGCTCCGGCTGGGCATCCGCGCGTGGCATGCGGGCTTTCCGTTCGCAAGGCGGGGCGGGGTCCCGGCGCTGGTCATTGGCGCGGGCAATGAAGGCGCGCGCATTGTTCATGAACTGGCCGGGGCGCGTTCCGGCAGGCAGGAGTGGTCCGTGGTGGGCCTGCTGGACGAGGATGCCTCCCGCCATGGGCGCACCGTGCACGGGGTTCCTGTGCTGGGCGGTCTGGATGCGTTGGAAGCGGTTGTTCAGCGTTTTGGCGTGCGCGGACTGCTCATAGCCGTGGACAAGGCCAGCCCCGGGGAGATGCGTGCCATTGTGGAGCGTTGCAGCAGCACCGGATTGCCATACCGCATTCTGCCCGCCATGAGCGAGATCCTGGACGGCCGGGTTTCGGTGAACGCCCTGCGCGACCTGCGCTATGAAGACCTTTTGGGACGCGACCCAGTGGAACTGGACACCGGGCGCATTGCCGGGTGCGTGGCCGGAAAGGTGGTGCTGGTCACGGGCGCGGGCGGCTCCATCGGTTCGGAACTGTGCCGCCAGTTGGTGCGTTTCGGCCCGGCGCGGCTGGTGCTGGTGGATGCCGGGGAATTCAATCTCTATTCCATCCAGTCCGAACTGGAGCAGGACTTCGGATTCGACAATGTGGAGGGCGTGCTCGGCTCCATTTGCGACGAGCCGCTTATGCAGCGCGTTTTTGCCGATCATCGACCGGCCATTGTCTTTCATGCCGCGGCCTACAAGCACGTCCCCATTCTGGAGCGTAGCCCATGGCAGGCCGTGAACAACAACATCACGGGTTCGCGTATCGTCATGGACGCGGCCGTGGACGCAGGCGTGGAAAGGTTCGTGCTGGTGTCCACGGACAAGGCCGTGCGACCCACCAACGTCATGGGCGCGAGCAAGCGCGTCACCGAATTGCTCATGCAGGCGCGGCTCGGGCAGGGCACCCGGTTCATGGCCGTGCGTTTCGGCAACGTGCTCGGGTCCAGCGGGTCGGTGGTGCCGCTGTTTCGCCGTCAGATAGAAAAGGGCGGTCCGGTCACCGTGACCCACCCGGACGTGACCCGTTATTTCATGTCCATTCCCGAGGCCGCGCAGCTCATCCTGCAGGCCGCGAGCATGGGCAGGGAGCAGGGCGGCGAGGTCTTTGTGCTGGACATGGGCGTGCCCGTGCGCATCACGGACATGGCCCGCGACCTGATCCGCCTTTCCGGCCGGGAGCCGGACACGGACATCAGGCTGGTGTTCACCGGACTGCGGCCCGGCGAAAAGCTGCATGAGGAACTGATCACCGCGGGCGAAGGCATCGTGCGCACCGAGCATGAAAAGATTCTGGTGCTGGCCCGGAAGCCGTCGGATGCTTCGGAGTTCTCGCCGGGCACGCCCATGGACCCGGAACGGTTGCACGATCTGCTGGCCCGGCTCGAGCAGGCTGCAAGCGTTCGGGATTCCGCAGCAATTCGCGGGCTGCTTGTTCAACTGGTTCCCGAATACACGGGCCGGGACTGATCGGCGAAGACATTGAACGCGCACATGGCCGCACCCGAGGGTGCGGCCATGTGTTTTTCGGGGTCCGGGTTTCCTTTACTGCAAGAGCAGGTATACGGGCGGAATGGCCACGGTGTCCGGGTTGATGGTCAGTTGCATGTAAGCGTTCTGGTCGGTCCATGCGTTGTAGGTCATGAGGTTCTTGTCCAGCCGGTCCTGCAACGGGAATCCGTATGCCGGAGTCAGGTGAAGAAGCGTGGCCGCGTAGTTGTGGTAGCAGCGCTCGTCCGATTGCACCTCTTCAAAGACGATGTCCTGTCCTGCCGGGGTATTGGCCGTGTCGAGCCGCGTACCATCGGTCCGGACGCCGCCCCACCAGTCCGCGCTGTCCATGTCCCCGATGGCTGTGCCGTTGAAGTCGGTGGTGCTGCCCACGAATCCGAAGCATGTGCCTGCCATCAGGTCTCCGACGATCCAGCCGTACACGTCGTTGGTAATGCCCGCGGTCTGGGGTTGTTCCACACCGTCCTGGGTAACGGTATACTTGGGATTGTTGCCCCATATGCCGTAGATGGCGTTCATTTCGCTGAACTCGATGCGTATGGAAACGTCGTCACCGATGCCGTCTCCCTGCAGATCGACCGGGGAAGTGGGAATACACGCGGCGCGACCATTGCCGGATCCCGTGTTGGCCACAAGGGTGACGCCGCCGCCCGCATCGAACGTGGCATCGAAATCGTATGTCTGTTGCTGGAGAGTGGGATCGGCCCAGGGGCCGGAGCCTACGCCCGCGAAAAGTCCCTTGATGTGGGTGACGTTTCCGGGGAGCACTGTTTGCAACAGGTAGGTCCAGTCGTGGTAGTAGTCGCCGTTTATGTTGGGCGCGACCACGCGGGCGAAGTTTGTGTCGGGCGGTATGCCGGCGGTGGTGGGGCGGACGTTGTTCTGCCCTGTTTCCGCGGTGGACGCCGCGGCCTTGACCAGGGCCGTGCTGCAGGCCTGTGTCTTTTGCGGACTGTTGGCTGCGGTGGTGGCGTTGAACATCTCAAGGGAAAGGGAGATGGAGGTGAAGTCGATATATGAGAGGTCCACCCACAGGCAGGTGTCGCCGTCCCCGTTCAGCTTCACTGTGGGCTCGAAATATTGGTAGCGTTTGTAGTAGTTGGAATCATTGATATTGTTGGCCACGGGCTGCTGGCCTTGTACCAGGTCGGTCATCTGCGCGCCGATGCTGACATACACACGCCCGGATTCGTAGGATTCGAGGGATACGGCGGGCGTGTTGGCCGGAGCTCCGTTCAGGGAAGTGGGGCTGGTCATTTGCGCCAGGCTGTATGACGTGTTGAGCTCAAGGTTGTTGGAAGCTCCGGTAGTATCCTTGTACGTGCCGGTGATGTGTCCGTTGGTGTTCACGAAGGTGACCCACACCTCCGAAGGATCCAGGGTTGCAGGAATGTCGAACGTCATGGTGACAGGCGCTGTTCCCGCCAAGCTTGCGGTGCAAAATAATAATGTGCTGATAATTGCCAGTATGAAGCGCATGAAAATCTCCCCTCACTATGTCGTTTTTTGAACAGTGCCAAAAACATATACGAGGAGAACGGGCCATTCAATTAGCGTTGTTTGAAAGCGAGGTTTTCATGCTAGCGGGGCAGGCTGTGACACGCAGTTTTTTCCTCTGCAAAAGCGGATTTCCTGTTGACCGAAATAGGTAATGTGGTATGTGTCTATCGAATACCATGGTATTCGGAGCCAAGTTTTTTTCCGTGAACAGACCCTCACAACGGGAAAAACGCCGAAATTCGGTTGGCTCCCCCCTTCCCTTGTGAGCGCCGGTTCGGGCACAACCGGCGCTCCTTTTTTGGAGAATATCTAGACTTGTCCATTGTTTTCAATATGTTTGAAAAGCCGCGCCAGCTCTGGGCTGCCGGGCCTCGGGCAATGAAAACTCGGTTAAATTCTCCTAAATGACTTGATTTAAACGGTTATGTCGGTTAATAGCCATATTAACTATGAGTTTTCCCTTGGACAAAGGGCGTGTGTCCTGTTGTCTATAGGCTAGAGGTGAACATGGATAACGATTGTATATTCTGCAAAATCGTGGCCGGAGAAATCCCCTGTGCCAAGGTTTTCGAGTCCGAGACCTGTCTGGGTTTTCTGGACATTGCGCCGGTGAACAAGGGCCATGCCCTTGTGTTGCCCAAAGCGCACCACCCCGCCCTGTGGGATCTGCCTGCCGGGCTGGGCGAAGACCTGATGGCGGCCATGAAGGCCGTGAGTGTTGCCGTACGCGAAACAACCGGCGCACACGGCCTGAACGTGATGCAGAACAACCTTGAAGCAGCAGGGCAGCTTGTGCCGCATCTGCATTTTCATGTGATCCCGCGTTTTTCGGACGACGGGCTGCAGTTGTGGGCGCAGGGCTCCTATGCGTCGGGTGACGAGATGAATGCTCTTGCGGAATCCATCCGCAGGGCCGTTGAATAGCTTTCTCAAACCTCGAGAACGGAGGCGACGATGAGTGGGCAGACACTGACCAAGGCCGGAATTGTCGATTACATTTACGAACGTACCGACAAGAACCGCGCCGAAATCAAGGATCTTGTCGAGACCATCCTGGATGTCATGAAAGAGTCCATCAAGAAGGACCATGCGCTTCTGGTGAGTGGGTTCGGCAAATTCGAAGCCTATGACAAGCGTGCCCGCAAGGGACGCAATCCCCAGACCAGCGCAACCATTACCCTGCCCCCGCGCAAGGTTGTGGTTTTCCGCCTTTCCAGAAAGTTCCGGGCCGAGCTCAACCCCTCCTAGCAGGGTTGGCGGTTCGCGTGACACCGCACAGGAAAAAAGGTCTTCCGGAGTAACCGGAAGACCCTTTTCTCGTATCTTTTTTCAGGCGCATGGTTTCGCGCCTGTCCGATGCGTTGCACCACAACGAGCAACCCCTCGCGTACATTCTGTGCGCGAGGGGTTGCTCGTTGTGGTGTCGGGATATCCTGTCTGGCCCGTCCCGGGTGTGCTCTGCGGTGATTCCGGTTCGTACCTGAGCTACTGGTCGGAGATGATGAAGCTTTCCGGGTGTTTTTCCATGAGCTTTTTCAGGGCCCGCTGCGCGCATTCCATGTCCGGGAAAACGCCCGCCTGTACGCGGTAATACCCGTCGTCCGGGTCCTTGGCCATGCGGCTGCCCTTGTAGCCCAATTCAAGCAGGGCGTCGCGCACCTGTGAGGCTCCCCGTTCATCGGAAAACGCACCCACCTGAATATAGAGCAGGCCCGGCTCCACGGCCTTGAGGGGCAGCTGGTCTTCCGGCGTGCCGGAATCGATCTCGGGTGCGGGCTTGGGCGCAGGCTTTTTTGCTGGCTTGGTTGCGGGCTTCGGCTTGGCCGGGGCCGCGGGGCGCCTCGCCGGCGGTTCTGTCACGATGGTTTTGCGTGCGCAGCCCGAAAGAATCAGCCCGGCAGCCAGCAACAATATGGCGAAGAGAGTGTTTTTTTTCATTGTCGATATCCGTTGGCAGCGCGTCCGGGTATGCGGGCGCGGCAGTATGTATTGGCTCTGTAGTTCACAATGGCCCGCATTGCAAGGCGGGGGCAACATCTGCACAAGCCTAGGTGTGCGGGGGTTAGCGCGCCGCCACAAAGCTGGAGAGAATGGCCACCAGTGTAACCCCGCCCACGAGCGCGGCGCAGTATTCCATGGGCATGAATTGGATATGGATGAACAGGGGCGGAATGTTCAGTATGTCGGCCAGTGCGTTCTGGGCGAGTTTGAGCAGGCCCAGCCCCGCCATGCTGCCCGTGAATCCGAGGACCATGCCCCCGGTTATCAGGGGCCAGCGGATGTACCACGGCTTTGCCCCCACCAGAGCCAGAATCTCGATCTCGTCGCAGCGGGTCAGCAGGGAAAGCCGCATGGTGTTGCCCACCACCATGGCCACCACCAGCCCCAGAAAGCCGATCACCGGCCAGATCACGGCCTGACTGATGAGCGTCCAGCCGTGGGCCAGGTCTTCCTGCAATGGGGAGTAGTGGACCTTGTCCACGCCGGGCATTGATTTGAGCCGTGTCAGCAACTCCGCGGCCCAGCCTTTTTGCTGGCTCTGGGGCGGCACGGCAAAGGAAGCCAGTGCGGAAAAGGGCAGGGGGTTGTTTTCCTTGAGCCAACTGAAATCCCCGGCCTCGCCAAGGGAGTCCGCCAGCTCCAGCAGCGCGTCCTGCGGTGTGAAGCCCTTGATGTCCACCAGATGCTTCATGGCCCCCACGGATTCCCACTGTTCTTCGATGAGCTGCGGGTCCGCGTCGGTTTTCCAGTATATCTGGAACTGGACCTGGCCCCGCGATTTCATGAGTTGCATGTTCACGTTGTGCAGGCCCAACAGCACGAATCCGGCCAGCAGCGAGACCATGGCCACGGCCACCAGCGTGAGCAGGTTGGCCCATGGGTGCACGACGATGTCGCCCAATCCGCGGCCGGTGAGTCGGAAGAATTGGCCCAACATCAAAAATCCCCGCTTTCTTCGGCGTGTTCCGGGGCATCGGTATCGTGGATGCGTCCGTTTTCCAGATGCAGCACCCGCGCCTCGGGCACGGCTTCCAGCACTTCGCGGCTATGGGTGGCCATGATCACCGAGGTGCCGTAGGTGTGAAACTGCTTGAAAATTTCCATCAGGTGCATGGTCAGGCCGATGTCGAGGTTGCCTGTTGGTTCGTCCGCGAGGATGAGTTCCGGGTTGCTGACCATGGAGCGCGCAATGGCCACGCGCTGCTGTTCGCCGCCGGAAAGGCGTTCGCACGGGGTGTAGCTCTTGGTTTCCAGCCCCATGGCCCGGATGATGGCGCGCACGCGGCGTTCCAGCGGGGAGCGGGGCATGCCGCGCACTTCAAGGGCCATGGCCACGTTGTCGAACACCGTGCGCCTGGCCAGTATCTTGAAATCCTGAAACACCACCCCGACCCGGCGGCGCAGTTGCGGCACATGGCGGCGTTTGAGCCTGTGCAGGTCGAACCCGGCCACGCTGGCGCGACCGCGCGTCACGGGCAGTGCGCCGTAGAGCAGGCGCAGCAGGGTGGTCTTGCCCGCGCCCGATGGGCCGGTCAGAAACAGGAAGTCCCCCTTGTCCACGGACAGGTTGATGTCCTTGAGCGCCCAGTGGGAACCGAAATTGTACGAGAGGTGCTTGAGTTCGACCATGGGTTCCTGTGTACCTGCCGCGGCAGGCTTTGTAAAATCCGTTAGCTCCGGCGCAGGACCGGATGGCCGGACTATCCGCGCATCAGCGAGCGCAGCAGGGCCAGATTGCGGCGGTCCTCTTCCAGATCGTCGCCCTTGTCCGTTTCCAGTGTGCCGGGACGATCCGCGAACCGAACGTCGTTCATGAGCAGCCCGAATCCGGTTTCCCCGATGTGGCCCTTGCCGATGTGTTCGTGCCGGTCCTTTTTCTCGCCCAGTGCGGTTTTCGAGTCATTGAGATGGAAGAAGCCGATGCGCTCTACCCCGATCAAACGGTCGAATTCCGCAAAGGTGGCTTCATACGCCTTTGCGGTGCGCAGGTCGTATCCGGCCGCGAACGCATGGCAGGTGTCGAAGCAGACGCCCAACCGGTGCTCAAGGCGGCTGGCTTCCATGATCCGCGCCAGTTCCTCAAATGTCGACCCGAGGTTGGTGCCCTGTCCGGCCGTGGTTTCCAGCAGCACGGTCACGCTGTCCGTTTCCGATTGCTCGATGGCCGCGTCCAGATTGGTCGCATAGGTCGCCAGTCCCTGCTGCGCGCCCGTGCCGAGGTGCGACCCCGGGTGCGTGACCAGCCACGGAATGTCGAGCGCTTGGCAGCGGCGCAGTTCCTCGGCAAAGGCGTTGCGCGATTTTTCGGCGGCCTCGGGCTTGGGACTGGCCATGTTGATGAGGTAGGAGTCGTGGGCGGCCACCGGATGATCCCCCCAGCGGGCGCGCGCCTCGGCAAAGAGCCCTATGGCCTCGTCGGTCAGGGGCGGAACCTTCCACTGCCGCTGGTTGCGGGTGAATATCTGCAATGCCGTGCCGTCCACGGCCATGATGCGTTCCACTGCCTTGTGCAGGCCCCCGGCAATGGACATGTGTGCTCCGAGATGCATATGCTTTCCTCCGGGCGCCATTGTACCCGCATATTGGTTTTGGGCAAGGGTTGCGGACTCTTGCATGAATGGGCATCACAAGGTACTCAGTGACCATGCAACCCACGGAGCGTTCATGAGAATCGAGATTCCCAAACCGCACGGCAAAAGCCCCATGGAGCGGGTCTTGCGCACGCTGGCCATGCTGCTGGTGGTGTTGGTGGTCATGTGGGCCTTTTACAAGAACAACGAAAACGTGCTGGAACGGGTGCAGAAGACGCGCACCGTGTGGGACGAAACCGGCCAGATGAACCGTGAGGATATCGATTTCCTGCGCGGGTTCGTCAAGAGCCTCAAGGACACCTTCGGTATCAACTGCCGGATTCAGGTGTTCAAGGGTGACGTGGTGGTGCCGGATGTGGACGCCAAGACCCTGTACGTGGGCCTTTCCCCGGCCCGGCGGCAGGTGGTCATGGAGTTCCCGGCCCTGATGCGCCCTGCCCTTGGCGCACCGTTCATGGATTCCCTGCGCGACGAGCATTTTGCGCAGGCCTTTGACGACAACGACTGGATACGCGAGCTCAAGATCGCCATGACCATGATCTGGTCGCGGCTTGCGGTTCTGGAAAATCAGGAGGCCACCCAGTGAAGGTGACCATGTATACGGACGGATCGTGCCTCGGCAATCCCGGCCCCGGCGGCTATGGCGCGGTTCTGGTTTACGGTGACAACCGTAAGGAACTTTCTCAAGGCTACAGTGATACCACCAACAATCGCATGGAGCTTCTGGCCGTGATCCGGGGGCTGGAAACACTGACCCGCTCATGCGACGTTCAATTGTGGACCGACTCCAAATACGTGCAGCAGGCCATCACCAAGGGCTGGCTCAAGAACTGGCAGCGCAACGGCTGGAAAACCGCGGCCAAGAAGCCGGTCAAGAATCAGGATCTCTGGCAACAGCTCATGCCCCAGCTCGAACGGCATCAGGTGGACTTCCGCTGGGTCAAGGGCCACAGCGGGCATCCCGAAAACGAGCGTTGCGACGAGTTGGCGCGCACTGCCGCATCCTCATCCGACCTTCTCCCCGACCAACGCTAGCAGGCTGTTGAAAAGCGGCAATCTGCGGCGTTGCTTCAAACGGGCCAACCCCTCGCGTATGTGAAATACGCGTCGGTTCTGTCCCGTTTGGCGCGCCTTGTTGCTCCTTCGGAGGGCAGGGCGCTGCCCTGCACCCGCAAGGGACACGTCCCTTGACCCTTTTCTGTTCCGCATTCTGCGAATGCGGAACGGGTGGGCGATTCAGCAGAAATAGTTTTTCGTTTCCCCGCAACACCCCAGCGGCCGGTTTGCTATGCAAACCGGCCGCTCGCCAAAAAGTTTTGGGGGAGGGGTTTGGGGAGGGCCCTTTTTCAAAAGGGCCCTCCCCAAAAAAACTTCACCCCCCCCGTCCAGCGATGCCTAACGGGAAAAGGCGCTGATGCGCTGGGCTATGTTGGCCTTCAGGTTTTCATAAAACAGCGAATAGTCGAACGCGTGGTAGACGCCATGGGGGAAGTGGCCGCCCTTGACCGTGACCAGCTCCACGTTTTCGGGATGCACGATCAGCCCGCCGTCCTGAATTTGCGCCGAGGTGAAATGCGGACGCACGCCCGTGGGCTTGTCGTGCGCGTCAAAGAACACGGCCCCGAGGTTGCGCTCGGCCGAAACGAGGTTCGTGTCCGTGGTCCATGAGAGCGGGTTGGTGACTGCCGCGCCGGGCCGCAGGGTGGGCGCAACGTCCTGTCTGCCCGGGGCCATGGTGTTGTAGGAGACCACGCATCCCGTGTCCGAGGCGGCTTCGCACATGGCGATGGCCGGATGCGCGGCGAGTTCCTCTTCGGTCATGCACCAGCCGATGAGCAGGGCCGCGATCATGCGCTTTTCCGCGCCGGTTGTGCCCCAGTGCTCCAGCATGAGGTCCGTGAGCATGAGCGAGCCCTGGCTGTGTCCGGCCAGAAAGAACGGGCGGCCGTTGTTTTCGTGCTCAAGGTAATGGTTCAGGGCGCGCCAGACATCGTTGCGTGCGATTTTCTTGAGTTTTTCAAGCTGTTCTTCGGGCTGGGTCAATCCGGCCAGATTCATCTGCCGGTACATGGGCGCATAGATGTTGGCCTGCCCCTCGAATACCGAGGCCTGCGTCTTCAGTGGGGCCATTGAGGCTGCGCGCATGGCCGGGGCCGTGGTGTCCATGAGCCAGTGTTCGTCGTCGAACAATACCGTGGGATAGACGAAGAATACGTCCACCGGGGCCGTGGGCACGGCGGGTTTTGCCAGCCATGACTGTTGCTGCGCGTAGTCGGGTGCCGGGGGAATCGGAGCCGTGTCGAGGGGCGGCAGGGCCAGGGCTGCTGCCGTTGCGATGATGGTCAGTACAAGGGCGAGCGCGGTTGATTTGAGTAGAGGCATGGACAGTTCCTTTTTGGGGTTGGGGACGGGCCCGGATGATGCAACGGAATGGGAACCGGTGGAAGTATTATCTGCTGTGCCGCAGCGCAACGGATTGGCTGCAGCCATGCGCAGGGAAGCGAATCATGGAAGGGGTGCTCTTGGCCGTGTTTCCAGAACTGCCGGCCACAAGAAAAGGCGGGAGTGTCGGTCCCGCCTTTTCTTCATTATATGGACTGGTTCGGGGCTATTTGCCCACCATGATGTCCAGGATCACCTTGTCGGTCTGGGCCATGCCGCAGGTTCCAAGGCGGCCGAGATTGCGGATGCAAGCTTCCACGTCGTCGTCCACGATGCCTTCGTGTCCGTTGGCGGAAGTGCCCCGTTTGGCAAGGAATGCGGCCTGTACCGCGGCCTCCACTGCGGAGGCGACCTTCAGGGAACAGGCGGGCTTGGCCCCGTCGCAGATCATGCCAGCAATGCTGCCGACCATGTTCTTGATGGCGAAACCCGCTTCCTTGAGTCCGCCGCCCATGAGCAGCACCATGCCGCAGCTGGCGCCCGTGGCGGCCAGCACCGCACCGCACAGGGCGGAAAGGCGGCCCAGATGATGTTTGGCGTGGATGGCCGTGAGGTGGCTCATGATCAGGGCGCGGGCCAGGGGTTCGTCGGCAATGCCCTGCTTGCGGGCCATGGCCACCACCGGGATGGTGGCGGTGATGCCCTGGTTGCCGCTGCCCGAGTTGCTCATGACCGGCAACATGACGCCGTCCATGCGGGCATCCGAGGCGGCTGCAGCCATCTTTATGGCGCAGGATGCCACGGCATCGGCGCGCAGGCCCTGCTTGATGTCCTCTTCAATGGATTTGCCCACTTTGAGCCCCCAGTCATGCTGCATGCCTTCTGCGGCAATGGCCTCGTTGAGGCGGGCGGCCTCCAGAATGAAGGAGATCATGTCAAAGGGTGCGTTCACGGAAAAATCGTGAATGCGCTCCATGGTCAGGGGCCAGTTTTCGTCCTCTTCGGATTCGCCGGGCCAGGGCGCGGAGAATATCTCCTCACCGTTTCGTTCCAGCAGGACAATGGCGGTATGGTTGCGGGCAATGACGCAGTGTGCGGAGTCTTCGCCGTGTATCACCGTCACTGCCGCATAGAGCAGTTCCCTGGTGTCGGCCAGTTCAACGCTGACGCGATTTTCGGCCAGCATCTTCCTGCCTTCGGCAATCTGCTCCCTTGTCAGGTCGCGGAGCACTTCAAGGGAGAGGTCGGCGTTGCCGCCCGTGGCTCCCACGGCCGCAGCGATGTCCAGGCCGGTCATGCCGGTTCCGGGCACGCCCACGCCCATGCCGTTCTTGAGCAGGTTCCCGCTGACCTTGACGCTGACGGTCTCCGGATTTTTTCCAAGGGCCTTCACCGCGCTGGCCGTGGCCAGGGAGATGGTGATGGGCTCGGTGCATCCGAGAGCGGGCACGACTTCCCTTTTGAGCAGGGCCACAAAGTCGTTCCATTCGGGTTTTATCATGATGTTTACTCGTTGTTGGAAGTTGCGCAGGAAGGTTCTGTTTCCTGCAACTGGCCGTGGCGGTTGAAGAAGCCTTCCAGCATCAGGGTCAGGGCGCCGTCCCCGGTGACGTTGCAGGCGGTGCCGAAGCTGTCCTGCAGGGCGAATACGGCCAGGAGCAGGGCCACGCCTGCCGGGTCGAACCCGAGCACGCCCACCACGATGCCGAGGGAGGCCATGACCGTGCCGCCGGGAACGCCCGGTGCTCCGATGGCGAAGATGCCGAAGAGCACGATGAAGAGCATCATGGTGCTGAGTTCGGGCAGGGTTCCGTAGAGCATTTGGGAGATGGTCATGGCAAAGAAGGTTTCCGTGAGCACGGAACCGCACAGGTGGATCGTGGCCCCCATGGGAACCATGAATTCAACCGTGTTGCGGCTGAGCACCTTGGATTTGGATGCGCACTCCAGGGCCACGGGCAGCGTTGCGGCGCTGGACATGGTGCCGACTGCGGTCAGGTATGCGGGGGAGTAGTGGCGCAGAACTTCGATGGGGTTGCGCCCGGAAATGACGCCGGCGAGGGTGTAGAGGACAGTCAGCCAGATGGCATGGCCCACGAGCACCAGCACGATGACCTGCAGGAACACGGGCAGCTGTTTTGTCAGACTGCCTTCGTAGGCCAGCCCGGCAAAGGTGGTGGCAATGAAGAAAGGCAGCAGGGGGATGACGATTTTGGTGACGACCTGCATCATGATGCCTTCGAATTCGCAGAGGATTTTTTCAAAGGTCTTGGCCTTGCTCCACAGGGTGGCCACGCCGAGGATGATGGCCGTTACCAGAGCGGTCATGACCGGCATGACCGGGGGGATGTTGAGCTGGAAAACCACTTCGGGGATTTCGCGCAGGCTTTCCACCTGGGTTGCGATGGAAAGATGCGGGATGATCATGTACCCGGCCACACAGGCCATGGTGGCCGCACCCACGGCCGAAAGATAGGCCACGGTCACGCCTGCGCCCAGCATCTTGCTGGCGTTTTGGCCCAGGCGGGTGATGGCCGGGGCAATGAACGCGATGATGACAAGCGGAACGGTGTAGAAGATGATCTGGCCGAGCACGTGCTTGACTGTGGCAATGACCTCCATGGCCGATTCATTGGCTACCAGTCCGATGACAACACCGGCCGCAATGCCGATGAGAAGTTGTATGATGAGGCCGAATTCGCCTTTGCGCTTGGAACCGTTGGACATGTGAGAACCTCCAGGTATGTGAGTACTCATGAACGGCTCCTGCGCAGGCAGGAGCCGTGATACGCCTACTTCTCCGCGATCACTTCGATTTCAACGAGAGCTTCCTTGGGCAGGCAGGCCACCTCGAAGCAGCTGCGCGCCGGGAAGGGCTTGTCGAAATAGGTGGCGTAAACCTCGTTGACCGCGGCGAAATTGCCGATGTCGCTCAAAAACACCGTGGTCTTGATGACGCGGTCCATGGATGAACCCGCGGATTCAAGGATTGCCTTGACGTTTTCCAGCGACGCCTTGGCCTGTTCCTCGATGGTCTCGGGCATTGTTCCGGTTTCGGCGACAATGGGCAGTTGTCCGGACGTGAACACCAGATTGCCGCTGACCATACCCTGTGAGTATGGGCCAACGGCAGCAGGTGCTTTTTCGGTGTCGATACGAGTGGGCATGATGCCTCCTTGTTGGTGTGATATTTCAGGGCAGGGATCGTGCCGCTGCCCTCGATTGATTTTTTCTTGTATTGCGAAAAAAATATTAGGTCAATAAATTTTCTGCAAAATATAAGAAAAAATTATCACACAAGGAGGCTAGGAGTGGATTTTCTGCAGGTATCTGTAGATGGTCGCCTCGGAAGCTGCGAGACGGTCGGCCACCACGGCCACCGTGCCCTTGAGCAGGAATACGCCCCGTTCGTCCAGAACGCGGACAAGGTCCATCTTTTCCGCGGCCGTCATCCGCTTGGGAGGAATTTCCGCCCGGTTGATGATCTGTTCGATGAGGTTTTCGGTCAGGTCCTCGATGGATTCGGAAAACGTTTCGCTCTGGTCGGGCGCGTCCTTGGCGTTGGCGCTGTCCTTGTTCACGAAGCTGATGATGCGGTTCAGCGTGTCCCGGGCGTTGATCATGTCCGAAAGGTCCATGTTCAGGCAGAGCATGCCGGCCAGTTCGTTGTTGTCCCGGATGAAATAGGTGGCCGAGTGCAGGGGGCGGTCATCCTTTGACCGCGCCACATAGCCCATGACCCAGTCCCGGCGTTCGTATTCCCTGGTCTTCAAAAACTTGAGGGCCAGATCCGTGAGGGGCGCGCCTTTCCTGCGGCCCGTGATGTGGTTGTTGGCGATGGCCAGCACCGAGTTTTCCTTGGATGTGGTGTCGTGCAGCACTATTTCGCAGTTGGGGCCGATGAATTCTCCCAGAAACTGGACCAGGGGGATGTAGGCGTCAATAAAACGTGGCGGCGTTTTGTGGGCGGACAAAGCAACTCCTTGTCGTGATAAATTTTTATTACGGAGAGATTTTGGTATCGCGGTGAAAGAGGATTTGTCAAATTGAGAATGTCGGGGGGGGCATCAGGAACGTTCGTTCACGGCCCATTTATGCGATTCGGCCGCGCGTTTGCCTCTCGCGGACGATTCGGGAGGGGGTGGGGGCCTTTTCATAGGCCTCCTCCCCATATTTCATTCAAACATTTCCGCCGGAAACAAAACGCAGCATCCGGCTCAGGCCGAGGCCGTGTTGCGAATCGCCCCTGCGCATGGCCCACTCGGCCAGCGCGAATCCGGCAAGGCTCAACAATCCCAAGAGCAGATACAATGCCTCGAATCCGATCGTGTCTCCGACCATGCCGAACAGGGGTGCGGTGGCCAGCGGCACCAGAATGAACAGGCTGCTGAGCAGGGCGAATCCGGTGCCGGAATCGTGCCCGGCGCAGGCGCGCATCATGAGGGTGAAGCCCCAGACGTTGATGCCGCCCATGAGGATGTTGTCCAGCGAAAGCACCAGCGCGGTCTTCCACGGCGCAATGGAGTGCGCCCCGGCAATGAGCACGGTATAGGCGGCCAGCCCGGCAACGGTCAGGCAGAACACACGCAGGAAAAGGCGCGGCCCGAAGCGGTGCAGCAGCCAGCCGCTGGCAATGGTTCCGGCCAGCCCCGCGGGATAGGCGAAACGCATCATGAGCTTGCCCATGACCGGGCCGGTCATGCCGAGGTCCACGAACAGGGGCATGCGCATCTGGAACGATGAAAAGGCAAAGGCCGTTGGCCCGATGAGCACGGGCAGCAGCCACAGCACGCCCGGACGGCGCACAAAGGCCCGCAGGCCGGTACGTTCGTGTTTCTGGCTGTCATGGCGTTCATACAGGGACGGAATCTCCCTGTGCAGGAAAACCGGCAGGCTGAGCCCGAAGACCGTGGCCGCGAGGATGTGGCACAGGGTCTGCCAGCCAAAGGAGTCGTGCAGCACGAGCATGAGCCCGCCGCCGAGCATCATGCCCACGTAGCGCGCACCGGCCTGCACGGTATTGCCCCATGAGCGTTCGTGCGGCTCCAGTATGTCCGTGGCGTAGCCGTCCACGGCAATGTCGTTGGTGGCCATGACCATGTTCAGGAGCAGCAGCACCACGAACATGGCCGTGAAATCGGTTTCCGGCGGCATGTGCGCGGCCACGAGCAACAGGCACGCGCCCACCCATTGCAGGGGGAATATCCACGAACGCCTGCGGCCCAGCGCTGGCAGGTAGTGGGAGTCCACCCATGAGGCGTGGATGAACTTGAAGGCCCACGGCAGATGCAGCACGAACAGCCCGCCGATGCTTGCCAGCGACATGTGGTTCTGGCGCATGATGACCGGCATGCAGCCGAACACATAGCCCATGGGAATGGCCTGGCACAGATACATGGAAGCGAGCAGCAGCATCTTGTGCGAAAGCGAACCGCCGGGGGCGGGACCGGAACGTGTGGCGGACATGGTCGTGTCTCCCTGATGCGGCCACGGTGCCGGAACCATGAATGTTCCGGCACCGGAAGCCGCATTGTCTTAGAATCGGTAATCCACGGTAAGACCGAAGGTGCGGGGTGCGCCGTCTTCGGCAATGCCTGCCGTGGTGTTTTCAAAGAGCACGTATTCCTCGTCGAACACGTTTTTGGCCCACAGGTAGCAGTCGAGGTGTTCGCCCTCCACGCCCACGCGCAGGTTGACCAGATTGTACGGGTCCTCCTTCACATTGTTGGCGTCGTCAAAGTAGCGCGAGCCAACCCCGGTGAGGTTGATTCTTCCGAAAAAGCCCCAGTCCTCGTTGAGCGGGCGGCGGTAGTCCAGCGCCAGCCCGTAGGTGTATTCGGGCACGCAAAAGATCGTGTTGCCCTCGTAGTCCACGCCGAGAACCGTGTCCTCGTATTCATCGAATTCAGCCTGTATCCACGAGAAGTTGGCGCTCAGATCCAGCCCCTGCGCAACCTTGAAGCGTGACTCCATTTCAAGGCCCATGCGGTGGGACTTGCCCGCGTTGGCCGTGTAGGACTGCATGTAGCCTGTCTCGAACAGAGGGAGTTGCTCGTCTTCGATGGTGGTGTAGAAGCCGCTCAGGTTGAGCATGAGCCGCTGGTCCATGAAGTATGACTTTACGCCCACCTCGTAGAGCCAGCTGTCTTCCTCGTCAAAGGATTCCTTGCCCGCCGGGGCCGAGGCGTCGTTGAAGCCGCCGCTGCGGTGCGCGCGGGCAACGGTTCCGTAGGCCATGTGGTCCCCGTCAAAATGCCAGGCCAGCGCCAGCTTGGGCAGAAACGCCGTGAAATCCTGCGAACCGTCCATGTGCCCGGCCGTGACCGTGGGACCGCCGGACGGGGTGTTTTCCATGGTGGAATCGGCTTCGGCGTGTTCGTATTCGAAACGCAGGCCAAGGGTCAGGTCGAGTTTGTCGAAGAAGGTGTACGTTCCCTGTCCGAACGCCGCTGCCCCGGAATTGGTCTTGTTGGTCTTGAAGTACACCTCCCGGCCCGGCGTGGGGGAATCCGCGCCAAAGGTGTTGGTGAGCTTGTTTTCGGAATCCATGTGGAAGAAGTAGGTTCCGGCCAGCCACTTGAACGGGCCGTCGTCGTCCGGCGAAACCAGCCGGAACTCCTGCGAGACGTTGTCGTCGTTCTGGATGTAGCGCTTGACCATCCTGTCCAGCGGGCTGAAGTCCGCGTCGATGTGCTCGTCGCTGTCGAAATCGCGGAACCCGGTGATGGAATGGAACGTACCGATGCCGGTTTCATATTTCGAAGTGAGGGTTGCGCCCCAGCAGTCGTTTTCCTGCGTTCCCTCGTAGTCATGGGAATAGTGGTAACGGTCGTCCTCGGGAAACGCGCCCGCCTTGACCAGTCCGTTGCGCGCGGTCCTGCGGAAGGGATAGGCCCCGTCGTCGTGCTGCTGGCCGTCCAGGGTCAGGTTGATCTCCCAATCCTGCGAGGCCAGGCAGCGCAGCTTCAGGCGCATGGCCTGACCGTCCGTGTGGCGTCCGTTGCCGCCGTCCGCGTCCACGTCGTTTTTCATGTAACCTTCGGATTCCTCGGCCATGGCGTATATGCCCATGAAGAGCTTGTCCTCGATGATCGGCCCGCTCCAGCTGCCGCGCAGTTCCTTGCGGTCGAAGTTGGCGATGGTGGTGCCCACGTTGGCCACGACCTCGTTGTCCGGCTGGCGGGTATGCACGTTGATGACCCCGCCGATGGAGTTGCGGCCGTAGAGCGTTCCCTGCGGTCCCTTGAGCACTTCGATCCGCTCCACGTCAAAGAGCGGAAAGTTGAACATGTAGGACTTGGAATAGTTGACGTCGTCCACGTAGAAGCCCGTTGCCGGCTCGCCCGTGGGCAGGCTCTTGATGCCGCGCAGGAACATGAGGCCGTGCCTGCGGCTGCCCACGTCGTTGAATTCGAGGTTGGGCACCTGCTCGGCAAGGTCCGAGGTGTCCTCGATGCCCATGTCACGGATGTCCGATTCCTCGAGGACCGTCATGCTGGCCGGAATGTCCTGCGCCTCTTGGGTCCGTTTTTCCGCGCTCACCGTCACCGGTTCAAGGCGCAGCGCCTCCCCGTCATCGTCCGCGGCCCATGCGGCCACGGATGCCGTCAGCAGCAGTGCGACGGCCACGGACACGATCATGCCCGCTTTCCTTCTTTTCTTTTGCATCATGTCACGACAACCTGAATGGATGAATGTTCACTTCCGCGGACGCGCGTGCGGTCGGCCGCACGGCTTCCCTGACCCTCGTTTGGTGTCGTAGAGATGTATGCCGTGTTGAGAATGATTTCTGCTCTCAGCGAACATTGTTTTGCCCCGACAGCCGTAGCGCGCAAAAAGCGGCCGCAGAGAAGCCCGAACAGGCAACCCATGCTCCGGCAAAGGAAAAGCTAGCGGGAAGAGGCGGAAGGACCGCGCCCACAGGCGCGGATGGACTGCATGTAGGCCTTGGGCAGCACGCCGAAGCGTTTTCTGTAGGCCGCACTGAAATGGCTGAGGTTGATGTAGCCGATGGCCCAGGCCACCTCGCTGACGTTCATGTCGCCTTCCTCAAAGAGCATTTTTGCTCGTTGCAGCCGGTATTCCTTGAGGAATCCGAACACGGAGAACCCGTAGGCCGCCCGGAATCCGGTCTGCATGCGGGTCACGCTCATGGCGAATTTTTCAGCCAGATCGGCAAGGGACGGCGGGGCGGCATGGTTTTGTTCCAAATAGCGGCGCACCGCATGGATGCGCTCCTGCTCGCGCGGGCTCAGTGCGGATTCGCGGCCGGGCGTGCCCGGCAGGTTTTCCATGAGTTGCAGGGCCAGCAGCTCCAGTACCTTGCCCTCCATGTACATGCGCGATTCGGTCCTGTTGCGCGTGCTGAAGAAGAGTTCGTTGGCGACCGCCTGAATTTTGGGGGACAGCTTTTTTTTCTTGAAAAAGTCATGGCGGGGCCGATTTTCCAGAACCCGTTGCAATTCGCGGCAGACCAGCGCCGTGTCGTCGCCGAGCATGGTTTGCAGGGTTTGCGGCAGCACATGCACATGGATGATGCGTGTATTTTGCCCGGCCGGCACGGTCACGGTTCCCCCGGCCTCGTGCAGGTAGCCCATGCCGCCCTGACCGGCCCGGTTTTCCATGTTCAGGGAACCGAGGTGGGTGTGCCGCAGGTTGTTGATGAAACCGCCTTCAAGGAAGAATCCGAAGTCGATGAAGCGGTTCCTTTTTTGATATTGGAAGGAAAAGTCGTCGGTCAGCGAGGCGTCGAGGATACTGACGCAAACACCGGGCCGGATGCGCGCTTCCTGCCACAGTGATTTGAACTGTGCCTCCTTGCCGCCCATGCCCGGAAACTGGCGCACGGCTGCATCGGCCGCTTCAGCGGACGTTTTTCTTGCCTGCAACGCGGTTCTTGCTGCTGTATGTGACCCGGTGGACATGGCTGTGGGACTTCCTTTTTGATTATGAATTTCATTATCGAAAATGAGTCATACGCGTTGATGCGGGCGCAAGTCAATACGGACATGCGCTTGTTCGGGCGCTGCAGAACAGGGGGCCTTGTTGACCGGGAAACGGAAAACGCCGGTTTCAGGCGGGTACCCGAAACCGGCGCGTTTTTCACGTCGGGTGATGTGTGTGCCGTTTTTTTCAGCTTCGGTAATCCGCGTTGATGGCCACGTATTCCTTGGTCAGGTCCGAGGCCAGCAGTTCGGCCGAGGCCGATCCTGCCCCGAGTCCCACGCTGATGAGCACGTCGGTTTCGGCCATGACCGGCTCGAGCAGGGCATCCATGTCGCCGGGCACGGGCATGCCCTTTTCAAAGATGCGCACCCCGCCGATTTCCAGTGTCACGGATTCGGCGTCGAACTGTGCGCCCGAGTAGCCTGCCGCGCACATGATGCGGCCCCAGTTGGCGTCGCACCCGAACAGGGCGGTCTTGACCAGCGGGGAATCGGCTATGGCCCGCGCCACCAGTTCCGCGTCCACCTCGTCGGCCGCGCCGCGCACCTGTATGCGCGCCACCTTGGTGCCGCCCTCGGCATCCTGCACGATCTTGTAGGCCATGTCCTGCGAGAGTTTGAGCAGCTCGTCGCACAGTATTCTGAGGTCGTCCTCGGATTCGGCCCTGACGCCGGAAGCGCCGTTGGCCATGCCGATGTAGGTGTCGTTGGTGGAGGTGTCGCCGTCAATGGTGATGCGGTTGAAGCTGTTGTCCGCGCAATAGGTGAAGATGCCCTGCCAGTGCTCCGGGTCCACGGCAGCGTCGCAGCACACGAACGAGAGCAGGGTGGCCATGTTCGGGCAGATCATGCCCGCGCCCTTGCACATGCCGAGCATGCGCACGGTGCCGCCCGAGAGCGTGAACTCGCGGCTCACCAGCTTGGGCACCGTGTCCGTGGTCATGATGGCCCGGGCAACGTCTTCGGGTGTGGATTTGCCGAGCTGTTCGCCCAGTGCGGGCATGGCGGCACGCCATTTTTCCATGTCGAACTGCAGGCCGATGACGCCCGTGGACGCGGTCAGGATTTCGTCCTCCGGCACATGGGCGGCCGTGGCGGCCAGTTCGCGGGTTTCGCGGCAGTTGTCCGCGCCCTGCCGGCCGGTGCAGGCGTTGGCCGAACCTGCGTTGACCAGAATGGCCCGGTGCATGGGGGTTCGGTCCAGCGCGGCCCGGCAGTGCAGTACGGGCGCGGCCTTGAAGGTGTTGGTGGTGAACACTCCGGCCGTGGCCGCGGGCGTTTCACTGACGATCATGGCCAGGTCGAGACGGCCGCTGTACTTGAGGCCGCCCTCAATGGCGGCAAAGCCGAAACCCTTGGGAACCGCTGTCATGGTCTGCTCCGTTGTTGGTTCGTGGAAAACGGTTGCATACTCCGAACAGGACCGTTTTCCAACTATTTTTCCGGTGGTATGGCGCCTGCCTCCCGCAGCGCGGCCATAGACATGCTCATGCGTTTCCCGGCATCCTCGCGGGTCCGTATTTCCACGTTGGTGGCGAAAAACCAGACATCCTTGCCGTTTTCCACCCAGCCCACGAGCCAGCCAAACTGCGGCTTAACGCGTTGCGCCCATCCTGACTTGGCGCGCATGAGCCATGTCTTGCCGCCGTTGCGGACCATGATTTTCTTCACAAAGCGCATGTGAGACGGTGAAAAAGGCAGGGTTTCAGCCTGCAACTGGCGCAGGAATTCGATCTGCTGGCGCGAGGTGATGCGCAGTCCGCCGTCGAGCCAGAAGGAGTCCGCCTTTCCTTCTATGCAGCGGTTTCCGTAGCCGCACAGGTCCACATAGTTTTGCATGCGGTCCGTGCCGATGCGTTTGGCGATGATCTGATAAACCCAGATCACGGAATGTTTGAACGCGGACTCCAGGGTTTGGTCTCTGTTCCACTCCTTTGACTGGTACCGGACGCCGTTCCATTTGAAGACCTCGTCCTTGTCGACCACTCCGGACTGCAGCGCGATGAGCGTGTGCAGTATCTTGAAGGTGGAGGCGGGCAGCCAGTCCTTTTGAGCGCGGTCCCGGTTCTTGAAGGACCATTTCTGGGTCTTGGGATTGAAGATGACCACGGACGCGCTGGTGGATGCGGCCGGTTCCGTCTTGGGTTTTGCGGGTTCAGTCTTGCGGGCCGGTTTGATGGTGCTGGGAGCCGGGGCCTTGGGGGACGTGTGCGCACAGCCCATGCACAGCAGCAGGACCGTCAGCAGGGAGCCGAGTTTCTCCATGAGGGCAACCTCCTCGAATCGTGGGGCGGCATCGGCACGGGACCAACGCCGAACGGGCTATCGGGTGACCCGTCTGGAAAGGCCGAAACGGTCGCGCAGCAGCATGAATCGCTCGTGGTTGGCACGCAGAAATTCGTTCAACTGCTCGATCACTTCGGGGTGATTCAAGGTTGAAAGGCGGTAGCTGACTCTTGTATACGGCAAATCGGGCGCCAATGTAAGGGCTTCGTGCGAGCGTTCCATGTGGTCAAGGTGGTAACGGGCCACGGCAAGGCAGCCGAACCCGCCGTCCACACGACCTCGCAGTACCATCTGGATGAGAGAATCGTAGTCGTCGCAATAGCTCAGGCGGACCTGCCCGGATTTGATGAGGTGTTCGTATTTGGTGGCGGTGAAGCCCCGCACCGTGGCCAGTGTCCTGAGCTGACGAACCTGCGTGCGCTTGCGCAGGGGCAGCACCATGACGCCGTCGTAGGCTTCGGAAACCTCGTCGCTGTAGAAGATTTCCATGCCTTGGCGTTCCTGCGGCTGCCACAGGGCGTTGTCCGGGTATTTGAAATCCAGGTCCTTGCCGTGCAGGAAACGGGAATACAGGCGCAGTACGGGCAGGGGCACGTATTCGAACCGGTAGCCGTGCTCTTGGGCGAATTCGTCCAGCACGACCCTGCTGAATCCTGTATAGATGCCGAGGTTGGTGGAATACTGTGGATAGTAGCGGATATCTTCGACGCCGACGCGAAAGACCTGCTCGGCCAGCGCCGACCCCGAGAAAGTCATGACAAGGAAAAATGTTATCAGAAGTCGGGTCACCGGCATCTCCATCGTTCGTGAGTCACGAATCATTATCACCCTCTTTTCGGGCAGGCAAGCTCCCCTTGCCAACCTTTCCGCGAACGGGCATATGAAGACCATAAACAAAAAGACCGCATGGAGCTTGTCATGATCCGACGTTGTTTGCTTACCGTGTTCGCCCTGACGCTGGCCGCAACCCCGGCCCTTGCTGAAACTGTCATTATCTCTTCGGGACAGACCGTATATGTTCCGGTATATTCCCATATATATCAGGGTATCAAGGCCCGGCCCTACAACCTGTCGGCCTTGCTCAGCATTCGCAATACCGATCCCTCCAACGCCATCACCGTTACTTCGGTGCGCTATTATGGTTCGGACGGTACGCTGGTGAAGAAGTTTCTGGAAGAGCCCGTGGTGGTGCAACCGCTGGCCACTGCCGAACACCTCATTATGGAGCGGGACACGTCCGGCGGGTCTGGGGCCAATTTTCTGGTGCAATGGAACGCTTCCGGTCCGGTCAACGCCCCGCTGGTCCAGGCGGTCATGATCGGCACGGCCTCCACGCAGGGAATATCCTTTGTGTGCGACGGCTGGGTCATCAGCGAAGACGGACGTTGACGCGCCAGCGCATCCCGGCTCTTCGGCAGTTCCCGGACTACGGCCGGGTTCCCATCACTTGCAGCATGTCGGCCACGGTGGGGCCGGCTTCGCTGTTCCATGCCGTGCGTGCGTTGCCACGTTCCTGATCGGTTTGGACCAGTCCTGCCCGCAACACGTTGGTCAGCGTTTTGCTCTGTCCGTTTTCGGTCATGGTGCCGTGTTGCACGGTTTCCACGAACAACACGTTGTTGTCGTCCCGGTTCATGACCTCGTGCGATCGCAATACTGCCTTCTTTTCCGAAACCCCGTCCCGGTAGCTTTCCTCGCCGTGCTCGCTGCTCAGCAGGATGCCCGGCACATCGTCTTCCGTGAGGGAACCGCCCGTGCGGAATCCGTTTTCCACGGGCAGGACGTTTTTTTGCGCGCGTTCGCTGTCCGTTTGGCGGGCAACGATTTTTCCGTCCCGGTATGTCTCGCTTTCCATGGATATCTGATACGGTCCCTTGCCGTTGAACTGGGCGTTGGCGTCTCCGGCGTCTTCATATTGGCTCAAGGCCATGCCCGTGGCCGCGTCCCCGTCATGCCTCATGAACCCGGAGGCCAGCATTTCCCCGGCGGCAAGTGGCTTGTCTCCGGCATATTCTTCGACCGGGACATGGGTGGACGACAGCAGGTTGGGCCGCCGGTCCGGCAAAGGCTGCGTTCTGCTTTGCTCTGCGGTCAGGGTGCCGTGTGAATTTTTGACCAGCTCGCCCTGTGAGAACCACCGCACGGAAAGCTCCTGCTTGAGAACAGGCACCTCGCCAAACTGTTTTTTCTTGGTGTCGATCCTGTCGGAAAACGAGGCCTCGCGCAGCCGCTCCCCGTCCTGATCGTATTCGGTCATGGAATAGGAGATTGCGGATTTTCCGTTCTGCATTTTTGACGTTCCGGGATTCTGGCCGGAGTTGAATTTGCCCGTCCGGTTGGTCTGCCGCCAGGAATCCGCCATATAGGAAGCCTGCGCCGTGCGCCGCAGTTTGCCGTCCTCGTATTCCTGCAGGTCTGCCCGGTAGGAGAGGTGCAGCGAATCGTCGGTCATGTGGTTGACCATGTCCTGCAGGCTGGTCGCGGTTGTTCCGAAGGCATCGGTGCCGATGCGCACATAGCTGGCGTCCAGCGTTGTGCTGTCCGTCATTTCGCGGATGATTTCGCCATGGTCGTACCACTGGATGCTGCGGTGCATGGCGGCGGTGGTATGCTTGGAGGCGTTATCGCCCAGCCCGGTGAGTGTGGTGCTCACGGTCTGTGTGACCCGGCCATTGTCGTCGTAATGCTCGACATCCGTGGTCATGGTCTCGCCATCCGTGGTCCCGGTCATTTTCTTGACCAGCCGTCCGCCCTTGTATTCCTGCAAATGCATCTGGTTGTCTTCAAAGGAGACCACCTGCGTGCGGCCGTTGGCCAGCGTGGTGGTGCCTTCCCGGAAGCCGTAACGGGACTTCCAGACGTTTCCGCTGGTTTCCTCGGTCTGTGATTCCCGCTGGATTTGCGCCTCGCGGGAAAGCGAGACCGCGTCCCGGCCATCGGGTATTGCCATCGTGCGGTTTTTCGCGGAATCGGAGGAAACGGTACTCTCCGCAAGGCTGGTCGGGGCAAGCAGCTTCGGGCTAAAGGCAACGGGCGTGCTCATGGGTGGCTCCTCGGCAAGATGTGCGTGCGAATATTCATTGTGAACACAGCTGATATATGTTTTTCGGTATTCCTTCGGATAACTTTATAATGAGCGTCGACAAACGACAAAAAAAGTCCACCGCCCCAAAGGGCGGCGGACTGTGTAACGTATTTGCCGAAGGTCGGGCTAGCGGCCGCAGCACTTCTTGTATTTTTTGCCGGAACCGCAGGGGCAGGGATCGTTGCGGCCCACCTTGGGGGCGCTGCGGCGCACGGTTTCCTGTTTTTTCTGTGCGGACTCATTGTCGTGGTACTGCACGTTTTCATCGGTTTCGTGCTGGAATTCCTCTTCCTTGACTTCGGATTCGATGCGCAGGTGGCAGAAGGCGCGCAGTGCGTTTTCCTTGATGGAGTAGAGCATTTCCTGAAAGAGTTCGAAACCTTCGCGCTTGTATTCCTGCTTGGGATCCTTCTGGCCGTAGCCGCGCAGGCCGATGCCGTCGCGCAGGTGGTCCATGTTCAGCAGGTGGTCCTTCCAGTTGCGGTCCAGCGTTTCCAGCAGGAAGTAGCGCAGGATGTCCTGATAATGGTCCGGGGCGCTGGCTTCGAGCGTGGACAGGATGTCCCTGTACCACTGCATGGCCGTGTCCATGGACGGGATCTTGCCATCCCTGAATTCCTGGAACCGGTTGAAATCGAAGATTTCCTCGAGACGGCCGCGCACGGTCTCTTCCGTTTCCTGGTCGATGTCCTTGCCGCCCTGCAACGGGCCGAGCAGGTCCTCGAACAGGTCTTCGGCGTATTCCTCGACGATTTCGTCCATGGTTTCCGCGTTCATGAGTTCGCGGCGCAGGTCGTAGATGGCCGTGCGCTGCTGGTTCATGACGTCGTCGTATTCCAGGAGCTGCTTGCGGATTTCGAAGTTGTGTCCTTCCACGCGGGTCTGGGACTTTTCAATGGCCCCGGAAACCATCTTGTTTTCGATGGCCTGTCCTTCCTCCATGCCCAGCCGGTCCATGATGCCCTTGAGCTTGTCCGAACCGAACAGGCGCATGAGGTCGTCGTCCAGCGCAAGGTAGAAGCGCGAGGAGCCCGGGTCGCCCTGACGGCCGGAACGGCCGCGCAACTGGTTGTCGATGCGGCGGGATTCGTGGCGTTCCGTGCCCAGAATGTGCAGGCCGCCCAATTCCTTGACCCCTTCGCCCAATTTGATGTCCGTGCCGCGGCCCGCCATGTTGGTGGCGATGGTCACCTTGCCGCGCTCACCGGCCTCGGCCACGATCTGGGCCTCGTTTTCATGGTGCTTTGCGTTGAGCACGTTGTGCGGGACCTTGAGTTTCTTGAGCAGCCGCGAGACAAGCTCGGACTTTTCAATGGACACGGTACCCACCAGCACGGGCTGGCCGCTCTTGTGGCACTCCTGAATGGACAGGGCGATGGCGTTGTATTTTTCTTCCTGCGTCTTGAAGATGGCGTCCGGATGGTCCTTGCGCACCATGGGGCGGTGCGTGGGAATGACGATGACCTCAAGCCCGTAGATCTGGTTGAATTCCACGGATTCGGTGTCCGCGGTACCGGTCATGCCCGCCAGCTTGTCGTACATGCGGAAATAGTTCTGGAAGGTGATGGAGGCCAGCGTCTGGTTTTCGCTTTCCACCTTCACGTTTTCCTTGGCCTCGATGGCCTGGTGCAGACCGTCGGAAAGGCGGCGGCCCGGCATGGGGCGTCCCGTGAATTCGTCCACCAGCACCACCTGCCCGTCCGTGACCATGTAGTCCACGTCGCGGTGGAAACTGTGGTGCGCCTTGAGCGCCTGCAGAATGTGATGCTGCAGCGAGATGTTCTGCGGGTCGAACAGGTTGTCGATTTCCAGCAGTTCCTCGCAGCGTTCCACGCCCGCGTCCGTGAGGGTCACGCTCTTGCTCTTTTCGTCCAGCTCGAAATCGCCGTCCGGCAGGGTGTCCTTGTCTTCGGGGTCGCGCGGAGAGGATTTCTTGAGCGCGGGGACCAGCGCGTCGATGCGTCGGTACAGGCCCGAGGCCGAATCGGCCGCGCCCGAGATGATCAGCGGGGTGCGCGCCTCGTCGATGAGGATGGAGTCCACTTCGTCAACGATGGCGAAGTTGAGTTCGCGCTGCACGAGCTGTTCCTTGTAGAACTTCATGTTGTCGCGCAGGTAGTCGAACCCGAATTCGTTGTTGGTACCGTAGGTGATGTCCGCGTTGTAGGCGGTCTGGCGTTCCTCGTCGGTCAGCCCGTGCACGATCACGCCCACGGAAAGGCCGAGGAAATTGTAGAGCTGGCCCATCCATTCGGCGTCGCGGCTGGCAAGGTAGTCGTTGACCGTGACCACGTGGACGCCCTTGCCGGAAAGCGCGTTGAGCACCACGGCCAGGGTGGCTACCAGGGTTTTGCCCTCACCGGTTTTCATTTCGGAAATCTTGCCCTGATGCAGGACGATGCCGCCGATGAGCTGTACGTCGAAGTGGCGCATTTCGAACACGCGCCAGCCAGCCTCGCGCACCAGCGCAAAGCATTCGGGCAACAGGTCGTCCAGGGTGCGTTTGCCCGAGGCAACTTCTTCCTTCCACTGGCTGATGCGGGCCGGGAAATCCTCGTCCGCAAGCTCTTTCATGGCCGGTTCGAAGCTGTTTATTTTTTCAACGATCGGCCTGAGTTTTTTGAGAAAGCGGTCGTTTTTCGACCCGAAGAGAAATTTGATCATTATATGTATATCTCCTTACTGAGGAATATCTGCGATGATTTCCAGCCAGTGTCCGGTTAGCGTTCCTGCCGGGGCTGTTGCCCCCAGCTGGGCGGCGCAGGCCGAGCAGCCCGTGAGCACGAGATCGGGGTTTCCCAGCCCCTGCCAGCACAGGGCGTTGACCGGATCGGCGGTGTCCGGGGCGCGCAGGCGCATGATGCCGCCGAATCCGCAACAGTCCCGGCCGTTCGGGACGTGCAGCCGCTCTTCAAGCAGGCCAGCAAGAAACATATGATCGCAATCGTTTTTGTCAACGTGGCAGGGACGATGGTAACCGATCCGCAGCGGCGCGTCTTCGGATACCACAAACCGCGTGCCGCGTAAAAGTTCGGACAGCGGGGTAATCGAGTCGAGCCAGTGGGCGGCTTCTTCCTCGTTTTGGGCATGGCGGGCGTGATCGGCCAGTCCTGCGTGGCAGGAAGCGCACAGGGTCACGATCATGGGTTTCCCGGCTTTGCGCCATGTCTCGAGGTTGTGCGTACGCATCTCGGCGGCATCCTTTGCGAATCCAGCGCCGGCAAGCCCGATGCCGCAGCAGCGGAACCGGTCCTTTCTGCGATTGGCCACGTCCATGCCCAGACCGTGCATCAGGGCCAGTGCCGTGTTCTGCCAGTCCGGCCGCACGAACCGGGCCGTGCACCCGGAAAAGAGCAACGCGGTTTTTCCCCGGTGCGTATGGGAAAATTCGTCGACCCGTGCGAATCGTCCGGGCCGGTCCCCGGATTTGAGCAGGGTCAGGGCCTTGAGCATGGGGGCCAGCTTTTCCGGCTGGAATGTGTCGGGCATGAGCCGTGCGGCCATTCCTGTTCCGGACCACAATTCCCGCGCCCGTTTGAGCCATGTTTTCCAGAGCCAGCCCGCAAAGCCCGGATGCGCGGCCCGCAGCGAGGCCACCATGGCGGGCACGTCCACGCCCTGCGGGCATTTCTCCTTGCAGCGGCCGCAGCCGAGGCACAGCCCGGCCAGTTGGGCCGCACTTTTCTGGTTCAGCAGTCCGGGTTCGGAGCGCAGCAGGGCCGCGAGGTCGGCCTTGGCGCGCGGGGAGAGTTCCTCGCGCCCTGTGGCGCGCAGCAGCGGGCAGACCTCCATGCATTTGCCGCACAGGATGCAGTTGTTGTCGGCCATGGTTCCCTACCAGCCCTTGCCCGGGTTCATGATGCCGTGCGGGTCGAAAACGCGCTTGATGCCGTTCATGACGTCCTGTTCGGACGGGCCGAGCTGTCCGTCCACGAACGCGGCCTTGGTCAGGCCCGTGCCGTGCTCGCCCGAGATGGTGCCGCCCAGCGAAAGGGCCAGTGCAAAGACCTCTTCCTTGGCCTTGTGTGCGTTTTCCCGTTCCTCGGGCCAGGAGGCGTTGTGCATGATGTTCACGTGGATGTTGCCGTCGCCCAGATGCCCGAAACACATGATGGGCAGGCTCAGGCGGACGGAAATCTCGTGTACGGCCTCCACTGCCTTGGCCACCTGTCCGCGCGGCACGGCAATGTCCTCGCCCATCTTGTCCGGCCGCAGGTTGAAGGAGGCCGGGCTGATGGAGCGGCGCACGTCCCAGAGCGCTTTCTCATCCGGTCCGCGTCCTGTGAGCAGGCTTTCCGGGCGCACGTTCCCGAGCGCGGATTCCAGCCGCTGCAGTTCGAGGTCCACGGCCTGTTTCGAGCCGTCGGTCTGGATGAGCAGGGCGGCCTGCGTGTTTTCGGAAAACGGCGATGAACCGGCCCCGCGCAGGGCGTTGATGGTGGCGCTGTCCATGAATTCCAGCGCCGCGGGCAGGATGCCGGCGTTGAAAATGGCGGCGGCCCCGTCCATGGCTGCGCGCATGGTGGTGAATCCGGCCAGCAGCGAGGCCGTGGTTTCGGGCAGGGGCAGCAGCTTGAGGGTCAGCCGGGTCATGATACCCAGCTTGCCTGCCGAGCCCGCGAACAGCCGGGTCAGGTCCAGCCCGACCACGTCCTTGTGGGTGCGGCCTCCGGTTTTGAGCACGCGTCCGCCCGGCAGCACGGCCTCAAGCCCCAGCACATAGTCGCGGGTCACGCCGTATTTCACGGCGCGCAGTCCGCCCGCGCAGGTGGCCACGTTGCCGCCCAGGGTGGAAAATCCCGAGCTGGCCGGGTCCGGCGGATAGAACATGCCCTTGGCAGCGGCAGCGGCCTGCAGGTCGGCGGTGACCGCGCCCGGCTCCACCTCGGCCACGAAATCGCTTGGGTCCACGTCCAGAATCCGGTTCATGCGCAGCATGGAGACCACCACGCCCGGCTGCACGGGCACGGCATTGCCCACGGTGCCGGTGCCGCGCGCCCGGGTGTACACGGGCATGCGTTCGGATTGCGCCCAGCGCAGCAGTTCTTCCACCTGCTCCCTGTTGCCGGGCCGCACCACGGCCAGCGGCATGGACCGCAGGCGGCTGCCGTCCGTGGAAAACGCCGCCATGGCTTCCGGCGAAAGCAGGCAGTCGTCCCCGGGAAAGAGGTCGGTCAGGAAGCGTTGCTGCGCTGTGGCGAGTTTCTTGGTCATGGTGCCTTGCGTTGGTTGGCAAAAATGGTGGCAAAAAGGTACGGCCCGGCCTGCTCCCTGTCAACGGAAAGCAGGTGTGCCGGGATTTCGGGCTATCCGGCCACGGCCCGGGCATGGAAGCGGCAGGTAGTGTCCTGCCACCAGATGAAGCCCAGTTCCGCGTCCGCATACCACGCGGCGGTGTAGGACTTGGTGTCCGCGCTCCAGAGCCGCGCCTTGTGCGGGTCGAACACGGATTCGATGCAGAAGCGGCCCGGCTCGCTGGCCCCGGTGAACAGGGTGCACAGTTCTTCCACCGTGGGCAAGCGCCAGTCCGTGCGTCCGCCGAGCCTGTTTCTGTTCAGTCGGCGCACGTGGGCTTCGGCCTTGTGGCGGCTCAGGGCGAAGCGGGAGCCGCCCTGTTCCCAGAGCAGGCCTGTGCAGGAGTCGAGCACCGTGCCGTTGTTTTTGTCCTCGAAACCGCCGCAACCGTACTGTTTTGGCCGCCAGAGTTCGTCCAGCCCGAAGGTTTGCTGCGCCGTGCGCGTGCCGGTTTTGAGCGGCTCGCTGCGCGGCTTCCAGTCCTGTTTGCGGCGCGGCACGGTTTCCTCGTCGAAAAAGGAGCAGACCGAATCGCGGTGCGCGCGCCAGTGGTCGGCCAAATCCCCAAGCCCGTCCAGCATGGCCCGGGCATGGGCAAAGCGTTTGTCCGGGTCCGGGGCCAGCGCGGTCTGGAAAAAGGCGTCCCAGCGTTGGTCGAGGTCCGGGTGCAGGTCCGAGACCGTGCGGCCCGCGCCGCCCTGGTCCGGCAGCCTGCCCGTGAGCATGCGGAACAGGGTCACGCCCACGGAATAGCAGTCGGCCCGTGCGTCCGCCTTGTCCGGGTCGGCCTCTTGCTCGGGCGCGGTGTAGTAGGGCGAGCCCACCACCATGGACTTGTGCCCTTTTGTGGGTTCGCCGCGCAAACGGCTCAGGCCGAAGTCGATGAGCTTGACCCGGTCGCGCCCGTTGTCCCGGTCCGCGAGCATGACGTTGAAGGGCTTCACGTCCCGGTGCACGATGCCTTCATAGTGCAGCCGGTCCAGCCCGGCCAGCATCTGGGCCGCGATGTCCAGCGAGCGGTCCGCGCCCAGCAGCCGGGAGGGTCGCTCCACCTCGTAGTTCTCGCCCATGAGCACGCCGAGGTTGTTGCAGTAGTAGCCCATGGAAAAATGCGGCGGGGTGCGCCCGGCCAGTTCTTCCGGCTCCATGTCCTCGTGCCCTTGGGGCAGCGGTTCGCCCGGGTCCACGTCCAGTATGGAGGCCACGTTGGGGTGCTCGATGCCCGCCATGGTCACGGCTTCCTGCAGAAACATTTCTTCCACGGCCCCAAGGCCCATGACGTCGGCCATGATTTCCGCGGGCCGGCAGACCTTGAGGGCCACGATGCGCCCGGCAACGGGCATGGCCGCCTTGTAGACCGCGCCCATGCCGCCGCGCCCCAGCAGGCCGAGAATGGTATAGCGTCCGATGTACATTTATTTGTCCGGGAAGCGTTCGGAGCACAGCTCGCCGGACGCGCCCCAGTTTTCCTTGTCCTTTTCGTCGATGAGCACGGTCACGGCCTCGGGCGGGCAGTCGAGTATGCGGCAGGCCTCGCGGGTCAGGCTGTGTATGAAATCCTTTTTTTGCTCTCTGGAAAGTCCTTTCCAGGTTTCAACGCGCAGGATGGGCATGGTCGGCTCCTTGTTTGGCTTCATTCTTGGATAACCGACCGCACTGCTTTCTGTCGAGGTTCTGCCGTGCACATTTCGGCACAGGTTTGCGGCAGTCACCGAATTCCTTTATGGGCATGTTGTGAGTGGAATAGCATGTGCGGCCCTGTCTTGGGGGCCGCAAACCCTCGGGAGGCCAATATGAGTAGTTGTTTTCGAGCGTTGCGTTGTTGTCGCGGTGCGGCGCTTTTCATGGCTGCGGCCCTGTTTTCGTTTGTTGCGTGGGGCGGCCTTGCGCAGGCGGCTCCCAATGCCGTGCTGCTGGATCAGGGGGCAAAGGGCATAGACCCGGGCGAGGCCCGCGTTCCCGCCACCGTGCCGGGCAAGAAGAAACTGCAGCTGGATACGGAAAAATACGAAAAGGTTCTGCCCCGGCCCAACGGGACCGCCATTGACGCGGCCGAACCCGCCAACGACAGCCGGGAAACGGCCGTGAGTCTGGACGAGGGCGTTTTTGCCGCCGAGGTGGGCGGGGACGATGCCGCGGACTTCATCCACCTGCCCGCGGACCTTGAACCGGACGGGTACGGAACCCTGCTGCATGTTTATGTGTGGAGCGGCGACGTGCGCCTTGAACTCTACGGCCCGGACCTGCCCAACTATCCGTCCACGCCGCTGGCGCAGGGCAAGTCCGTGTGGATCGGCCTCAAGAAAAATGCGGACTGTGCCGTCAAGGTGGTTTCCGAAACCGGGGACCCGGCACGGTACATGATTTCGGCGGTGGCCACGCCGCTGGGCGACCCGGACGAGCCCAACGACCACTGGACCGCGGGCGAACCCACGCACCTTTCGTGGAACGCGGCCCATGCCGGAAGATTCGGCGGCATCACCGGCGGCCCGCCGCCCGCGCCGCAGCCCAATATCGATTATTACGACTTTCAACTGACCAGACCGGCCAACCTGAGTGTTCGCCTGACCGGCGCGAACCTTCCGGACGGTGCGCGCGTGCGCCTGACCCTGTTCAATCCGCAGGTGTCCTCGTCCCCGGCCTGCGCCAACGGCGCATGGGGAAAGTGCGACGTGACCGGAACCGCGCAGGGCGCGACCCTGAACGTGAACATGACGGGATTGGATTTTTCCTCATTCCCGGCCGGAACATGGCGTGTGTCTGCGCGCGTGGTGGGCAGTTCGCGGGACTGGTGCGGCAGCGGCCAGCCGCCAAAATGCTATACGCAGCCGTATTCCATCCGCATAACCAGAAGTCACTGAGCCGGAACGAAAATGTCTTGAATCGGGCGGGGAGGGGAAACCCTCTCCGCTTTTTTTGCGTTGTCAGCGGGCGCGGACAATGCGCACGGCCAGCAGGGCCGCGATGGTCCACATGAGCATTCCGGTCAGGCCGGTGTCGCCGCCCAGCAGGGGGTGTACGTCCGGGAACATCCAGTGCCAGATGCCGTAGCCCTGCGCGTTGAGCGCGCCGTGCATCCATGCGGCCAGCAGCACCGAGCGGCAGGACAGGGTCAGCTCGTTGAAAAAGGTGCCGAATGCGGTGCAGGCGATCATCATCATGAAGATGCCCGCCACGGGATGCCCCGGATAATTGAGGCCCGCCACGATGAGCGGCGCGTGCCACAGCCCCCAGATGGCGCCCAGCAGCAGATAGGCGCGCGCCTTGCCCAGCGGCATGAGCCTCGGCAGCAGGAATCCGCGCCAGCCCAGTTCCTCGCCCAGCGCGGCCGGAATGTTGAACAGCGGTCCCAGCACGATGCTGGACGGAAGCATGACCAGAAACACGTCCGAAACATGAACCGGTGCGCCCTGCAGTGCCGCAAGCCCCGTGAAATTCCAATCCGGCTGTCCCAGCCCCAGCGCCCATGTCAGCCCATAGGCCGTGGCCGTGACCAGCGGGATGATCAGCATGGCGGCCCCGAAGCCTTTCCATTGTTTGCCCTGATTTGTTTCGTTGCCCGGGCGCAGCAACCGGCGCAGGGGGCGGCGTTGGACGAGGCAGTGAATGGTCAGGGCGCACAGGCCCGGTATCCACATGATGCCCACCAGTACGGCCGTGGACAATGTGTCCGGTGCGTTGCCCACAATATGGTTGAACGGATCGGCCATGCGCACCAGCGTGATCTGCGCTGCCCAGCTCAGCACGAAGGTGGCGGCGAGAAAGAGCAGCACTCCCGCGCGGTCAAAGCGTTCGTCGGGTGTGTTGTCAGCCATGAATCGCCTCGCGGACTTTGCGGAAATATTCCTCGCGGCACTGGTTTTCCGCGTGGAGCATGGTGGCGAACGGCGCGTTGAAGTCGATGGTTCCGGTGGCGAACAGGCCGTGGCCGTGCACGATGGCTCCGGGCGTATTTTCCAGTGCGGGCGGCAGGGTATGGCACAGGCCCGTGGGCCCGGTGCCCACTTCCCCGGGAACGACGGGCAGGCCTGCGGCAAGGCGCGTTTTGGTGCAGTGGGTGTGGCAGCGATGCCGGTCCGGGCAGTTGTCGAGGGCCGGGCAGTCCATGGACATGATCACGGTGAATTTCGGGTGGCCGTGCAGGATGCAGGCGGCATGGGTGCGGCGGTATGCGTCCTCGTGGGCCGAAAGCTCGCTGGATGCGGTCAGCCCGGCGCAGGTGCTGCGGTCCTGCGGACAGGGATCAATACAGCCTTCCAGTTCGTCAAGGGAACTGCCGGTCTGGCTGATGTGCACGATGCCGTCGCGCAGGCAGGAGATGTTGCCGAAAAAGGAATCCACCAGCCCGTGGCCCACCACGTTCCTGCCCGCCTCGGCCATGGCGGCCAGCAGGGCGGCCTCGTCCATGAACGGGCCTGCGGTCAGGGCGGGAACGTTCGTGCGCGGTTCGGGCAGCAGGGACACGGCCCGGTCAAAGGCCTGCTGTTGGTCAGGGTTTGGCCCGCCATGGCGGCAGGCGTGCAGGTGGTCCGAGAAAAAGAGCACGAAGCAGGCAAAGCAGACCGAGGAGAAATACACGAAACATTCCTCGGGGCTGACCGTGCCCTTGGCCACGACGCCCTGCCCCGGAACGATCACGGCCTTGCGCTCGCGCAGCAGGGTTTCGAGGTCTGTGCGGGCCGAGCAGACCGGGATTTCATGCAGGAAGGTGCGGGTTTCGCAGTCGCGCGGCGTGACGGCTCCGGTGGAGTGCCCCGCCAGAAAATCAATGATGGTGCGGTACGGCTCGGCTGGGCGCGCCAGCAACAGGGAGTTGACGCCCAGCGGCTCGAACATCGGTTCCAGCAGCTCCCGGCGCGGGTCGTCGCTGCTCCAGAAGGTGCGGTCGTTGCGTCCCCCCACCAGCGCTTCGCCCGCCTCGCACAGTCCGTGCTGCGCGAGTTTGGCCGCGTATTTTTCGGTCAGCCGTTTCATGTTTCGTCGCCCTGTTCCGGTTCAGCTGTCGCAAAGACGAGATCGGCCAGCCCCAGTTTGCGCAGCTTTTCCGGTCGGGGTCGGCCATGGTCGTCCAGCCCGCGCACCGCGTAATACGCGCTTCGTTCATTCAGGAATTCGTCGCGGTCCAGGGCCGGGGTCTCCCGATCCGGTCCCGGCGTGCCCGGGGCGGAGAAGAAGCGTCCGGGCAGGTCGTCATGCTGCTCGGTGAATCCGTTTTCCGCGTTCATGACCCGTTCCTGCATGCAGGTGATTTCCCCGGCGCGCACTATGTCCGCCACGCTCATGGGTTCACCCGCCACCGGCCCGGTGACCGCGGACAGGGCCCGTCCGTATTCCTCCAGCCCGGCGGCCAGCAGGGCCGTGGAGCAGATGCCGAGGCTGTCGGCCCCGGCAATGGCGTCCTCGGCCAGCTTGATGATGCGTGCCTTGCCCGCAAGGGAAAAACGGTCCGTGGCAACGGGTTTGCGCAGCACCTCATGGCTGACGGGAAAGGCGCGTAAGTGGCAGCCACCCCGCGTGGACAGGGCGCAGGCCAGTCCGGTGCCCACGGCTCCGCGCGCATCGTATCCGGGCAACTCCAGCCCTTTCACTGTCATGGCGGTTTCCGGCATGCCGCACTGCTCCGCAAAAAGTGCCGCGCCCTTGCCCAGCGATCCGCCCGATGCCATGCGGCGCAGGGTTTCGGAAAGTTCGGCGCGCCCGTATCCGGCCTCTCCGCTGAGTTCCATGTTGCAGGCCAGCGTGGCGGCTGCGGATACCGGGTCCAGCCCCAGCTTTGCGCACAGGGCCACGGCGTCCAGGGCCATGTCCGGGTCCGCGTTGTTGATCAGGGCCGTGAAGTGGCTCAGGGCATCCACGCCCGGCAGGATGCGCCCTGCCGTTGTCTTGACGCATTGCACCGGGCAGCCGGGGCAGCCCCTGTCCCGCAGCGCCCCCTGTGCGGCCATGGCCGGGGCGTTGACCTTGTGTGTGTAGGAAAAGAATGTAGTGCGGAAATTGTCCGTGGGCATCATGCGCCGGGCGTGGGTCAGGTCCAGAAACGCAGCCGATCCCCAATGCCGGATGCCGTACGGCCCCATGAGCGCCGGGGATGCGGCCAACAGGCGCATGATGTCCGCATTGGCTCGTTCAAGGGCTTCGGGGTCGTGTATGGCGATGGCGTGATCGCCGCCCGCGGCCACGAAACGGAGATTCTTGGCCGCAAGGCACAGGCCCAGCCCGCCGCGTCCGGTCATGTGGTGCCGGGCCGTGGCCACGCCCGCCAGCAGGCATCCGTTGGTGGCCGATGGACCGATGCACAGGGCTCCTTCCATGCCGTCGGGCTTGTTCAGGCCGTGAACGCGTTCCAGATGGTCGAAGAGTTCATTGGTGGTGGCCGTGAGCAGGGAGGCCGCATCCACAAGGGAGACGGCGTTGTCGCGGATGGTCAGGCCCACGGGTTCGGGGGCGCGGCCCGTGATGACCACGGCGTCGTACCCGGCGTGTTTGAGGGCCGCGGGGAATGTGCCGGTCAGGGTGTCGTCGCCCACGGTGCCGGTCAGGGGCGACCGGGATGCCATGCGTCCCACATGGGCCATGGGCACCCCCGTGCCGGTCAGCGGGCCGGTGCTCAGGACCACGGGCATGGCCGGGTCGTCCCACTGCCTGTGGCAATGGGGCAGGATGTGGTGCATGGTCAGAGACCGCCCCCCGGGGCAGGCACGGTAGAAGTCCGGCGCGGGCGTCTGCTCGTGTCGGTTGCCTGTTGCAAGGTCCACGTGGAGAATTTTCCCGGACCAACCGTGGCGGCAATGCGTGTGCATGGCGTCTAAGGTAGCGGCAGGCAGGGTTGTGTGCAAGAGCCGGTTGACGCGGATGCGGATTTGGGCAAGATTCGGCATGGAGATATCAATATGACAGCAAAAACAAGGATAAACGCGTCCCGGAGGAATTTTCTCATGGGTGCGGTGCGCCGTGTCCGTGGCAAGGAAGCCGTGGCCGAGCCTGTGGCGGCCACCGGCGATACCGTGCCGTTGCTGGATCGGGCCAACACCCATTTTGCGGCCAAGGAGTTCGAACAGGCCGTGGACGCCTACCGGGAATACCTGAAACGGGAAAAGCAGGACATGGACGTGCGCGTGCGGTTGGGCAGGAGCCTGTACGCACTGGGCAAGTACACGGCCGCACGGCTGGAATTCAAGCGGGTGCTCAAGGTCCGGCCCAAGGACTCGCAGGCCTGCGTGTATGCGGGGCTGTGCTTTGCCCGCTGCGCGCGGCTGGAAGAGGCTGCCCGCGTGTGGGAGGATTTTTTCGACCTCAAGAATGTGGAACTCCTGCGGGAATTGAACATTCAGAAAGGATTGATCCTTTCCGGCGATGCCGGGCACCATGACGCCGTGGCCGAAGCAGTGGAAGCCGTGCTCGACGCATAGTTTTTTGTCGTGCCGGGCAAAATCATGTGCCCCGGCCCGGAAAATGGGCTACAAGGGGATGACATGCGGTCCGGCGCGTCCGGGCCTACCCCAACGATTTCAGGAGGACGACATGCCCGATATTCTGGATTGGAGCGGATCGGATCTGGAACGATTGGAACTTGAGGCTTTTGAGGGTCGCAGCAACGAAATGGCCGCACGCATGCGCGAGGAAGTGGCGGCCGGGCGGCTGCCGTTTCTGAGCATGCCCTACATGGACGGGTTGCTGGAGCAGCTGGACGGGCTGCAGGACTATCTGGCCGGGTTCGAGCACATGCTGCTGCTGGGCATCGGCGGGTCGGCCCTTGGCGCGCGCGCCCTGCAAAAGGCGTTTTTCCCGCGTCAGGACCAGCCCTGCCACGACGGCCCGTGGCTCTGGATAGCGGACAACGTTGATTCCTATGCGCTGGAATCCTACATGGCCAAGCTGCCCCCGGAAAAGACCGTGGTGGTCACGGTTTCCAAGTCCGGCGGCACCATCGAGACCGTGGGCCAGTATTTCATCATCCGCGACTGGATGCGCGGCCGCATCGGCGACGACTGGACCGAGCACATGCTGCTGGTCACCGACGAAAAAGCCGGGTTCCTGCGCAAGGAGGCGGACGAAAACGCCATCCGCACCCTGCCGGTTCCCGACAATCTCGGCGGGCGCTATTCCGTGCTTTCCGCCGTGGGACTGGTTCCGGCCCTGTTTTTGGGCATGGATGTGCGGGCGCTGGTGGATGGTGCCCGGGAAATGGCCGCGCCGCTTGCAGACCCGGGACTGGATGGCGAAGCCTTGGCGAAGCTGCCGAGTTTTGATCTGGCGGTGTGGGCCAACGGCCTGATGCGGGCCGGTTATGACCAACTGATATTTTTCTCCTATATCCCGCTGTGGGCCTCGTTCGGGGACTGGTTTGCCCAGCTCTGGGCCGAGAGCCTCGGCAAGGAAGGCAAGGGCAGCCAGCCCATTGCGGCCATCGGTGCCACGGACCAGCATTCCGTGAACCAGATGTTTCTGGACGGGCCGCGCAACAAGGCCTGCCTGTTTCTGACCTGCCCGACCCTGCCCGCAGGGCCGAGGTTCCCGGAAAACCTGCCCGACGCGTTCGACTACGTTCGCGGCAAGGAGTTCGGCGAGCTGATTCAGGCCGAAGGGATGGGAACGCGCATGGCGCTCCAGAAGAACGGCGTGCCTCTTGTGGAAATGCGCATGGAGCACGATGACCCCCGTCAGGCCGGAAAGCTGATCGCGCTGTTGGGCGCGGCCACCATCCTTGCGGGCTGGCTCATGGATATCAACCCGCTGGACCAGCCCGCCGTCGAGTTGGGCAAGCGTCTGGCAAAGGCGCGCCTCGGCGCGGACGGGCTGCCCGAGGAAACCGCCGATCTTGCGGATTTTCTGACCTCGCAGCGCGACGAACGGGAGTTCTAGGCCGTTGAACCAGCAAAACGATCAGGCCGAAAGGCCCCTGCAATTCGTCAAGGTGTTGTCATGGAGCGTCATGGCGCTCATTCTCGGCTCCAGTCTGGCGCTGTCCATCTTCATTTCCAAAACCGCGGAAAACGCGCTTCTGAAAAAACAGGAACAGTTCGGGTTGCTGCTGGCCGAAAACCTGAGCCATCAGGTGTATACCCGGTTCGCCCTGCCCGTGATGATCCGTTTCGGCGGCATCAGCCTGAGCAACGAGGAACAGTTCAAGCGGCTGGACCAGGTGGTGCGTTCCACCATCCACAGCTTCAAGGTGCACGACCTGCGCATTTATTCCCGCGAGGGCATGGTTTCCTATTCCCTCAAGTCCGACGAACTGGGCACCAAGGGCGAGGACGTCGACAGGGTGCGCCAGACCTATGAAAGCGCCACCTTCAACGCCTCCATCAAGGAGAACATCTCCAAGCTGGCGGCCCTGTTCAGTCTGCGGCACCCACGGCCCGGTTCCATCATGCTGGAGGCATTCTACCCCCTGCGGGCCGAGCAGAACCTTGCGGTGGCCGACGACAACCCCATCATGGGCATTCTGGAATTCGAGCAGGACATCACCGACGAATACATGGCGGTCATCAATCTCGAACGACTCATCGTGGCCCTTTCCCTGCTGACCTCGCTGGTGCTGTTCGTGGTCATCATGACGCTCATGCGCCGTGCCGAGCGGCTCAACATGGAGCGCGTGGAGGAGAAGGAGCGGCTGGAACGCGAGCTGCACCAGCAGGAAAAGCTGGCGGGCATGGGCCGCATGGTGGCCGGTGTGGCGCATGAGATCCGCAATCCGCTGGGCATCATCTGCTCCAGCTCGGAATTGATTCTCAAGAAGGCCCGCAAGGAGGAACATCCGCACACCCGGCTCATTCAGGCCGTGCACGAGGAGGCCAAACGCCTTTCGCGCACCGTGGGCGAGTTTCTGGACTACGCGCGGCCCCGGCAGCCAGCCCTGCATGACGTGGATGTGGGCAAGGTGTTGGATCAGGTGGCCGTGTTCCTGGAGTCCGAGTGCGAAAAGCTGGGCGTGACCATCGATCGCCTGTACCACGGTGACCTTACGGTACAGGGCGACAAGGACCTGTTGTACAGGGCCTTTTACAATATCGTTTCCAACGCCATGCAGGCCATGGACGGCGGCGAGATCAGCATCAGCGCCGTGGGCGACAATGGTGCGGTGCACGTGACGGTCACGGACAGCGGACCCGGTTTTGATGCAGCGAGTCTGGACAAGGTGCGCGATCCCTTCTTTACCACCAAGGATACCGGCACCGGGCTGGGGCTGGCCATTGTCGGCTCCATTCTGGAAAGCCACGGCGCGGAATTCCGGCTGGGCAACGATGCCGACGGCGGCGCACGCGTGGACATGATCTTCCCGGCCGGATAGGCGGGCGGGCATGAAACGAAAAAACGTGGTGCAGCCTATTTCGGCCTGCCGCCCTGGCGGGTTCTGCCGGGTGGCGGGGGGCTGACAATGCCTGCGGATTTTTTTGAAACGCAAAAAAACGGGCATGGTCATTGTGACCATGCCCGTTTTTTTCATTGTTTTTCTGGGTTGACCTAGAGAACCCGGCAACCGTCCTCGGTGATCAGCACCTCGTGCTCCCAGCGGATGCCGCCCCAGTCGTCCCAGTACAGGCCCGGCTCCACGGTGATGATCATGCCCGGCTCCATGACGCCCTTGGCCACCCGCGACATGCGCGGCGGCTCGTGGGTTTCCAGCCCCACGCCGTGGCCGAGGCCGTGGTTGAAGTATTGGGCCACGCCCCGTTTGTCGAAATAGTCCCAGGCGGCCTTCCAGCCGTCGTGCAGGGAAACGCCGGGCCGCATCATGTCGATGGCGGCCTGCTGTGCGCCCTGCACCCATTCCAGAACCTCGCGGAAGCGGTCGGAGGGCTTGTCGCCCACCCAGAAGGTGCGGGTCTGGTCCGAATTGTAGTCGTTCAGGCGGCAGCCCGTGTCGATGAGCACCAGATCGCCGTCGCGGATCACGTCCTCGCCGGGGATGGCGTGGCAGAGCGCGGCGTTGCGGCCCACGCCCACAATGCTGGAAAAGGCCATTTCCTCGGCACCGTTGTCCTTGAACATCTTTTCGATGCGCCAGGCGATTTCCTTTTCCGTGGCGCCGGGAACAAGATGTTGTTCGATGTCGCGCATGATTTTGTGGTTCAGGTCCACAGATGCCTGCATGCGTTTGATTTCCTCTTCATCCTTGTACATGCGCAGGCCTTCCACCACGTCGCGCACCGGGGTCAGCTCCACGTAGGGAGCAAGCCCCTCGTGGTCGTACAGGCTGGTCACCGTGGGGTCGAAGCCCATGGCCGTGACACCCTTGCCCTTGAGAAATTCGCCCACTTCCTGATGCTTCTTGCTGGTGTAGATGAGCGTGTCCTGTTCGGGCCACAGCCGTTTGGCCGCGTCCGTGAACCGGGGGTCTGTGAACAGGTAGTCCGGCCCGTCCGCCGTGACCACGACCCAGCCGCTGGATTCGTTGCACTGGCCGTCGTGCAGCTCGAAGCCGCTCAGATAGTAGCGGTTGGCCGCGTGGGAAACCAGCAGGGCCGGGAGCTTGCGTTCCGCAAGGGCTTTTTTCAGGTTGTGGCGCCGTTTTTCGAAAATGATGGTGTCCATGTTCTTATTCCCATGAGTAGGTTTTTTCGTTTGTGTTCTGAATCATGCGTTCCGCCCATTCCACACCCTGCATGACCGAATGGTCCATGTTGCCCACCTCGTATTTCCAGCCGCCGAACCGGCCGCGCGAGAATATGCCGAGCCGCTCCAGCCTCGGCTGGATTTCGCGCAGGGCCTCGTCGCGTTGCAGGCAGGGCACGGGGTAGCCGTAACCCACGCTGGTTTCCCATCGTGTGAGCAGGTCGTCCTTCCTGTCCGGTTCCAGCAGGGTGGTGTTGACCAGCCCGTCCACGGTCCGTTGCATGAGCGTGTTTTTGTCCTCGGGCTTGTGTTCGGAAAAGGAGGTCTCGCACATGAAGGCGAGCTGGTTGCCCGGGTCGGCCACGTTGTTGGGCGAGTAGTTGTGAAAATTGGTGGTGCGGTAGAAGGGCGCGTCATCTTCGGGAAAATACATCCAGCAGCGGGAATTGGCGGGATGATCCCGTTTGTCCAGCCCCACGCCCGCAACATACACGCCGTTGTGGCTGAGGCCGGCGGCCGCGCGTGTCATGGCCTCGTTGCGCTGGCAAAGCCATTGCCCGGCCAAAAGGTCCAGCGGGGCCGTGTTCAAAAGGTATTCGTATTCCACGCGCAGGCCCTGTTCGGTGCGCACGGTTCTGGCTTCGGCGTCCACCTCGGCCACGGACTGCTGCGTATGGATAGCGTCCTGCACGCGTTCGGCCAATTTGCGGAATATCTGGCCGGTGCCGCCCGTGAGCGGAAACCTGAAGGTGTTGTTCGGGCCCCAGCCCACGTCGTCCTGTTCCAGCACGATGGACTTGAGCACGGATTCCAGCTCGATGACGCTGACGCGCTCGCCGATCCACGAATACTGCATTTCGTCCGGCGGCGTGGCCCAGACCTTGAAATTGTAGGGACGCAAAAAGACCTCGGCAATGCCCGGACCGAAAACATGGTCGATCCACTGGCCGAAATTCTGCGGGTGTTCCTGCGGCCGGTTTTTCTCGAAAAGTCCCTGCACGCATTTCCAGCGCGTTTCCGGCGGCAGGTGGCGAATATTGTTCTGGAACGGGTAGGGCACCCATGTGCCGCAGGCCCGGACCCATGATTCGCGCTGGTGTTCGAGGTATTTGCCGTCCAGCAGGTCGTCCAGCAATGCGTCGAAATATTCGTAGTGGGAGAAGATCACGTGCCCGCCGATGTCCCATGTGAATCCGGCCGGATCCGTGAAACTGGCAGAAAGGCCGCCCGTGTGTTCAAGGCGTTCCAGCACCGCAAAAGAATCCTCGCCCAGTTCCCTGAGACGGTTGGCCGCGCCCAGTCCCGTGGGCCCGGCACCGATGATCAGGTATTTGACCTTCATTTCTCCTCCACGTGTGCAGTTCCGTCCCGAACCGGGAAATCGTTCGTGATTCCCGGTTGTTTCCGGCATGTCTCGGGGCATAGTGCGCGGTTTTGGGCGTGAATGTCAAACGGCTTTCGTAACAGTGTCACCGGAGTTTCGTATCGGCGTAACGGTTTTGTAACACGGCATTGATAGCACTGCTCGTGCAGGCCGAAGTGGCCGGGCAAGACACAATTCCAAATCACGTTTTCGGAGGAAGGAAAACCATGAAAAAGTCTTTTATCGCTCTTGTTGCTCTGATCGCCATGAGCATCGCCGCCACCGCCTTTGCCGGTGACATCCGCGTCAAGGGTTCCACCACCGTGGACCCGGCCATGAAAAAACTCGTTGCCGCCTTCAGCAAGATGAATCCGGCCGTCAACTTCTCCATTTCCGCCACCGGTTCCGGCGACGGCGCCAAGGCCATCATCAACGGCACCGCCGACATCGGCATGATGTCCCGCGACATGAAGTCCGCCGAAGCCAAGAAATGCAAGGCCAACGGCGTGACCCCGGTCCAGTACGTGATCGCCCTGGACTGCATCGTGCCCATCGTGCACCCCAGCAACACCGTGGAAGCCCTGACTCTTGACCAGATCAAGGGCATCTACCAGGACAAGATCCGCAACTGGAAGGACGTGGGCGGCAACAGCGGCGTCATCGCACTGTTCTCCCGCGAAACCAACTCCGGTACCTACGAAGTGTGGCACAAGAAGGTCATGAAGAAGGAAGATGAGTTCGACATGGTCTCCCGCATGCCTTCCAACGCCGCCATGGCCGCCAAGATCGCCGGCAACAAGAAGGGCATCGGCTACGTGGGTCTGGGCTTTTTGAACGACAAGATCAAGGGCCTGAAGGTCAACGGCATCGAAGCCAACGTTGCCAACGCCCTGAACAAGTCCTACCCGCTTTCCCGCGGCCTGAACCTCTACACCGCGGGGCAGCCCACGGGCGAAGTCAAGGAATTCATCGACTTCATCATGAGCGCCAAGGGCCAGGCCATCGTTGCCGAAGTCGGTTTCGTTCCCGTCAAGTAGCAGCGAAACATTGTGTTGCGCATGAGGTCTCGACCTCATGACGAATCCCGCCGGGACATCCGCAAGTCCCGGCGGGCAACCTTCTGCAAGGGGAGCCGGAAAGCTCATGTTTGACCGCAGGAAAAAGGAAAACCTGATCAGGGGCGCGTTCTTCGTGGTGGCCTCCATTTCCATCATCGCCCTCGGGCTGATCGTGTATTTTTTGGTGAGCGAGGCCCTGCCGACGTTCACGGGGTTCGATGCCATGGGCGAGCAGCATGGTGGGGTTTCCTTTTTCGATTTCATTTTCGGAGCCGAGTGGAAACCCATTTCCGAGAACCCCCAGTGGGGCATCCTGCCGCTGATCATGGGGTCCGTGTGGGTGACCCTTCTCTCCTCGATCATCGCCATCCCGCTGGGCGTGATGACCGCCGTGTATCTGGCGGAGATCGCGCCCGACAAGGTGCGTGAAGTGGTCAAGCCCATGGTCGAACTGCTGGCCTCGCTGCCTTCGGTGGTCATCGGCTTTTTCGGGCTTGCGGTGGTGGCGCCCATTCTGCTGGAGGTCTTTGACATCCGGTTTGGCGTGAACATGCTCAACGCGTCCATCATGCTCGCCTTCATGGCCGTGCCCACCATCACCTCCATTGCCGAGGACGCCGTGCATTCCGTGCCGGACGAACTCAAGGAAGGATCGCTGGCGCTGGGGGCCACGCATTTCGAGACCATCCGCCGGGTAATCCTGCCCGCGTCCCTTTCCGGGCTTTCCACGGCCGTGATTCTGGGCATGTCCCGTTCCATCGGCGAGACCATGGTCGTGCTCATGGTGGCGGGCGGCGCGGCACGCATACCCACATCCATTTTCGATCCGGTGCGTCCCATGCCCGCGAGCATTGCCGCGGAAATGGGTGAAACCAGCTTCGGACTCGAACGGCACTATTTCGCCCTGTTCGCCATCGCCATGGTGCTGTTCGTCATCACCTTTCTTTTCAACCTCCTTGCCGACCACATTGCGCACAAATACAAGCAGGTCGGCGCCGCCACCCTGTAAGGAGAGCGAGGAATGAGCCAAATGGTACACGATTCCATTGCCGATCAGATCACCGACGACACCGGGCTGAACACCCGGCGCAAGCTGACGCAGGAGTTCTGGTTTTTCCTGTTTCGCATGGCCGTGGTCATCAACGGGCTGGCCCTGTTCATCATCGTCGGCTACATGGTCTATTACGGCCTTCCCGCCATTTCGTGGGATTTTCTCACGGGCCTGCCCACCGAGGGCGGCCTTGCGGGCGGCATCCTGCCCTGCATCATGGGCACCTTCTACCTGAGCATGGGGTCCATGCTGCTGGCCCTGCCCATGGGCGTGGCCTCGGCCATCTATCTGCACGAATACGCGCGCCCCGGCCTGTTCATGCGCATCGTCCGGCTGGCCATCAACAACCTTGCGGGCGTTCCTTCCGTTGTTTTCGGCCTGTTCGGCATGGCCTTTTTCGTGGCCAGCCGCGATCTGGGCGGACTGGGCATGGGCGTTTCCATTGCCGCGGGTTCGCTCACCCTTGCCGTGCTCATCCTGCCGGTGATCATCGGCACCTCCGAAGAAGCGCTGCGCTCGGTGCCCGACACCTACCGCGAGGCATCGCTGGGGCTTGGGGCCACCAAGTGGCAGACCATCGTCAGGGTGGTGCTTCCGGCGGCCCTTCCCGGCGTATTGACCGGCTCCATCCTGTCCATCAGCCGCGCGGCGGGGGAAACCGCGGCCATCATGTTCACGGCCGCGGCCAGTTACAATCCCCGGCTGGCCGGTTCCATTTTCGACGAGGTCATGGCCCTGCCGTACCAGATATATTCCCTGTCCGTGTCCTCCACGGACCCGGAACGGACCCTGCCCCTGCAGTACGGCACCTCGCTGGTGCTCATCACGCTGGTGCTGGGCATGAACCTCATTGCCATCGTGCTGCGCAGCAAGCTGCGCAAGCGGCTGACCAAGTAGGCCGGGTCACGGTTTGAACGCATACGGGAAAGCCCCCTGTCCGCATTCCGGCGGGCAGGGGGCTTTCGTTGTTTGTTGTGTCGGCATCGCGCCGTGACCGCGGCGCCTGAGTCCCTAGGGCGCGGCAGTGCCGGCCTGTCCGCCCTGGTTGCGGATTCGCAGCATCTCCGAGACAACCTGGGCGGCCTGGGCGGCATAATGCTGCGCGGCAATCTTTTTGACAGCGGCGCGCTGTTCATCGTTTTCCGGTACGAAGTGCGGCCGCTTGTCCTCCACCAGCGTTGTCGAGGCGATGGCCTTGGTGCCGCTTTGGTCCAGATTGAGAAGCCACACGAAGTAGCGCACCTCGCGGTCGGAAGGGATTTGCAGCGTATAGGCCTTGGCCCTGTCCGAAGTGGCCTTGGAGATGACATACAGGGTGCCCGAGGTGATCACGTCGATAACCGGAAAGGCCGTGCCCACGCCGGGGGTCATGCCGCCGCTGCTGTAGTCCCACAGAAATTCGCTGGACCGGACCATGTAGCCGGAGTTTTCTCCCTCGCCACAGACGCGCAGGCCTGCATCTTCCAGGCCTTTCTTCAAAAGGGCGTTGTATTCTTCGGCGAGTTTCGGGTTGTGGAGGGTCTGGTCGGAACCCTGTTCCTTCAGGATATCGGTCCCCAGGGCGATGCAGCCGCAATCAACGGGCAGTGTCGCGGACGGTTTGGATTTGGTACAGGCGCACAGGCATAGCAGCAACACGGAAAACAGGAGTGTCTTTTTCATTGTTCCCCAACACTGAATGAATTGTTTGTAGCGAAAAGGTCCCATGAGGACGGCCATGACGGTATCCGGACAGATACAGCGTATCGTGCCGTTGTTCAATAATAGAAGGGTATGGTCGGGGATATTTCGTGGTTGTTTTGTTGCGCGTTGTGCCTACGTGCAGCGCCTCTGTCCCGGCGTCACGTCGCAGCAGGCCCCTTGTGCGCCGTCTTTCCCGGCTCCACAATGAAAAAGGCCGGGTGGGGAACCCGGCCTTGCCGCTTGTGAGAGAGCCGCTTCCCGCACGGCCTTTGGCCGAGGCGGGCTTGGAGGGGATTCGGCGGATGGGCTATCCGCCTTCTGATGCACGTTCGCAGGGATACCACGGCTCGTTCACCTTTCGGCCCGAACCGAGCAGCGTGATAACCTCGGGAAGCATGTTGGACACAAGCGGGGTGAAGGGCGTGTATTTGTATACGACCCGGACCTCCACCACCTGACACGGTTCGCCGGGGTTGCCCTCGACGCCGTCGCCGGTGGCCGAATGGTCGGGCCAGCTGCGCATGGTGATGATTTTCTGTCCGTTTTCAAGCGGATCGAGCATGGCGGACGTGGCCTCCACGATCCGCGTCTTGCGGGTGCCTTCCTCATAGCCCTGGCCGGTGGCCGCAAAGCGGGCTCCTTCCTGGGCCGCGCGCTGCACCGTGAGCCACGAGTAGCACAGGGCACCGCTTTCGATGACACCCATGATCAGCATGAACACGATGGGCAGCAGCAGGCCCACTTCCACGGCCGTGGCTCCGGCGCGGGAACCGGCGCTGCGTTCGTGGTCGTTGTGGCGTGAACGGTTCATTGTTGCCTCCTAGTTGAGCAAACGCCAGCCGAGGTGTCTGCCGATCTTCTTGAAAACGTCGTCGATGTCGTACACCGAAGGCGCATCGAAATAGTGGTCGTCCGTGCCCGGCTTGCTGGATGCGATCTGTTTCATGAGGGCCACGTCCGTGGTGTCCGAGTTGCCGAAGCGGATGGTAAAGATCTCGATGTCCGAATCCTTGGCCAGTTGGGCCTGTTCCAGCATGTCGCTGTTGAGCTGCCCGCCGTCTTCGCAGTGGGCCGAGTCCACGCCCATGCCGTAGTATGCGTTGGTCCAGTAGTTGTTGGGCTCGTAGCTCTGGGCATACCGGCCGCCGCAGCCGCCGTCCTCGTTGTCGCCGTCCGTGAGCAGGATCAGGATCTTTCTGTATTCTTCCGGGTCTCCGGCCTGCGGGTAGGGTGCGCCGGGGGTCAACATCAGGCGGCCCCATTTCATGCCCATGGGAATGATGGTGCCGGACCAGACGCCCTGGGCATCCATGCGGTTGAGGGTCTGGGTGATGGCGTACTTGTCCCCGGTCAGGCCATGGGACTTGGGAATGCCGGAGCATGTGTCCAGCGTGACCCAGTTGCGGTAGTAGTCGGGCAGGGCCCAGTACATGGGCATGAAGTCCTCGTGCATGCCCGTGTATTCGGAGCCGTCCCAGTTGCGGCATCCTGCGGGCAGGCCGTCCTGCACGTCGTCCTGCAGGCGCACGGTTCCCTTGAAGGGCACCAAGCCAACCTTGGAGCCGGGATCGGCGCCATCGGGCAGGATCAGGTCCACAAGGTTCAGGGCTGCGGCGCGCACCATGTTGATGGGCGTGCCTTTCATGGAACCGGAGTTGTCCACCACGAAAACCACCTCGAGCTTGTTGAAGCCCGCCGAGGCCTTGGCGGAAATCCATTTGTCCGTGATGCCGGCCACGCCCATGAGCAGGGTGGATACGTTGGCCTTGGCCAGCACGTTCACGCTGCGGATGTCGCTGCCTGAGGTGATGCTTTCCACTTCCGCGTCCGGATAGTTCTTTTCAAGCATGGCGTTGACTGCCGCAACCACGCGTCCGTTGCTCACGTCCGGGTCGTAGGGCAGTTCCAGGCTGCCTGCCAGTGCTGCCGAGTCCACGGCCGCCTGCAGTTTGGTCTTGGCCATGTACAGGTTGCCGAGGTCCACGGCCAGACCCACGGAAAGCACCAGGGCGCTGACGACCACGCCCATGAGGATGCTCACCGCACCGCTGCGGCTATTGCCGGGGCATGGTTGTCTGAGCCTTGAGAACGAACGGGTCGTTGCTGCCCGTGAGAAATTCGTATCCATCTTCGCCTCCGTTGAAGGGCGTGTATTGACAACTGACTATGACCGTGACTTCGGATTCCACCGTGTTGACCGTGGTGGTCAGGCTTTCCGGCGGAACATCGGATACCAGCGCCCGGACCAGCGAGGTCACGTCCGCGGATTCGCCTTCCATAAGTACCAGTCGCGCGCCTTCGCGGCTGGCCTCCTGCAGGGACGAATACATATGCATGGCGTTGGCCCCTTCCACGAGCATGAAAAGCAGCAGAAAAATGAATGGCAGCATCAGTGCCAGTTCGGTCGCGGCCATCCCGCTGCGTTTGGAGTCGTTTGTGTTCATGCCATTCTCCTTGCCAAGACCCTGTGCGGGTTTGTTCATTTCCATGATGGTATTGCAAAGCAATGGGCGTGCCAAAGAATCTGCCGTTCTGTATGTTTTATTAAAGTCCTTTATTTTCAACTATATGAACGAATGCAGTCGTCTGTGTGGTCCTGGCCCTGGCCAGCGATATGCACAGGGAAACGCATGGCTATCCATTTTTTGTGGATTCATGGCGGCGATTGGGGTATGCTGGAGCCGACATTGCAAAACCGGAGAATGGAACATGCCCATACGCGTGCTTGTTGTTGATGATGATGCCCCGTTTCAGGGGCTTTTGGTGGATGCCCTGACAGAACTGGGCTACGAGGTGGAAACCGCGTCCACGGCTGAAGAGGGCGTGGAAAAGGCCCGTGCCGGGCGTTTCGATCTTGCCCTGCACGACGTGAAGTTGCCGGGCATGTCCGGCATCGAGGCGCTGCCGCATCTGGCCGATGCCGCGCCGACCATGGATGTGATCGTCATGACCGGATACGCCACCAAGGGCTCGGGCGTGGAGGCCATGAAGCGGGGCGCCTACGACTATTTCACCAAGCCGTTCAGTATTTCCGAGATGGACGTCGTCATTCGGCGCGCTTTGGAAAAACGCAAGCTTGAACAGGAGCTTGAGACACTCAAGCGCAATCTGCGCGTGGACAGCCCGCTGGGGAACATCATCGGGCAGAGCCGCCCCATGCAACTGGTCAAGGAGCGCATCGAACGCGTGGCCGAACTGGATGCGGACGTGCTGGTGGTGGGCGAGACCGGCACGGGCAAGGAACTGGTTTCCGACACCATTCATGCCCTGAGTGCCCGTGCTTCCGGGCCGTTCGTCAAGCTCAACTGCGCGGCCATTCCCGAAAACCTGTTGGAAAGCGAATTGTTCGGCCATGAAAAGGGCGCGTTCACCGGGGCCAACGCCGTGAAGAAGGGTAGGTTCGAGCAGGCGCGCGGCGGCACCATTCTGCTGGACGAAATCGGCGACATGCCCTTGCATTTGCAGCCGAAACTGCTGCGCGCCGTGGAACAGAAACAGGTGGAGCGTCTGGGGGGCATGGCGCCCATATCCTTTGATGTACGCATCATAGCCGCCACCAACCGGGAACTGGAAAAACGTGTGGCCGAAGGCGAGTTTCGCTCCGACCTTTTCTACCGCCTGAACATCGCCACCATCGCCCTGCCCGCCCTGCGCGAACGCATGGACGACCTGCCTCAGCTGGCCGAGCGGTTCATCCAGCGCGCCAACCGCAGGCTGGGCACGGACATAGCCGGCATTTCGCCTGAGGCCATGGGCATCATGATGGCCTATGACTGGCCCGGCAACGTGCGCCAGCTGGCCAACGCCGTGGAGCGCGCCGCCATATTCTGCAAGGGCAGCCACATCACGCCCGCCGAGGTGGACCTGGCCTTTTCCCGTGCCGTGCCGCAGGGCGGGGTGCAGGGCGTTCCCGTGGCGCTGGACCCGGATACCACGCTCAAGCAGGCCATGCAGGATTATGAGCGCACCCTTATCAGCGAGGCCATGACCCGCACGGGCGGCGTGCAGACCGAGGCCGCGGCCCTGCTGGGCATCTCTCCCAAGAACCTCTGGAACAAGATCCGCAAGCATGGTCTGGACCCCATGGAGTTTGTTCAGACCTGATCTATTTTTTATAGACCGACCTTATATCCTGAAATAATTGACGATTATTGTGAACAGCCTCGCAGGGTTTGCTGCGAGGCTGTCCATTTTTTATGGATTATCGCGTTCGTTCATGTTCACAACGTTTGTGCTGCATGAGCGGATAATTATTTTTTACTCCAATTATTTCAGAATGATAAAAAAGAAAAATGAGCGTTTTTGAGCCAATGGCACGGTGGTTGCTCAATGAAGGGCATGCTCTTGGTAGGGCATGTTTGAGGAAGGGGAGACATCGGCGGGAAAAAACGAACAGTTCGGTTTTTACCGGAAGGAGAAAAGACAATGATCAGGACCAAGCAACTCATTTGCGACGAAGATGGTGCAACCGCTCTGGAATACGGCCTGATCGCCGCCTTGATCGCCGCCGCCATCGTGACCGCGGTCACCGCGCTCGGCACCAACGTGGCCGGTACGTTCAACGGCATTGCTTCCAAGATGACCGTGACCCCGTAAATTTTTTCGCAACCATTTTTTCAGCAAGGAGAAAGACAATGACCAAGATGATGCAGCTCATCCGCAGTGACGAAGGCGCAACCGCTCTGGAATACGGCCTGATCGCCGCCCTGATCGCCGCCGCCATCGTGACCGCGGTCACCGCGCTCGGCACCAACGTTTCCGGCACGTTCAACGGCATCGCTTCCAAGATGACCGTGACCCCGTAAATCTTTTCGCAACCATTTTTTCAGCAAGGAGAAAGACAATGACCAAGATGATGCAGCTTATCCGTAATGACGAAGGCGCAACCGCTCTGGAATACGGCCTGATCGCCGCCCTGATCGCCGCCGCCATCGTGACCGCAGTCACCGCACTCGGCACCAACGTTTCCGGCACGTTCAACGGCATCGCATCCAAGATGACCGTGACTCCGTAGCAACGGAAACCAAACGTTTCGGCCGGTTCCGGGGCGGAGGGAGGGAAAGCCCGCCGCCCCGGCCCCGTCTTCGAAAGGAGACGGACCCGGCATCACATGTCAGGTATTCGGGGGAGAACCATGGACATTGCCGCCGCCATCACGCTTCTGGCCGCCCTGGCCATAGCCGTCATCACTGATCTGCGCAGCCAGCGCATTCCCAACTGGCTCACGTTTCCGCTCATGCTTTCCGGTCTTGTCGCCCATGCCGTGGCGAACGGGCTGGACGGGCTGCTCTTTGCCTCGGCCGGGTTCGGACTCGGGCTGGGCGTCATGCTGGTTCCGTTTCTGCTGGGCATGATGGGCGCGGGCGATGTCAAGCTCATGGCCGGCGTGGGCGCGTGGCTCGGTGCGAGCACGGCGTTCGCGGCATTCATTTTCACCTGTCTCGTCGGCGGGGTCTATGCCCTGGTGGTTTTGCTCAGGCATATGGATCACCTCAAGGCCGTGCTGGCGAACTTCCGCGCTTCGGTGTTCATTCTCCTGTCCTCCCACCGGTTCGAATACGTTCCCGTGAAGTCCGAAAGGGTTCTGCCCCGGCTGTGCTACGGCGTGGCCATTGCCGCAGGGACCCTGGCATCCATGGGGCTGGCCTTTCATCGCACCGGACTGTTTTACGCCCCGTAGGGCAAGGAGAATCCCATGAGCCGATCTTCTCGCGCAATCATCCAGATAGGCCTTGCCCTCGTGCTTTCGCTGGTGGCGGCCACACTCATCTTCCGCTGGATGAGCAGTCGTCCGGTCAAGCAGGCCGCCGTACCCACAGTGCCCGTGGTGGTGGCCAAGATGCCCATCAAGAAAGGCAGCAAGATCCCCGAGGAGTCCCTTGTCGTGCGTCAGTACGCGCAGGAAGCGGAACCTGCGGGCGCTGTTGGCGATTTCGAGGGGCTGGTTGGCCGCACCGTGGCCATGGACGTGGGCGTGAACGAACCCGTGACCCGTTCCAAGCTGGTGGGCGACAAGCCCATCGGCGGCATCAGCGCCATGATCGCCCCCGGCAAGCGGGCCATGGCCGTCAAAGGCAACATGGTCATGGGGCTTTCCGGTTTCGTGCACCCGGGTGACCGCGTGGACGTGCTGGTTTCGCTCACCGAGGGACGCGAGGAAAAGCCCGTGACCAAGATGGTGCTGGAGTGGGTCAAGGTGCTGGCCACCGGAACCCAGCTGGACACGCCCACCGAGGAAGGCGTGACCGCGTCCGTGGACGTGTACACGTTGGAACTCTCGCCGCAGGAAAGTGAACGTCTGGCATTGGCCTCCACCCGCGGCACCCTGCATTTTGCCCTGCGCAATCTGGTGGACAACGCCACGGTGCTCACGCACGGGGAAACGCCCAAGTCGGCATTGGCCGCATTCCGGCCCAAGCCCAAGCCCAAAAAACGGGTCCGGGGCAAAAAGCAGGTCAGTGTGCAGGTCATCTCCGGCGCGGACGCCACCAAGGTCAAGTTTTAGGGGGGAGCGCAACAATGAAGACTTCATATGCAATACGAATCCTGACCGTGGCGCTGTGCGCACTGCTGTGTTCGGGCGTGGCCCGGGCCGGGGAGCGCGTGGATTCGGACGCGGCCAAGGTCGTGCGCGTGGTGGCCGGGAAATCCGTGGTGCTGAACACGGACAGGCCCGTGACCCGCGTGTCCATCGCCGATCCGGAAACCGCCGGGATGCTGCTGCTTTCGCCCCGGCAGATTTATCTGACCGGCAAGGAATTCGGCACCACCTCCCTGACCCTGTGGGACGGCCCCGGCGTCATGGACGTGTACGACGTGCAGGTCATCCCGGACGTGACCGGACTCAAGCGCATGCTGCACGAGCTTCTGCCGTCCGAGGACCGCATCAAGGTCATGGCCAATGCCGAGAACATCACACTGGCCGGAACCGTGACCGACGCGGCCAGCCTGACCGCGGCCCTGAACCTTGCCGAGACCGTGGCCCCGGAAAAGGTGGTCAACCTCATGCGCATGGACGGGGTGCAGCAGGTCATGCTGGAGGTCCGCGTGGCCGAAATGACCCGCACGGCCCTGCAGCGCATGGGTGTGAACTTCGAGGCCTGGACCGACGATTTCCTGTTCTATTCGTTCCTGAACAACCTGACCAGCTTCAACAACGACGGAACGCTCATCCAGCTCACCGACCGCATCAACAGCGTCATGCGCTACAACGGTTCCGGCAACATCGGCATGAACGCGTTTCTGGACGCGCTCAAGGCCCATGGCCTTGCCCGGGTGCTGGCCGAGCCGAACCTCATCTGCGTAAGCGGCGAAACAGCCAATTTCCTTGCGGGCGGCGAGGTGCCCATTCCCATCCCCCAGTCCTTCGGCACCGTGGCCATCGAGTTCAAGCCCTTTGGCGTGGGTCTCAAGTTCACGCCCACGGTCATGAGCGCCGGGGCCATCAACCTGCAGGTGGCGCCCGAAGTTTCGGATCTGGATTATTCCCGAGCCCTGCGCTTTGACGGATACGAAATTCCGGCCATTTCCACGCGCCGGGCCACAACCGTGGTGGAACTGGCCGACGGCCAGAGTTTCGCCATTGCCGGCCTGATCAGCGAATCCCTCAAGGAAAACAACCAGCGCTTTCCGGTGCTGGGCGATGTTCCGATCCTCGGAAGCCTGTTCCGCAGCTCGGATTATCAGGAAGACAAGACCGAATTGGTGATCATCGTCACCGCGCATCTGGTCAAGCCGCTGGACACGGACCAGCAGTCCCTGCCCACGGACGGGTTCCGCAAGCCCGACGATTACGAATTCTACCTGCTGGGCCTTTTGGAAGGGAAGGACTCGGCTTCCGGGTCGGACCCGCGCATGTTCCCGCCCCGGGAAAAGGTTTCGTCCGGCAGCGTTGTGCGGCCCGAGTCCGGATTTGACGGCGACGTGGGCCACGCATGGCCCAAATAAGGAGGACGCAATGACAACCAGACTGATGACCTTGACCATATTGTCGCTTTTCCTGGCCTCGGGCGGTTGTTCCATCGCCCAGGTGCAGCATGAGGAATCCACGCCCCGTTTCGGTTCTTCCGTGAAGATGGCCGTGCAGGACCAGACCCTCAACCCCCTGCCTGCGGGCACCGAGCCCGTGCGCGGCATGGACGGCAAATACACGCAGGCCGTGGTGGAAAAGTACCAGAGCGGCCCCAAGCCCGAAACCAAGAGCACGAACACCTCGGTGGCAGACATCATCATAGGGGGCAAGTGATGCGTTTTTCCGAGCCCCACGTGAACTGCTGGCGCGAGCTGCTGCTTATGCTGCTCATGACCGCGGTGCTCATGGCCGACATATTTGTCTTCGACAGTTTCAGCGCGGACCCCGGTCCGGCCCGACCCCGGTCCGAAGCCACTGCCGCGCGGTAGGAGAATCGTGATGGATAGCCGTATCATTCCCGTGACCCTGGCCCTTGCGGACCCGGAACAGCAAAAGCACATGCAGGCCATGATCGAGTCCATGCCCGCCGTGCGGTTGCAGCCCGAGGACGCCGAAACCATGGGCGTGCTGGTCTATGAGCCCGGCCCGAGCGTGAACGAGGACCTGCCGCATATCCTTCAGGCGTTGGAATCCGGGCAGGCCGAAGACGTGTATCTGGCCGGGGCTGCGCCGGACCCGGACCTGCTGATCCGGGCCATGCGGCACGGCATTCGAGAATTTCTGCGTTATCCGGTGGCACAGGACGATTTCCGCGCAGCGCTCATGCGCACGGCCATGCGCGCCAATCTGGAATCCGATGGATCGCGCGGTCGCATCGTCACGGTGCTGGGCGCCAAGCCCGGCATGGGCGTGACCACCATGGCCGTGAATCTGGCCGTGGCCGCCAACCGGGCCGCCCCCGGAAGCGTGGCCCTGCTGGATTTGCGCCAGCCCGCGGGGGACGCGCCCCTGTTCCTGGACCTTGCTCCCGAATACACCTGGGGCGATCTGGTGGGCGACATCACCCGGCTGGACGCCACCTATCTGCGCAGCGTCATGGCCGAGCACGAGTCCGGCCTGCATGTGCTGCCCGCGCCGCAGGACGCGACCCTGCCCGACGACCATGAATTGTACATGATTCTGGAACACCTGCGGCAGGCCTATGATCTGGTGGTGGTGGACGCCTCCATTTCGGAGATGGACGAACTGCCCAAGGAAGTGGAGCTGGCCGACTCGCTGCTGCTGGTCACGGAACTGGGCATGCCCGCCCTGTCGCGCACGGCCCGCGTGCTCAAGCGGTTGCGCTCGCTGGACCCGGACGCGCAGCGCCGCGTTCGGCTGGTGGTCAACCGCCATCTTCCGGATTCGGGGGTGGACGTTGGCGAAGCCGAAGCCGTGCTGGACACCAACGTGGCCTGGGCCGTTCCCCATGATTATCCGGCCGCGCTTTCGGCCATGAATCAGGGCGTGCCCATGGTGGACGCGGCACCCAGGTCCGCAGCCTCGCGCATGCTGGAACGCATGGCCGCAGAACTGGCACCGAATGCGGATGCGCCGCGCAAGCAGGCCTTTTCCCTCAGGGGACTCGTGGACCGTGTGCTCAGGCGTGGCGGCGACACGGCAACGGCCCCGGAGCGCACTCCTGAAACCGTGAGGGCAGGATCATGAATCTTGCCGAACGGTTGAACCGCAATCAGGCCAAGGCCAGGGTGCAGACGCGTCCCGCGCGCGAAGCTGAAGCGCGCGAGGAAAACAGCGAGTACTATTTCGACATCAAGACCCGTATCCATGCCCGGCTCATCGACCTTTTGGACCTGACCGTGCTGGACCGCCTTTCCGAAGAGGAAACCAAGGCGGAGATAGCCAGCGCCACCGAAGGATTGCTTTGGGAAGAATTCCAGAGCGCCCCGTTGAACATGGCCGAGCGCAAGCGCATGCTCTCCGAGATTCAGGACGAGGTCATCGGGTTGGGTCCGCTGGAGCCGTTCGTCAAGGACGACACGGTCAACGACATTCTGGTCAACGGCTACAAGCAGATTTTCGTGGAGCGCAAGGGCAAGCTGCAACTGACCAAGGCCCGGTTCCGCGACGACGACCACCTGCGCAAGATCATCGACCGCATCGTCTCTCGGGTGGGACGGCGCATCGATGAATCCCAGCCCATGGTGGACGCCCGCCTGCTGGACGGTTCCCGCGTCAACGCCATCATTCCGCCGCTGGCTCTGGACGGCCCGTCCCTGTCCATACGCAAGTTTTCCAAGGACCCTCTCGAAGTGCGCGACCTGATCGGGTTCGGCGCGTTCACCGATGAAATGGCCATGGTCTTCGACGGCATCGTCAAGTGCCGGCTGAACGTGATCATTTCCGGCGGTACGGGCTCGGGCAAGACCACGCTGCTCAACTGCCTCTCGCGCTTCATCCCCGAGGACGAGCGCATCGTGACCATCGAGGACGCGGCCGAATTGCAGATGAAGCAGGAGCACGTGGTGCGGCTTGAGACCCGGCCCGCCAACATCGAGGGCAAGGGCGAGATCTCCCAGCGCGAACTGGTCAAGAACTGCCTGCGCATGCGGCCGGACCGCATCATCGTGGGCGAGGTCCGTTCCGCCGAGGCCCTGGACATGCTGCAGGCCATGAACACGGGCCACGACGGCTCCCTGACCACCATCCACGCCAACTCGCCGCGCGATTGCCTGATGCGCCTTGAGACCATGGTTTCCATGGCCGGCTTGAACATTTCAGACGTTTCCCTCAAGCGGTACATTTCTTCGGCCGTGGACGTGATCATTCAGGCCACCCGTCTGGTGGACGGCACGCGCAAGGTCATCAGCGTGCAGGAAGTCACGGGCATGGAAGGCGAGATCATCACCATGCAGGAAATCTTCGCCTTCGAGCAGACCGGCGTGGATTCCAAGGGCATGGTCGTAGGGGATTTCATGGGTCGCGGCATTCGTCCCAAGTTCAGCGAAAAGCTCAACCGCATGGGAACGCCGTTCCCGCCGGACATTTTCGAAGCCCGGAAGCTGGGGTAGCCGTATGCAGAGCGTATTGATCATAGTCGTCATGGCCGCGGTGCTGTTCCTGTTGGTTTCCGGCTTTGCGGCCCTTGGCCGCTCCGCACAGGACAAGGCCGAGCGCAAGGTGCGCGACCGGTTGCGCGCGTTGGGGCTGGAAAACGCGGACGACGAACGCGTGGAACTGGTCCGGCGCTCCTCGTCCATGAGCGACGTGCCGTGGTTCAACCGCATGCTGGAAAACATGAAGCTGGCCGCGAACCTGCGCAGGCTCATCCGGCAGGCGGACGCCAAGGGCACGCCCGGCACCTACATGCTGGCCTCGGCCCTGCTGGGCCTTGCCGGGCTGTATGCGGCCGCGCTGGCCACGGGCAACCCGCTGGGTTCCGCGGTCATCGCCTATGTGTGCGGTTCCCTGCCCGTGTTCATGCTCAAGCGCAAGAAGGCCAAGCGCATGGAGCGTTTCACCCAGCAGCTCCCCGAGGCGCTGGACCTCATGACCCGCGCGCTCAAGGCCGGGCATACCTTCAACGGTGCCATGCGCATGGTGGCCGATGAGTTCGACGATCCCATCGGCGCGGAATTTCGCCAGACCCTCGAGGAGATCAACTACGGTAAGGACGCGGACCAGTCCCTGACCGACCTGCTGCACCGCGTGGATTGCCCGGACCTCAAGTTTTTCGTGGTTTCCGTGAACATCCAGAGGGAAACCGGTGGCAACCTTGCGGAGATCATTTCCAACATCGCCCGGCTGGTGCGCGAACGCTTCGAGCTGTTCGGGCAGGTGCGCGTGCTTTCGGCCGAGGGCCGCATGTCCGCCATGATCCTCACGGCCCTGCCGTTCGTGGTGGCATCGGCCCTGTACATCATCAATCCCGAATACATGAGCCTGCTCTACAAGGAAGAGCTGGGCCGGGCCATGGCCATGGGGGCCGTGGTTTCCATGACGCTGGGCATTTTCGTCATCCGGCGCATGATCAGGATCACCATCTAGGGAGCCGCCATGAACGAGTATGTTTATCCGCTGATCGCCGCCGGGCTTGGATTCGTGTCCGTGCTTCTGGGCGTGTACGGCGTGTTCGGGTTCCTTTCCGGCGCGGGCAACGTGGAGCGCATCCGCGATCGCGTGCACGGCGGCCGGGCCGACAACGGCTCTGCGCTGGGTCACGCCCTGCGCGATGCGGGCCGCTCCCTTGCGCGCATGTTCGACAAGCTCGGGTCCCGGGTCGCTCCCAAGGAAGAGGAACGCGAAAACGCCTCGCGCCTCAAGCTGGTGCAGGCCGGACTGCGCAAGCCCGAATCCTATCGCGTCTTTCAGGGCGCCAAGGCGGGCATGGCCCTGATCATGCTCGCTCTGTTCATGGGCGCACGGACTTTTTTGTTCGACGACATGAGCATGGGCGCGACCATGTTCGCCGGTGCCGGGGCATTGGCTGCGGGCATGTATGCCCCGGACCTGTGGCTTTCCTCCCGGCTCAAGAAGCGCCAGACCAGCGTGACCAACGCCCTGCCCGATGCGCTGGACCTGCTTGTGGTCTGCGTGGAGTCCGGCATGGGGCTGGATCAGGCCATTACCCGCGTGTGCGAGGAAATGCGGCTTTCCGGCCCGGAGATCAGCGAGGAATTTTATCTGCTGACCCTTGAACTGCGTGCGGGCAAGAAGCGTGCGGACGCCCTGCGCGCCCTTTCGCGCCGGGTGGGGCTGGACGATCTCAACAGCCTGGTGACCCTGCTCATCCAGGCGGATATTTTCGGCATCAGCGTGGGCCGGACCCTGCGGGTCTATTCGGATTCCATGCGCAAGAGGCGCCAGCAAAAGGCGGAAGAGGCCGCAGCCAAGCTGCCGGTCAAGCTCATGCTGCCGCTCATCCTGTTCATTCTTCCGGCATTGTTCGCCACCATCATGGGACCGGCGATCATCATGCTCGGCGATGTTTTCGAAGTGCTGCCCAATTAGGCGGCAAGGAGGGGAGTCATGAAAACGACGTGTCACATCATCCTGTTTCTGGCCATGGCCGCGCTGCTGTGCGGTTGCGCTTCCAAGAACATGGATGGCGATTTCAAGGAATTTGCCTACGGCAAGGACACTGAACTGGACCTTGACGGGGCAAAGCATTTGAAGATTGCCAAGGGGTATTCCGAGCGCGGCAATTACGAGATGGCCTTCGTGCACCTGAACAAGGCGCAGGAAAAGGACCCGGGCAACATCGAGATCCGGGTGCTCAAGGGCGAACTGCTGACCACCAAGGGGCAGGACGAACTGGCACTGAACGAGTTTCTGGCCGTGCTTCAGGCACAGCCCGATCACGCCCGCGCCAATCAGGGGGCCGGGACCATCTATTTTCGGGCCGGGTTGTTCGATGAAGCCGAGTCGCACCTGTCCATGGCCGTGACAACGGACCCGTCCCTGTGGAAGGCCCACAACTATCTGGGCATCCTTCACGACCGGCGCGGCGAATACGATCAGGCCGCGGCTTGCTTCGGCAAGGCCCTGGAACTGCATGACGGCAATGATTCTGCCGCCATCCTGAACAATCTGGGCGTGGTGCACATCGCCCGCAAGGACTACGCCAGTGCCGCACAGGCCTTTTCGCAGGCACTGCAAAAGGGCGGCGCCTGTCCGCGTACCTACAACAACCTCGGGCTGGCCCTGACCAACATGAACCGGCGCGGCGAGGCGCTGGAGGCCTTCCGTTATGCTGGCGGCGAAGCCAAGGCCTACAACAATCTCGGCTATGTGCTGCTTTCCGGCGGCCAGCCCGTTGAGGCCATTCCCTATTTCGAGCGGGCCCTTGAGCTTTCGCCTTCCTATTACACCATGGCCGACGAGAACCTGAAACGCGCCCGCATGGCTGCGCGTTTCAGTGCCGATATTGATGGTTCAACCCCGAACCGACTGTCCCCGGGACCTTTCCCGTCCGTGGGGCAGGCTGCCGGCGAGGCTGCGGACGTTGTCAAGGCGTCCGCGGCCTTGCCCCGTGCGGCAACCGCAGCCAAGGCCGCGAGTGTTCCCGGGCCGCAGCCCGTGCAGGAACGCGACCTGAAACCTGACATTGCCGCGCCTGCCGCTGCAACTCCTGAAGCGGCCTCGCCCGAAATCTCCACCGGGGCAGCCAAGCCTTCCAAGGTGCAGGTCTCAAAGCGGTCTTCGGCAACCGGGGATGCAATACAGCCTGTGTACGGCATTCATGTCAGCTCGTGGCAGGATGTGAACCGCGCCAGCCGCGATTGCGAGCGACTGGAAAAGCGCGGCTTTTCCACGTGGATCAACGAGGTGGACCTTGGCGAGCGTGGCAGGTGGCACCGCGTGGTGGTGGGCCGCTATTCCAGCAGGGCCGAGGCTGCCAAGGACCGGCCCGGCGTCCTCGAGTCCTGCGGGCTGGACAGGGCCATGATCGTGCGGCTGGATTCCGGAGTAGCCACCAATTGAGCAATAGCGGAGAGGACAGCAGCAAGCCATTCCGAAAATCTCCGTTGCAGGCGGCCGGGGGCGTGCCCCGGCCGCCATTTGTTTCCACCTTTCCATTTGTCTATCCATGCATTATACTACAGACCATTACCTGTTGAACCGCACAGCCCTGTCCAGACCCCGGAGCGTGGCCGCAATGGATGAACATTCTTCCGGATTTCGCATACTCGCCATTGATCCCGACACCGAGATGCTGACCCAGTACCGGGACATCCTCTGTTTCGAGCGTGGGGACGCCTCTGCGCTGGAGGCCCTTATTGCGGACAGTGCCGGAGCTTCCGGGCACCATACGCAGGAGGCCGCCGAGGGCTCCGAACAGATGGTTTTTCAGGTCAGTTGCCATCGGGACGCACGCGAGGCACTGCGCGAGGCAGCCATGGCCATCGGCAGGGAAGAGCCCTTTGCCGTGGCCCTGATCAACATGCGCCAGCAGGGCTCGGACGGGGTGGAGGCGGCGGCGCGGCTGCGGTCCGTGGACCCCAACGTGGAGATCGTCATGCTTTCCTCGTCCGGGGACGTGCCGCTTGCCGAGCTCAACCGCCGGGTTCCGCCGCCGGAAAAACTCCTGTACCTGCAAAAACCCTTTCGCTCGCAGGAATTGCGCCAGCTGGCCAACTCCCTGTGCCACAAATGGCGCATGCAGTTGCAGCTTTTCGAGTTCAACGAACGCCTGACCCATATCGTGGACAGCCGCACCGCGGAACTGAACCACGCCAACCAGCGGCTCATGCGCGATATTGCCAAGCGGGCGTCCGTGCTCCGGCAGCTGGAAGCCAGCGAAGAACGCTACCGGCTGCTGTTCGACAAGGATATCACTGCCAACTTCGTGGCCGACGGCGACGGGCTGATCCTGAACTGCAACAAGGCATTTGCCGACATGTTCGGGTTTGCGGAGCCGTCGAGCGTGGAGGGAGAAAATCTTTTCGACGTCTGGGATTCGCTGGGATCGGGCATGAATCTGCGCGAACAGCTGGAACGGACCGGGCGGTTGCGCAACCACGAGACGAGTTTCCGCGGCTCCTCCGGGCGCGTGCATTTGCTGGCCACCGTGGACGGTGTCATGGGCGAGGGCGGGCTTGAGGAGATACGCGGCTATTTTGTGGACATCACCGAACGCATGGAGCTTGAGGAGCAGCTGCGGCTGGCCCAGAAAATGGAGGCGCTCGGCACGCTGGCCGGGGGCATTGCCCACGACTTCAACAACATTCTCGGCGTGATCATGGGCTATGCCGAGATCGTGCACAGCTCGGCCGAGCCGGACAGCACGCTGGAACGGCGGGTCACGGAGATCATGCGGGCCGGGGAGCGGGCCCGGGATCTGGTTACCCAGATACTGAATTTTTCGCGGCAGGGTCCGCAGGAGCGCCAGCCCATGACCCTGATTCCGCTGGTCAAGGAGGCGCTCAAGCTGTTGCGCTCCAGCATTCCGGCCAACGTGGAGATCAACGTGAACACCGGGGCCGAGGACGACCGCATCATGGCCGATCCCACCCAGATGCACCAGATCATCCTGAACCTGTGCACCAACGCTGCCCATGCCATGCGGGAACACGGCGGGCGGCTGGACGTGGAGGTGGCCGATGCGGACGAGACCGACAGGATGTTCATCCCCGGCGACGTGGGACGGCCCGAATGGTTCGTGCGCCTGCGCGTGACCGACACCGGCCACGGCATGGACGCTGAAACCATGGACCGGGTTTTCGACCCGTTTTTCACCACCAAGGAGCTGGGTGAAGGCACGGGCATGGGCCTTTCCATGGTGCATGGCATCGTGCGCAAACACGAAGGCCACGTGCACGTGCACAGCGAGCCCGGACAGGGTGCGATTTTTTCCGTGTATCTGCCCCGCACGCCCGATCTGGCCCGGCCCGAGGCCGCGGCCCTGCCCCAGCTGGTTTTCACCCGTGGGCGCATCCTGTTCGTGGACGACGAAAAGGCGCTGGTGGACATCGGGCGCGACATGCTCGAATCGTTCGGGTTCGAGGTGGTCACCCGTACCAGCAGCATCGAGGCGCTGGAGGCTTTCCGGCACCGCGCCCACGATTTCGATCTGGTCATCACGGACCAGACCATGCCCAACATGACCGGGTTGGAGCTTTCGCGCGAGATTCTGCGCGTGCGCCCGGACCAGCCCATCATCCTGTGTACGGGCTTCAGCGAGGCGGTTTCCTATGACCGTCTGCGCGATGCCGGCATCGGCGATTTCATCATGAAGCCCATCCTCAAGCACGAACTCATGGAAAGCCTCGGCCGCATGCTGGGCCGGGACGACGACTCAGACCTGATCGGCTGACCCCTTGTTGCGGCAACGACTGCCGACGGAAGAATGAAGGAGGGACGGAGCGGCCTGTGCCTCGGCTACAGGTCGTCCGGGTCCACGTAGTAGGTGATGCGGGAGCGGGGATTGAGATATTCGAAGATTTCCGGTGGCAGGTGCGAGAGCCGGATGCTTTTTTCCACCTGCAGTTCGGCCTCGTCCGCCAGTTCCACGATGAGCGCTTCCTTTTTCGGGATTTCCGAATCATAGAGCACGACACTGGGCCGCAGTTGGTTGGCCGGGTTCACGGACATGACCATGCCGATGGTGCCGTTGGTGAGCTGCACCACCGTGCCGGGCGGGTACACCCCGAGGCAGCGGATGAACGAGGTCAGCAGTTCCATGTCGTAGAGGGCCTTGCCCTGCCCGAACATATAGGAAAGGGCCAGATACGGGGTCAGGTTTTCCTCGGGATCGGAATTGTTGCAGAGATTGTCGTAGGAATTGGCGATGTTGACCATGCGTGCCAGTCGGTCGGTCTGTTCGCCCGTGAGTCCGTCCGGGTAGCCGGATCCGTCCGCGCGTTCGTGGTGCTGGGCCACGGCCGGAAGGGCTTCGGCCGGGAAGTCGGCGATTTTCGCGAGGATTTCCACGCCGAATTCCGGGTGCTTTTCCAGCAGTTCCTGCTCGGGCTTGGTCAGTGGCCCGCGTTTGCGCAGCAATTTCTTTTCAATGCGTGTCTTGCCGATGTCGTGAAACAGCGCGCCCATGCCCAGCAGTTCCATTTGCTCTTTCGAGAATCCGGCTTCGCGCCCGGCCATCATGGACAGCACGGCCACGTTCAGCGAATGGGAATAGACCGGCTCGATGCGGGGCAGCACGTTCATGAGGTGCAGGGTGGATTCCCGGTCTTCAAGAAAATGGCGGGCCAGCCGCCGCACGAACTCGCGGGCGTCCAGCACGGATTCCCCGTTGCCACGGACCATGCCTTTCATGATGTTGGTGATGTCCCGCACTGATTCGAAGTAGTGGTTTTCGCATTCGGCCATGCGCTGCTTTTTTTCTTCCAGACGGCGGGTGCGCTCCCGTTTGAGTTCCCACATTTCGTCCAGCATCTGCCGGGTCGCGTCGGGTTCGCAGGGCGCCGGGACCGGTTTTTCGTCCTGTGCGCCGGGCAACACGTCGCTTTTTTCCGGTATGCACAAAACCTTGCCCACGCCCAGTTGGCGCAGGATGTCTATCTGTTCCGGACTCGTGATCTTGAAGCTGTTGAACAGGAAGGGATGGGAGAACCAGCCGGTTTTCTCGAGACGAATGAAGACCCCGGGACGCAGACGGTCCACGGATATCCTGTATTCAGGAATGTTCATTTTGGCCATGACGGGCTCCCCACCGTATCGGCTTGATTCAGTTGCTTCCGGCACTATAGAGCCGAATGCCGGTAAAAATCAAATGATTTTGATCAAAATCACATGTTTGCGGTTGGTTTTTCCCGTGGCACGAGGCGGTGTTTCCAAAACGGGTCAAGGGGATTGTTTTTCCCGTTTGTGTCCTTTTCCCCTGCTGTTGCGTCCCGGTGGCCGGGGGCGGGGTATACTGGGACTCCGCCCGGAATCGGGCCAACACACAACAATGGGGAGGATTCATGGCCGACAGTGTGATCGAGATATGCAACAACGCGTTGCAGGACCTGGGAGAGGACCCCATCATGTCTCTTGTGGACGAAAGCAAGGGCGCGCGGTTGTGCAACCGCAGGTGGCCCGCGTCCCGTGATGCGGTGCTGCGGGCGCACCCGTGGAACTGCTGCATGGCGCAGGCTGAACTGGCCGCGTCCGTGGACGCGCCGCGCTGGCGGTGGGAGCGAAAGTACGTTTTGCCCACGGACTGCCTGCGGGTGGTGCGCGTGGCCGGTGCGGACGACGCCGAGGTGCGCGACTGGGAAATACAGGGGCAGGTGATCCTGTGCAACGAGGCCGCGCCGCTCATGCTGGCCTACGTGCGCCGCGAGGAAAACCCCAAGCGGTACGATGCGCTGCTTTCCGAGGCGCTTTCCGCACGGTTGGCAGCCATGCTGGCCTATCCGCTGACGGGTTCCACGTCGCTGGCCGATGCCCTGTGGCATGCGTATCAGGAAAAACTGGGCGAGGCGCGCGGCATTGACGCGCGTGAGGGCGTGCCCGGAGCCTTGCGCAGCACGCAGTGGCTGCGGGCCAGGCACGGCTGCGCGTACTGACCGCATGTGCGGGCGCGGGCGTCCTGCCGGGCGGGCCGCTCTTGTTCTTTCAATGCCCGGCTGTTACATTCGGCAGCATGAAGATCATGTCCCGTTCGTTTGTGAGCCGTTTCCCGGCCGTTTGTCGTTTGCGTGACCGTTTGCCCACCCTTGTGTGGACTGTTGCGGCCGTGGTGCTCATGGTGGTTTCCGCCGGGGCTTCATGCGGCCAGACGCTGGTGTTGCGCCAGCCGGCCATCGACCATGCGGGGGACGAACTGCAGGTGCGCCTCGGCATTGACCTGCGTGACGTGAACGGGGTGGCAGCCGCCCTGAAAGACGGCGTTTCGCGCGAGGTCAGCTGCAGCGCCTCCCTGTTTCGTGTCCGCCAGTACTGGTTCGACACCCGGATCGGCCAGAAACGGTACACGTGGCGGATGGGCTACGACGCCCTGTCCGGGGAGTTCGTGATCCGCGACGGTCAGCGGGGCCGCGAGCTGCGGGGCGCGGATCTGGCCGCCCTGCTCAAGACCGCGTGGGCTTCGGTACGCATGCCTCTGGGTCGTTGGGCCCTGTTGCAACGCGGCACCATGTACAATCTGGACATGGCCGTGACCATGCACCAGACCGAGGTCCCGGGGTGGGTCACGCGAACATTGTTTTTCTGGGACTGGAACCAGGGGCCGTCAACTTCCTATGCCCTGGAGTTCCGGTACTAGGCCATGACCGAATACATCCACATCAGCACCTCGGACAACCGGGAGCGCAAGCGCCGCAGGCGCGAACTCATTGCCGCGGGCGTGTGTTTTGCGCTCATCGCGGTGCTGACATGGGTGGAGCTCAAATACCTTGGCGGCAATTCCTATCTTTTCCTCGGATTGCTGAACCTCAATTTCATTCTGCTGCTGGTGGTTTTTTTCATCGTGGCCCGCAACAGTGTCAAGCTGCTGCTGGAACGGCGGCGCAGGGTGCTCGGCTCCCGGCTGCGCACCCGGCTGGTGCTGGCGTTCATTTCCCTTTCGCTCATCCCCACCATGCTCATGTTCCTGGTCAGCGTGAAGTTCGTGCAGACCTCGGTGGATTACTGGTTCAAGGGGCAGGTGGAGGAATCCATGGAACAGGCCCTTGAACTGGGCCGGGCTTTTTACGGTTCCATGCAGGAGCGGCTGGAGCGGCGCGGCAAGAACATGATCGACGAGATCAAGGAACGCGAATACCGTTGGGGCGGCAAGGGCATGAACACCTTTCTGGGCGACAAGTACGCGGAGTACGGTCTGAGCCTCGTGGGCGTTGTGACCCCGGCGGGCAAGTTCCAGAACACCCACTCCTCGGCCCGGTGGGAGAAGGCATGGCCCGAGATCGCGGAAAAGGTGGACTGGGAAAGCCTCAAGGAAAAGCCCCGGCCGTGGTCCACCATTCTTTCCAAGCCGGACAGCGACCTGATCGTGGGGGTCACGCCCGTGGACGAGGGGCGTTCCGGCTTCCTTGTGCTGGGCGAAACCGCCGGGCAGGGTGTTTTGCACCGGCTGGACCAGATCGTGCGCGGGCTTGATGAATACAAGAAACTCAAGACATTGAAATATCCGTGGAAAATGACCTTGTACCTGACGCTCGGGGTCATGACCATGCTTATCATTCTCGGAGCCATCTGGTTCGGATTCCGGCTGGCCAAGGAGATTTCCGCGCCCGTGCAGGCCTTGGCGGCTGGTACGGAGCGTATTGCCAAGGGCGACCTGACCGTGCGTCTGGAAGACCCGTCAGACGACGAGCTGGGCTTTCTTGTCGGTTCGTTCAACCTCATGGCCGAGGACCTTGAAAGCAGTCAGGAGAGCGAGCAGCGTGCCCAGCAGCGGCTGGCACAGCAGAATCAGGAGCTGGAACGGCGCGGTTCCTATATCGAGGCCGTTCTGGACAACATCACATCGGGCGTGATTTCCATGGACGATGCCGGACGCATCGGCACCGTGAACAAGGCGGCCGAGCGCATTCTGGGCGTGCCCTCGGCGTTTCTCATCGGCAAGAAGCCCCAGGTGCTGCTCTCCGGGGAATTCGCGGAGCTCATGGCCGAGGCCATGGAACAGCTCAAGGGCAGCCCGGCCTCGGTCTGGTCGCGGCAGGTGGACCTGCCCGTACGCGACAGGGTCATCAAGGTGCTGGTCAACATCGTGAGCCTCGGGGAAATGGGCGGCGGCACGGCCGGCACCGTCGTGGTGCTGGAAGACATCACCGAGCTGGAGAAGATGCAGCGGCTGGCGGCCTGGCGTGAGGTGGCCCGGCGCATCGCCCACGAGATCAAGAACCCGCTCACGCCCATCAAGCTTTCGGCCCAGCGCCTGCAGCGCCGTTACGGCGAGGCCGTGGACGAACGCGTCTTCAATGAATGCACGGATCTGATCGTGCGACAGGTGGAGCGGCTGCAGCAGATGGTTTCCGAGTTTTCCGCCTACGCCAAGATTCCCGAGGCGCAGTTCAAGGCAGATTATCTGGTGCCGCTCGTGGAAGAGGTCGTGGCCATGTTCCGCACCACACATCGGGGCATCCGTTGGGATCTGCGCATTGAAACGCCCGTGGAGCGCATGGTTTTCGACCACGAAGGCCTGCGCAAGGTGTTCATCAATCTGTTCACCAACGCTGTGGAGGCTCTGGAGGGCCGCGACGACGGCGAGGTTGTGGTCACCGTGAACCACAGCAAGGACGAGGGCGTGGTGCATATTTCGGTACAGGACAACGGTCCCGGTCTTTCCGAGGAAGACGTTTCGCGCATGTTCGAGCCGTATTTTTCGCGCAAGAAAGGCGGCACCGGATTGGGGCTGGCCATCGTGCGTTCCATTGTCAGCGATCACAAGGGGTCGGTGAGCGTTCGTCCCAACAAGCCCGGGGGCAGTGTTTTTGAACTGGTGTTGCCGGTGCGGGCATGAACGTCGTAACCCTTGAAGATCACGGCGGGTTCGACCCGCAAAAAAAGAGCGTGAAAAGCATGTCCGAACCAAAAAACGCATTGACGCGATTCGTTGGCCTGTGGTAGTGAATCGCCACTTGTGAAGGATTGCACGAATTGCCGTTTCAGGCTATGACATGAAGCCGAGCCTGATTGGGCCGCCCGTCGAGGTGCGATATGTTCTTTAAAAATAACGACAGCATGAAGGATATTCTCCAGGTTGGAGGTGCGGCGGGCACAATGGGCCTCCATCTGGTATCCGCGACAGTTGTCGGACTGTTTATGGGGTACTGGCTCGACAAGTGGCTGCTGGAATTCTTCCAGCTGCACACCAAGCCCTGGCTGACCATGATCTTCACGATCCTCGGCATTGTTTCCGGATTCCGGATGGTGCTGGAAGATGCGCGCAAGATGCAACGGCAGGCCGAGGCTGAAGAGAAGGGACCCGTGAACGGGGCAAACAAGCAGGGTGCCGAAAACGGTGACGATCCGTCAAAAGATTGATCGATTCCTGTACGCCCGGGGTTTTGTGCACGACGAGGTCCGCAATCTCATGCGGAGCCAGCTGTGTTTCTCCCTGGGGTTGGCAATCGGTTTGCTGGGTGTCACTCTCGGTTCTGCCTGGTCGCTGGCTTTTGCGGCCGGAGCCGTGGTCATAACGCTGAACTTCTGGGCGCTTGCCCGCATAGTGCAGCAATTGATCTATGTGCAGAAAGGGGCTGTTTTCACCCTGTTGGTGATTTTCTACGGAAAGCTTATTCTCAGCGGCGTGGTGTTGTATCTCGTGTTGGGGGTGTGGCGGTTGCCGGTCTGGGGGCTGGTGGCAGGGCTTTCCACGGTGGTGGTCAATATCACCGCCTGGGGGCTGAAAAATTTTGGGCAAAACAAGCCTGACGCGTAATCAGTTGAAGGAGGCGTAGCGAAATGGTAGCTGGTGGCGGTTTACCGCATCCTTTGGTTTACATGCATCTTTTGGGAGACGCGTTGCATCTGCACGCGGACTGGGCCTTGTACGTGATGCACACGTGGCTGGCCATGGCCATTCTTTTCCTGTTGGCGTTCATGGTCCGCGGCCGGTTGCAGCTGGTGCCCGGCGGATTGCAGAACGTCTTCGAAATGATCATCGGCGGCCTCGAGGATTTCGTGGTCTCCAACATCGGTGAAGAAGGCCGCCGGGTATTCCCGGTGCTCATCACCCTGTTCCTGTACATTCTGGTGTCCAACTATCTTGGTCTGGTGCCGGGCTGTGACGCTCCCACCGCCAACCTGAACACCATCATCCCGTTGGCCGTGTTCCTGTTCCTGTACTACAATTTCCACGGCATCCGTAAATGGGGCTTCGGCTACATCAAGCATTTCATGGGCCCGGTGGCCGCGCTCGCGCCGCTGATGCTCGTGCTTGAGCTGATCTCCCACTTCGCACGTCCGCTTTCGCTGACGCTGCGTCTGTTCGGCAACATCCGCGGCGAGGAAATCGTCCTGATCTTGCTGTTCTTCCTGGCGCCGGTGTTCTCCACCGTGCCCATGTACTTCCTGTTCCTGCTTGCAAAGACCATCCAGGCATTCATTTTCTTCATGCTGGGTACCATCTATCTGCAGGGCGCTCTCGATCACGCGCATTAGGAACGGATACTGAATTTGGGGAAATGGTCGTCTGACCACAACTATATTACAACTCTATGGAGGAGTTCACGATGAAAGCTCTGAAAACCATTCTGACCACTCTGGCTATGACCCTGGCTGCCACCGCTGCCTTTGCTGCCGGCGACGCTACCGTTGCTGCCGCCACCGCATACGCAACCGCTCTGGGCATGGGCCTGGCCGCCGGTCTCTGCGGCATCGGTCAGGGCATGGGCCTCAAGGGCGCCTGCGAAGGCACCGCCCGCAACCCCGAAGCCGGTTCCAAGCTGACCACCACCCTGATCCTCGGCCTGGCATTCATCGAATCCCTGGCTATTTACGCTCTGGTTGTCTGCCTGATCCTGCTCTTCGTCAAGTAAGCTTGACAACGCACGATTTATAGGGGAGGTTCCGGCCTCCCCTTTTTAAAGCAGAGCCATGTTAAAAAATTCACATGGCAAGCCCGGACAACACCGGGAAAGACACACAATGAAAAGCGAACACATCCCCAAGGCTACCATCGGCAGACTCGCCGTCTATATTCAGGTCCTCGAAAATCTTCTCCGGGACGGGACAGAGGTTATTTCCTCGGAAAAACTCGCCAGTGCCTGCTCGGTTAACTCCTCGCAAATACGTAAAGACCTCGCATACTTCGGTGAATTCGGAGTGCGCGGTGTCGGGTATTATGTGCAGGAGCTGATCACGTCCATCAAGCATTCGCTGGGCATCGACAGGGTCTGGAACTGTGCGCTCATCGGCGTGGGCAACCTGGGCACGGCCCTGTTGCGCCACCATGATTTCGAGCAGCGGGGTTTTGTCATCAAGGCCGCATTTGATTGCGACCCGGACAAGATCGGCAAGGAACTCGAGGGTATGGAAATCGTCTGCCCCACCCACCTCAAGAATCAGGCCAAGGAGCGGGGCATCGAGCTGGGCATCATCACCACGCCTCCGGACCGTGCCCAGCGAGCCGCCAACCATCTGGTTGACGCGGGCATCAAGGGGATCGTCAACTATGCTCCGGCCAGAATCAACGTTCCCCCGCATATACCAGTGGAATACGTGGACTTTTTCGACCATCTGTATTCGCTGGCCTTCCAGGTGACGCTGGGAAATTTCGAGGGTTAGCCCTGCGAATTTATGATCGGAAGCGGTATCCCACGCCGCGGACCGTCTCAATCCATTCGGCATAGGGGCCGAGCTTTTGGCGCAGCCTGCGTACATGCGTGTCCACTGTGCGGGAATACCCTTCGAAGTGGGTGTCCCATACCGTGTCCAACAAATGATCGCGGGTTTGTACCTTGCCCTGGCCTGAAATCAGTTCGGATAGCAGCTTGAACTCTGTTGCGGTCAGCGGGGTCGGTTCCTCGTCGATCTCGATCTGGTGCGCTTCGAAGTCCACCTTGATGCCTTCGCGTTCCCAGGCGGACGGCCGGGCCGTGTTGTCACTGCCGGCTGCACGGCGCAGCACGGCCTTGATGCGCAGGACCAGTTCCCGGGGGCTGAACGGCTTGACCACGTAATCGTCCGCGCCCAGCTCAAGTCCCACGATGCGGTCGATCTCTTCTCCCTTGGCCGTGAGCATGATCACCGGCACGTTGGCCGTGACCGGCTCCTGCTTGAGCTTGCGGCAGACTTCTAGACCGTCCATGCCGGGCAGCATGAGGTCCAGCAGGATGATGTCCGGGCGGAAGGTTCTGGATTTGTCCAGGCCCAGCTGTCCGTCTTCCACGGCCGCCACATCGAATCCCGAAGACGTCAGATTGTATTTGAGCAATTCCCGGGTATCCCGATGGTCTTCGACAACGAGAATCTTGTAGTCAGACACAGAGTGCTCCTTGATGGCAGATTGTATTTCACCGCAACCTATATACCAAAGTGCGTGTATGGCGGGTTACGATTCAGTAACAATTTTTCGCGGATGTGGGCATGGTGACCCATTTGTCCCATGCTTGGCAACAGTGGCATTGCTGTAAATCCAACTCATTGCTTTCCATGTCGTTTTTTTCTTGCGAATACGCTAAAGTGATGTGCGAATCCGGCCGATAGTATTGGAAACGTCCTGAAAATCGGAGCTTGCCATATGTATTACCACGGATTCGACAAACACTTTCCGTCCGGAAACAAGTATTGGACCATGTACGATGATCAGCTCATCGGCATGCTGTTTTCCAAGATCATCAACAAGACGGTGAGCGTCGAACCCGAGGGTGAAGAGCTCGTGGACGAGATGGTCAACAATCTGTTCGATCTTTGCTTTTACATTAGCAAGGATTGTCACGAATGCTGACCTGATTGTGTTTTGATGCTGCAATCCATTTTGCAGAAACGGCGCAGGGGACGGTCCTTTGCGCCGTTTCTGTTTATTGTTTGCCCAGTGCCCTGTTGACCGCGTCCACCAGCTTGCGGGTGTCGATGGGTTTGGTGAAGGTTTCAATGACGTCAAAGGCCTTTGCCAGTTCCACAATGGCCTCGGGGTTGAATGCCTCGCCCCCGGAGATGGCGATGAATTTGCTGGCAGGATCTTTTTCCAGAAGCTCACCCATGACTTGCAGCCCGCCCTTTTTGGGCAGAAATATGTCGATGATGCTCAGGTCCACGGTGTTTTCCCGTGCGGCACGCATGGCTTCTTCTCCGTCCGAGGCCAGTATTGTCGTGTATCCTTCGGTCTCCAGCACGCTTTTGATCAGTTCCCGGATCATGGGGGCGTCGTCAACGATGAGGATCGTTTTGTTCATGGCTTGTCTCGCTTGTTGCTGTTGGGTTCATGGAGGCGACATGATCAATTGCAGCGCGCACTTCCTGCGCGAGAAGAGGCATTGCCCTCCGGGCCTCGGCCGTGTCGCTGTTGCTGCATAGAAATTCCATTTGTTCTGCAAGGGCTCCCGCTCGCATGGCGCCGATGGTTCGGGAATTCCCCTTGATGCTGTGTGCGGCGTGCTGGCCCTTTTCCATGTCATTGCTCTGGACTGCCTTTTCCAGTTGCGCCAGTTCGGGGGGCGTGTCGCGCAGGAATATTCGTTCCATGCTTTCCAGCAGGTCTTCCCTGTCGTTCATGCGTTCCAGGGCGGTTTTCCTGTCAAAGGGAGGCGTTGCTTCCTGCGCGGATTTCGTGGTTTCGTCCCGTTGTTGTTGCGTCGGGGGCTGCATGGTGTCTGGCCGCGACACTGTGCGGGCAATGGTGTCGGAAAGGGCCTGAATGCGAATGGGCTTGGACAGGTAATCGTTCATGCCCACGCTCAGGAAACGCTCCCGGTCGCCTTTGAGGGCGTGGGCAGTGAGTGCGATGATGGGGATGTCCGGTGCCAGTACCCCGGAATTCCTGTCCCGGATGATGCGGGTGGCCGTGATTCCGTCCATTATCGGCATCTGCACGTCCATGAGCACCACATCGAATCGTCCGGCCTTGAGCAGTTCCACGGCCTCGTATCCGTTTTCCACCTGAGTGACGTCATGCCCCTGTTCGCGCAGTACGGTTGCGGCCAGCTTGCGGTTCAATGCGTTGTCGTCGGCCAGCAATACGCTGAGGTGCGGCACTTCCTGCACCGGGTGTTCCCGGGTCGTGACGGTCCGCACCAGTTCCTCGGTGCGGCTTGTACGCAGGCGCACCGTGAAGGTGAACGTGCTGCCCCTGCCCTCGGTGCTGGTAACGGCGATGGTGCCGTGCATGAGCTGGACAAGTTGTTTGGAAATGGCCAGCCCGAGGCCGGAGCCGCCGAACCTGCGGGTAATGGATGCGTCGGCCTGCGTGAAGTCGTTGAAGATTTCCTTTTGCTGTTTCTTGGGGATGCCCACACCCGTGTCCCGAACCGAAAAGCGCAGCAGCACGGAGTCGTCTTCTGCTGTCTGGGCCATGGGTTCGCGGCGAACGCTCAGGGTCACGCTGCCGCGGGTGGTGAATTTGACGGCGTTGCCCATGAGGTTGATGAGAATCTGCCGCAGGCGCTGGGGATCGCCCAACAGTACGTCCGGAACATCTGCGCCGATGTCGTCGGTGATTTCCAGGTCCTTGTCTTCGGCCTGCACGCGGTGGATGCGCATGACCGAGGCGATGATTTCCGACAGGCGGAACGGCTCGATTTCCAGCTCCATTTTGCCTGCCTCTATCTTGGAAAAATCGAGGATGTCGTTGATGAGGGTCAGCAGGGAATCGCCCGCCTCGACCACATGGTTGAGGTATACGGTCTTTTGGCTGGGTTCGTCGGTGCGCAATGCCAGTTCGGCCATGCCGAGAATGGCGTTGAGGGGCGTGCGTATTTCATGGCTCATGTTGGCCAGGAACGCGGACTTGGCCCTTGCCGCACTGTCGGCCCTGCGTTTGGCTTCGATCAGGTGCAGGCTCTTGTCGGTGAGAATGCGGTTGAGGCCCTGCAGTTCCTGCGTGCGTTCGCGAACCCGCTGTTCCAACTCCGCGTGGGCTTGGCGGAGCTTGTTTTCTGCGTTTTTGCGCTCGGATATGTCGATGCCCAGCACCATGACCATGCGTTCGCCGGAGCTGTCGGTCATGGGGTTGAATTGCAGGTGGAAGGTGCGGGAATCAGCCAGGGTCCATTCCTGTTCCACTGTGCTGTCGGAGCGCATGGCCCTTTCCGGGGGGCATGCGGGGCAGAGTGTTGCGGAGCACTGCAGCAGCTGCCTGCAGCTTTTCCCTTTGGGGCTGCCGAATATCTTGCGGAAGTACCGGTTGGCGTAGCGGATGGTGTGGTCCGGGTAGATGTGGAACACCAGCCCGGGCAGTGTTTCCATGAAGAATATCTGGCGTTGCTGCTCCCGGCGCAGGTTTTCGCCGGTGCGCCGAAGGTCGGTGACGTCCCGGGATATGACCGCCACTTGAGTCATGTCGTCATTTTCGTTGAAGATGCCGGTGAAGGTGTGGATGTATGTCCGGCCGTTGATATCTTCCTCGATGCGGGAGATTCCGTTCGTGCGCAGCGTCTCGCGCAGCCGGTCCCGGCGGGCAATGAACAGGTCGCGTGCAATGAAATCCGTGAGCAGCCGTCCAAGGGTTTCTTCCGGGCTGCCGGATTCGAGCATGGAGCAGGCAGCCTGGTTTGCGGCCAGAATGTGGTCGGTCCGGGACAGGATCATGGCCGGATTGTCGCTGGCCTCAAGCAAGCCGAGGGCAACGGCATTCGTGATGATTTCTGGTGGTTGGCGTTTGCTCGCTTTCATGACTGTGCCGGGCTAGAAATATATGATCATGGCTGCACTGTTGCATAGCTCTGGTAAAAAGGCGATTATTTCCGGGCAGCCACGGGGAAAACTCCGGGGAAATGCGAGGAGGATGCATGGATTTGCAGGGGACCGTGATACGACCGCCCAGCGAGGCCGGGAGCGTGCTGCTTCAGGTCACTCTGGGGTGTACGCACGGAAAATGCGCTTTTTGCGGAGCCTATCTGGACAAGCCGCGGTTTGGTGTGAAGGATCGCGACCAAGTGCTGGCCGATCTGGAATGGGCGGCGCGGCACAGGCCGGATGCGCGGCGGGTATTCTTGTGCGACGGCGATGCCATGAGCCTGCCTCTGGCCCGGCTGGAAGAGATTCTGGCCGCGGTGAAACAACGGCTGCCGAGGGTGACGCGGGTCGCGGCCTACGGCAACGCGCGCGGACTGCGCCACAAGAGCGCGCAAGAGTTGCAGCGGTTGCGTGAACGGGGACTGGGCATGGTCTACATGGGACTGGAGTCCGGGGACGAAACCACGCTGGCACGCATGAACAAGGGCAGCACGGCCGCGAGCATCGTGGAGCAGGGCAGGCGCGTCATGGATAGCGGCATGAAGCTGAACGTGACCGTGATCAACGGTCTTGGCGGGGTGGAGCGTTCCATGGTTCACGCCCGGGAAACGGGCCGTGCCCTTTCCGAATTGGATCCGCATCAGGCCGCGGCCCTGAGCTTGATGCTTGTACCGGGGACCTCGTTGCACCGCGACAGCGAGCAGGGCCTTTTCACGGTTCCCGATGCCATGGGCATGCTCGCGGAGTTGCGGGAGATGATCGCCTGTTTGCATATGAAAGGGCTTTTTCTGGCCAACCACGCTTCAAACTATGTGCCTGTTCGTGCGCGCATGCCGCGCGACAAGGACGCGGTGCTGCTTGCGCTGGACAATGTGCTCGCGGGGGGCGGCGGCGTGCGCGACGAATCACTGCGCCGCCTGTAGGAAATACTATTGGGGAGTGTCTGTCTTTTCGTTGTCCGAACCAAAGAAGGAATCGGCCCAGGAAAAGGCGTGCTGGTAGCTGACCGCGATGGTGCCGGGCAGCAGGTTCAGGGCCCGGGCAAGGGTGCCGACTTCGTCCCACCGGGAAGCCTCGATGGAGTGGGCCAGCCGGAGCCACGGGGAAAACTCGTTTTCCGTGCCGCACAGGGCGCGTTTGATGACGTCGTCGATGGGCAGGTGCTTGACCAGATCCTTCATCTCCATGTCGAACATGGCGTCCAGCAGGGAAAAGAGTCCGAGCATGAACAGCTTGTCGGAAATCTCCTCAAACCCGCCGCCAAGGGCCGCGGTTTCAAAAAGCTTGGCCCGGTGCGCGGAAAGGTAGGTCAGTTCGCGGGATTTTTCCGAGGGGCTCATATCCGTGAGGATGACCACGCGCAACCAGTTGCGGATGGGTTTCCACCCGGCCAGCACCACTGCCTGGCGAATGGAGGTGATGGTGGTGGCAAACCCGAAGTTCGGTGAATTCAGGAATGCCAGCAAGCGGTAGCTGATGGATACGTCTGCCTCAACGGCTTCGGCCAGCGCGTCGAAATCCGGCTCGTCGCGTTCAATGATCTCAAAGAGCTTGAGCCGCGTGATTTCATTGGATGAAATTTTTCGTCCGGAATCAACCTCGGGCTTGCAGTAGTAGAAGCCATGGAAAAGCGTGAATCCGTGCTTTTTGGCGCGGCGTTTTTCTTCAAGGGTTTCGACCCTCTTGGCCATGAGTTTGGCCTTGCTGTTCCTTGTCGTTGTTTGCACGAGGTCGCGCAGTTCAAAGTCGTCCTTGTTGTGCACGTCCACGATGAACACGTCTGCCAGGGCCCAGAGTTCTTCCTGGCCGGGCGTCCCCTCGAAATTGTTGATGGCCAGCAGGTAGCCTTCTTCACGCAGTTCTTCAAGGGCTGTGAGGAGTCTCGGAACTGCGGGTTCGCGCTCTTCAATGATCACGATGCCGCATTCGGAGCCAAGGGCGCGATGGTAGCCGCTTTTCACGGCATCGGCTGGGAAATGGACCATGGTGCGGGCGGCTTGTTCGGTGCCGATGTTACACAGGGACATGTCGGCCAGCACACGCATGGTGGCCTCGGCGTCGTCGGTGAACGTGGCCGACGTTGCATGCATGCTGTCACGAAATAGCAACATGTATGCCCATGTCTTGCCGTTTTCATCAAACACGGGCTGTCTGGCGATGAAAACGTTTTCGTACGTCTTGTCCTGTGTCATGAGCGTCTCCCTTCATGCTCTAGTAATCGTTTCCGATACTGCCCCACAACGAGACGGTCGTCAATTAAACGAGTGCTTAAAAAGGTTTTTTTGCAAAGCCATACGGATGCGCTTGTGCTTTTCTTTGACCTTTGCAGACCCTGTGCTGTATGCATGGGCGAAGGTGACCACCCGGTCACTAATCACAACGATGCAGGAGGGCTGACATGAACACGGGTAAAGCCATACGCCTTGAACGAATTATGAACAGGAACACGGGCAGGACGGTGATCGTGCCCATGGACCACGGGGTCACCGTGGGGCCTATTGCGGGCATCCACGCCATTCGCAGCGCCGTGACGAAGATCGCCGAAGGCGGTGCGGACGCAGGCCTGGTGCACAAGGGCATTGCCCGGTTGGGGCATCGCGGCACCGGCCGGGATCTCGGACTCATCGTGCATCTTTCCGCAGGCACGGGCCTGAGCCCCAACCCCAACGCCAAGGTGCTGGTGGGAACGGTGGAGGAGGCCCTGAAGCTGGGAGCGGACGGGGTCAGCGTGCACGTGAATATCGGCGACGAGACCGAGCCGAGCATGTTGGCGGATTTCGGCCGCATTGCGGCTTCGGCAGCGGATTGGGGCATGCCCCTGCTGGCCATGGTTTATGCGCGCGGCCCGCAGATAGCCAGTGAATATGACCCGGAAGTGGTGGCCCACTGTGCACGGGTTGGCGCGGAACTGGGCGCGGACATCATCAAGGTCCATTATACCGGCGATCCCGAGAGCTTCGGCCATGTGGTGCAGGCGACCGGGGGCGTTCCCGTTGTGGTGGCAGGCGGCGAACGCGTGGACAGCGTGCGCGATTTTCTGGTCATGGTCCGCAATGCGCTGGATGCCGGCGGCGCAGGCCTTTCCGTGGGCAGAAACGTTTTTCAGCATCCGGACCCGCGCTCCCTGTGCAAGGTGTTGCGGCGGTTGGTTCATGACGACATGGATGTGGATCAGGCCGTGGAAGGCTTTCCCGGCATCATTTAGCCCCTGCATCGCCGTTCGGCTTTCCGGTTCTGCCCGCATTGCGGTCGGACGGGTCTCTGGGCCTGTCCGACCCTGTTGCGTGTGAATCCGTTTTTTTCTTGTCGCGCATGTCCACCGCCGAGGAAACAACCATCCCCCTGCGCCGCAGTTCTTTTGCCGAGGGGAATCCCTGTACCTTCCTTATTCGAATGCATGGCAATATGTGTGCGTTTTTCATGAATGGTGTGCGTGTGATTTTGTTTTGTAACCAGATGCACAATAGTCTCATGCTATATTGAATGTCCAGTATTATATCGTAAATTTAACTGCAAATTCAACGGTTTGAGTTTTCAGACCGCCCTCAATAACATTATATATTTTTGTTTTTTGCGAGTAATGCATGCGCATGCGGTTTTGATTTGGGCTGTTGCATGAAAAAAGGCGGCCAAAGCCGCCTTTTTTCATGTGTCTGTCCGCGATGGGTCAGGAGGTCGCTTTTTTCTGGGCGGATTCCTTGAAGATGAAGATGGGCAGTTCCTGTACGCTTTCCCATTCGGAATCCGTGCGGATGGAAATGACCAGCATGTGCCGTCCCTCGGCAGCCACGGGAATGCCCGGCAGCTGGAAGTTGAGCTTGTGCAGCATGGTCCCTGTGTCCTTGACGTCCTGTACGCCCAGCGTTTCCATTTTGCCGCTGGGGGCCAGCAGCTGCAGGGCCACGGAAAACGTGTCGTTCTTTTCCATTTCCCACATGGTGCCCACGTACAGGGGCGGCAGGGTCACGGGCAATTCGGGCACCACGGCGTGTTCGATGGTGCGGATGAATGAAGTGGCTCCGGTTTCCCTGTCCACGATAATGTCGTTGCAGACCATGGCGTAGAGCAGTCTTGGCATGGCTTCTCCTGTGAAATTTTGGTTATTTGCGGCTCATGTCGCTCCAGGCCCAGACGACGTTGCCGCCGATGGCCCGGGTGATGTCGCCTTCGTAATCCCGCTCCAGTCGATAGGTCATGGGCGGGAAGTCCCTGCTGTTGTCCGAATAGAAGATAAGCTCCACATCGTCTTCGAGCCGCTTGGTGTTGACCCGCTTGACCATGGCGCCGCCTTCGGCTCCGGGTTCGCAGACCAGCATGATTTTGCCGGGCGGGGCCGGGTCGCGGTCGTCGCGGTCCACCAGCACGATGTCGCCGGGGTGCAGGGTCGGGACCATGGACATTTCGCCCTTGCCCACCTGCACGGCCACGAGGTTGGAGCGGTGGCGCACGGACTCGTGGTGCCGCCAGACAAGAACCCAGCTCTCAATGGCGTCTTCGGGTATCAGACCCGGCCCGGCGGCCACGGGTGAGGCCGCAAGGGGCACCGCCAGATAGTCCTCGGGCAAGGGGTCTCCCACGTCCTTGGGAGAAGAAACCTTTTGCGGCGCAACAAAGCAGACGTCCATGGAGGCGTCCGAGGGTTCGTCCGGAAAGGATATTTCCGCGCCCAACCCGTCCAGGATGCGCCCGAGCGAATCCGCGTTCAGCCCCCGTTCCTGCTTGAGAAAACGGTTCAGCTGGGAAGGGTCCACCTGCAGTTCGTCCGCCATGCGTTTGTTGTTGGCAAAGGCTTTGCCCTTGCCGATGCGGTTGAGCAGGGCGGTACGCACGTCGTCGGTAAAGCCCATGTCACCTCCTTGGCAGCTCTTTTCTTGCATAAATCACATATTTTGGCAAATGTCTAAAGCCGTACGGCAAAATGTGTTGACTTTATATAGTCAGACGACTAATATTTGTTTCTGCAATGAGGGCGACAATCAGTGGAGGCGTTGTATGGAGTCAATCGTGGAAATAACGCGCCTTGAGGAGGGCGAAGCCGGGACCATGGGTGCCCTGCGCGTGAACAAGCGGCTGGAGTGCCTGACGCTGGAGCCGCAGGACAGGTGTAACCGGCAGGGGGCTTCCTGCATCCCGGCGCAGCAGTATCGCTGCGAGCGGGTGCGCTCGCCCCGGTTCGGGGAGACGTTTGCGGTGTCCGGGGTGCCCGGGCGGGACCATATCCTGTTTCATCCGGGCAATCTGGCCGAAGACACGCAGGGGTGCATTCTGTTGGGCACCCGGTTCGGCGCCGTGCGCGGACAGCGCGGAGTGCTGGATTCGGGCACCGCGTTCGAGCGTTTCATGACCCTGCTGCGCGGGCAGGAAACCTTTCACCTGACCATAGCCGAGCATTACTAGCGTTTCGACCACTCATACGGATACATGGAAGCCGGGGCGCGGATGGCGATGTGGGGGGGGGCGGTCCGGGCCGAAGGCGAGCAGGAGGAATCATGCATCAGGAGATATGTCTCAAGGGAGCCAAGGATATCTGTTACGCGGTGGGAGAGAATCCCAAGGAGATAACGACATTGGTGCGGGAGCACGGACTGCCGGCATGGAAACGGGCCAACCGTGGACGCTGGCGCGCCCTGCCCGAGGATCTGCGCATGTGGATGCGCCAGCAGCGGGACAGGAACATCGGACGGCATTTGTACGGCGAGATCAGCTGAGGTCCGGGCGGCTGACCCGGTGGCGGATGCGCCATGAGCCGCTGATGCCCCGGGTGTCGCTGCTCACGGATATGCGCAGGGTGGCTGGATCGCGCTCCGCGTAATGTGCGGCGTCCGCGTGGGCAAAAGCCAGTTCCATGCGCTGGAGATGGCGCAGTGAACGGGGCGGCGCGCTCGCGGACGCAAGCACGGTCATCGGCGCATCAACGGTGTCGGATCGGAAAATGGTAGGCGCAACGGGCGGAGTCACGGGCATGGCCTTTGGCTTCGTCTGTTTTTTCATGCCGTGTGGCGGCCGGGGGGAATTGGCTGCGAGGCTTGTGTGCAGCGGTTCGGAAAGGGAGCGGTTTTCGCGGGCGGGATTCATGCGCAGTGGCGCGGGCGAAACCGCGGCCATGGGTCGCAGCACGGCCGATTGCGGGCTGCCCGGGATTGTCGTGGTGTCGTGAACATGGGCCCGGGCCAGCATCACGCGCGGTTCCGCTGCGTGGTCGTGGGGATTCAGCCAGTTGTCCAGCCGGTCCAGTTTTTCGGCCACCACCGTGACCGGGCTTTTGCCGTTGGCCGCGTATTCATAGGTGTATTCACCCACGGCGTAGACCGTGCCGATGTATTGGGCCGGTCCGTTGAGCAGGAAGGAGCCCGCGCCGAACAGGGCGCTGAGGGCCAGGCAGCCGGAGAGTGACGCGGCAATGGCCAGCAATATGCTGTTGACGATAAGGCGTGACTTCATGCCGTGAAAGAAAGCAAAGCGCGTGCCTGATCGCAAAGGTCGAGGCAATCGGCGTGGTTGGCGCGCGGTTTGCGGCGTGTGCCCGCTGCTGGCCGGGGTGGCGTGTCGGTTTGCTGACGCGCTTACTGCTTTGCCGGGGGGCCGTTGAGCAGGCGCATGCCGTACACGCGGTCCAGTGGGTTGGCGTGCATGTCCGCAGCGTTCCACAATTCCATTCCCGGCTCCAGCGTGGTGATCACGGTACGGCCGATGACGTGGCGTCCGGGTTCACCCATGAACGAGGTTTTTACGCCCCACATGGAGTGCAGCACCACGGGCCTGCCGTCGTGCGTGCCGATATAGAGCATGATGTGGCCGGGCGAGCGGATCAGGGTCAGGAACGGCACGGCATTGTCCATGATGGCCTGTTCCTTGGCTGTGCGGCCGAGGCTGCCCAGCTCCGTGTGCAGGCCCGCCTCGTACTGCTGGAAGGAATTGCGCGGCAGGTAGATGCCGAATCCGGCCAGCAGGTCCATGGTGGTGGCCGAGCAGTCCCGGTCCTCGTACATGCCGCCCCATCCGTAGGCCCTGCCCAGCATGGCGTCGGCAACCTTGGCGAACATGGCCGGCGTGGGCGCAAAGGGCATGAGCGCGGCATGGTTCGCCGCAACATGGGCGGTGGTCAGCACGGCGTTGCCCGTGGCGTCGCGCCGGGGGACCAGCACGGAAAAGCCTGTTTTTTCCGGCCTCTCAGCCAGCGGAAGGATCATGCCCACCTGCCCGGTGCAGCAAAAGCGTCCATCCCGGTCCGCCACGGGCACGCGGTCGCGGGTCATGGCTGCCAGCGCCGGGGCGTTGAAACGTCTTTGGAAATTCTCATCGGTCCAGCCCATGTCGCGCACCGGAATCCAGCCGAAGGCAAAGCGGGATTGCACCAGCACCCAGGCCTTGTCCGCGCTCATGTGCAGGGCGCGCAGGGGCGTACCCGCCAGCACCAGCGAGTTTTGCGCATAGTCGAAGGGATAGCCTTCCCCGGCCTTGGCAAAGTTGTAAAACGCGGGCTCCTGTGTGGGCAGTGCGCGCATGCTGGTGTTGGCCACGGCAATGCAGGGGCGGCCCGCCCCGCCTGTCCCGTGCAGGGAAGGGTAGTTTTCGACCTGCGACAGGGCGCGCATGCGTGCCAGCCACTCCGGGCCGCGTTCAAGGGTGTTCTGGCCGAAGAGGTGCTTTTTGGCAAAGCGGTCCAGGGCCCAGAACGCATGGTCTGCGGGCAGTTCCCCGCATTCCCCGGTCCACGGTGAAAAATGGCGGCGCAAAAAGTCCGCATACAGGGCGGCCTGCGTTCCGGGACCGAGCAGCGGTTTGTCCGGGGCCAGACCGTGGAAGGCTCCGGCCTCCTGCGGCAGGGTTTGCAGGTCGCGGATCATGCCCGGCCGGGTGGAGCAGGCCGGGAGCAGCAGCACGAACAGCAGCACGGGGATCAATTTTTGTATCATGATGGTCTGATTAGGCACAGAAAGGTGGAAGGATGTCAACCGAATGAGCGGGGGCGGGGGAAAGCAATCAATCAACCGACGAACGGGCTGCAAGTTATCAGGACGAGTGAACGCGTTTTGCTGTCGCACGGAGTAAGAGCTCGCACTCACAGCGACAGGCAGCATTGGGCTAACCCGGAAAGTAGGTTAAAACGCACGCTGTTAATCTCCCGGAACGCTTTTGTTTGAAAAACTTACTCCGCCTGAAGGAGGGCCTTGGGGAAGTACGACATGAATCGTTCATAGCGAAAGGTTCCCAGTTCCTCCTTCATTTGTTCCATTGCTTCTTTTGTCGTGTTCATGAACGGTATAAAAGATGTGTTTTCTATAGTCGATTGATTGTAAATGAAAGTTCCGAGAGCCTCGGGAAAGTATAAATTGTTTTGAAAATCCGATATGATGATATCAATAGAAATGTTGTTGAGCAGTTCTTGGTCCGCTTGGCTGTACCCACTCTTTTGGTTGAGTGATGTTATGTGTTCGTAAAGAGATTCTTCTGTATAAATTTTTTTTGCTCGTTTTTTGAGTTCTTCATTAAAATCTATTTTTATATTCTCGTCAGAGGAGCATAGTGATTTAGCAAGATCGTTATTGTAAGTGGATATCCATGTTTTATAGTCAACGATTGAATCTAATGTCTTTTTAACATAGTCGTATTTAAATTTGATGTACTTTGCTGTGTATTTGTCTTGATCTCCTGATATTTGTCCTAGAGCCTTGAAATAAAAATTGATATTTTCAAAAATTTCATTATCAAAAATTGTACACCCGATTTCGTCGAGGATTGTTTCGATTTTTTTTACGACCTCTTTGTCATCTGTTTTTATATTAAATTCATATTTATGAAATATTTTGCACAGTTCTTGATTGATGGGATGACCATTGTTTGATTCTTCTTGTTCTTTCAAAATGCTGAGGCACTGAGGTTTGTTGAGTCGGGATGTGCTGATGAATTCCCATAATAAGGCGTGGAGGGGTATCAGGTTTGAAATTTTGCTCGCAAATTTGTTTGCGTAAGTTTTCACCTCTGAATTGCACTCTTTGTCTTTAATCTTTTTATGAATATTGATGTCGGATATCGTTGCTAGCCCATCTGCACCGAGTCCGGCATACAGGCAAGTTAAAAGAGCCACATAGTGCGCAAGGTGCTGCATGCCCCATTCTGAGCAATCATTTTTCACAAGTTCTGATATGATATGTACATTTTGCGCTACCTTTTTAACCGTTCGAAGGTTGGATTCGTCAACCGATTCCAAGGCGCGTTTGACCTCGTCTTTGTATTTGGTGTTAATTTTATATAATATGTTATTGATGATGTCTTTTTGATTTGGAGTGTATAGAAATTCTTTATCTATCAATTTTTCTTTGTACGTTGTGTATTTTCCATCTTCTTCGTTGATTTTTTCTTCATCCATTATGAGGATGATTTTTGAGCCGTAACGTTCCTTGAGGATGGACGCGAGTCCCATGACTTCGCAATGCTGTAATTCATCACTTTTTCTTTCAAAATCATCAATACAAATGACCAAGTCAGAAAAATCGTTTTTTTCAAAAAGGCAAAGAAGTTTGCCAACAGCATTTCCTGTCAAGCCAAAACTGATATCCCCATTCTCATCTGCCGAGAAGGTTGTTTTAATGGCATCTATGCCCTTTTTTAATTTGCCAATGTATCTGTTTTGAGAAAAAGCCTGCAGAAGAATGTCGTTTTGTATTTCTTCAATGCTTTTTTTCCCAAAGAGAGATACGTAGACATATTTTTTGTCGTGTTTTCCCTTGGGTTGTGATGCGGCAAAATCATTCCAAAAATGGGTTTTTCCGATTCCCCACGGGCCCTTCAGCAAGAGGACACAGCCATCGTTCGTTGCGAGCAGTGTTTTCAGAAGCTTTGAGCTTTCGTTTTGATCCATGCTTGCCCTCTGAGTTTTTTGTTTAATGTCGGTATTTGTTTTGCGAATTTTATATTTGTGTTCGCAGGAAGAGAAGCCTTTTTTGCAAAAGATGTTGTACTTTGTTGCTTCGACGGATTTTTCCTCTCTATTCCGAGTGTCGACTGGAATCGAGCCATGGTATGGCTCGGTGCGATAACGTATGCACGAGGACGGTGAAGCAAATTTCAGAAAATCAGCGAGGCACTGCAAGCTGCCGACGCAGGGATTGATTGGTGGGGAGGAAGAGGAGGGTAGGTCGCAGGAAGGGAGGAGAGGGAGGGGGGACCGCCCCCCCCTCCCTTTCCTCCATTCCTTAAATGGTTTTCGACTGATTGGCGCAACGTGTCGCTGTCCGACCCCGCGTCAGCGCAACCATTTTACTTCGGCAAGCTGCCGTTGTTTTCTTCAGCCGCACGCGAGCGCAATCGCACGCCTCTCCCCTTATTCAATCGCCCCCTCCAAACGCAACAGATACTCCTTCATTGGGATCCCGTCCGCGCCGGAAAAGCCGGTCATTTTTCCGCCCGCGCCAACGACCCGGTGGCAGGGGTAGACCAGCGGCCACGGGTTGGTGGCCATGGCCCGGCCTGCGGCGCGCGCTCCGTTGGGGCTTCCGGCCATGGCGGCCAGCTCCCCGTAGGTGACCACGGTCCCGGGCCGGACGGTGCGGAGCTTCTGCAACGCTTTGGCGGAAAAGGGGGAAAGTCGTTCCATGGCAAAGGGCAGGCCCGGCCATTCCATGGATTCGCCGCGTACATAGCGTTCCATGGCCTGTTGCAGTGCCGCGCCGTGATTCGAGAGTTTCGGGGAAGGGGAAACGTCTTCGGACCAGCGCAGGTCCAGCCGTTGGATGCGGCCGTTTTCCCAATGGATGATCACGGCCAGCGGGTCGGCGCATACGGTTTCATGATGCATGGCGGTTCTCCTGTGGCGGGGTGAAATGGTCAGGCGGCCCGTGGGGCGCGCCGTTGTTCTTGCCTTGCCAGATGTCGTTTGCTTGCAGATGGTCGCGGATGGCGTTGAGCACCGTGTGCTTTTCCCCGGCCCATTGGGGGGCCAGCAGCTCGCCGCGCGCCGGGTCGCCGTTCAGGCGGTGCACCACGGTTTCGGGCGGCAGGATCATGAGCGCACGGCCCAGCCAGTCGCAGTACTCTTCCAGCGTGATCGGTTCATACCGGCCGTTCTTCCAGAGCGCGGCCATGCGTGTTCCCGCACACACGTACAGGTTGTGGAACTTGATGCCGTTCACGGGCAGACCGTTGACGAAACGCACCGTGGCCAGCAGGTCGTCGCCGTGCTCCCGGCCTTCCGGCGTGGGCAGCCCGGCGATGACGTGCGCAACAACGTTCAGCCCGCGCGTTGCGGCCTGTTCTGCGGCACGGGCAAAGGCTTCGGCCGTATGCCCCCGGTTGATATGTTCCAGTGTGCTGTTGCTGGCGGATTGCAGGCCCAGTTCAAGAAAAACCTCGCCCAGCCCGAGCTGTTCCTTTTGTTCGGCCAGCAGGTCCAGCTTGCGCTCGTCCAGGCAATCGGGCCGGGTGCCGATGCTCAGGGCGGCCAGTCCGGGCAGTCCTTTCAGCTGGCGCAACACGTCTTCCAGTTTTTCATGCGGCCCGTAGGTGTTGGAATAGGATTGCAGGTAGGCCGCGAACAGGGCCGCGCCGTAGCGCTTTTGCATGCGCTCCTGCCAATGGGACCACTGGGCGCGCAGGTCCAGTCCCTTGTCCAGCAGCCCGGACCCGGAGCCGGAGGGGTTGCAGAAGGCACAGCCCGCGCGGGAAATGGAGCCGTCACGGTTCGGGCAGTCAAAGCCTGCGTCCAGCGGAATCTTTTGCACACGCCTGCCAAATCGGGCGCGAAAAAAGGCGTTCAGGGAGTATGTTCGATGCACAATGCCGAGCCTATATGTAGAAATTGTCTAGAATATGGGCCTACGCTATTGCCTGCCCACGGTTCATTTGGTACGAATCCTTGACTGATGGAGTAATCTAGCCCAATACGCGGCTCTTTTGAAGTGGCCGCTTATGCCATAATTCCAGAAACAGGGAAGAGAAATTGATGGGAAGCCTGCTGAACAAGATTCTCGGTTCGTTCTCCAATGATCTGGCCATTGACCTCGGGACAGCCAACACCCTCGTGTACGTGAAGGGCAAGGGCGTCATGCTCAGCGAACCTTCCGTGGTGGCGGTGAAAAAGGACTCCCGGGGCGGCAAGACCGTGCTGGCCGTGGGAGCCGAAGCCAAGAAAATGCTCGGCAGGACACCGGGCAACATCGTGGCCATCCGCCCCATGAAGGACGGCGTCATCGCCGACTTCGAGGTGACCGAGGCCATGCTCCGCCATTTCATCTCCAAGGTGCACAACAGCCGCAGGCTGGTGCGTCCGCGCATCATGATCTGCGTGCCCACGGGCATCACCCAGGTGGAAAAACGCGCGGTCAAGGAGTCCGCACAATCTGCGGGCGCGCGCGAGGTCTACCTGATCGAGGAGCCCATGGCTGCGGCCATCGGCGCCAACCTGCCCATCACCGAACCCACCTCCAACATGGTGGTGGACATCGGCGGCGGCACCACGGAAATCGCGGTCATCTCGCTCTCCGGCATCGTGTACGCACGCAGCGTGCGCATCGGCGGGGACAAGATGGACGAAGCCATCATGCAGCACGTCAAGCGCAAGTACAACATGCTCATCGGCGAATCCACCGCGGAAATCATCAAGATGACCATCGGCTCGGCCTACCCGCAGGGGACCGAGGAACCCGAGATGGAAGTCAAGGGCCGCGACCTGGTCACCGGCATTCCCAAGAACCTGACCATCACCTCCGAGGAAATCCGCGAGGCCATCTCCGAACAGGTGGACGGCATCGTGCAGGGCGTGCGCATCGCTCTGGAACAGACCCCGCCCGAACTGGCGGCGGATATCGTGGACCGCGGCATCGTGCTCACGGGCGGCGGCGCGCTCCTCAAGGGACTGGACCTTCTGTTGCAGCATGAAACCCAGCTTCCCATCACGGTCGTGGACGACCCGCTGACCGCCGTGGTCATCGGCTCGGGCAAGGCCCTGGACAACGTGGAAGTATACAAGGACATCACCACGGACTAGCGTGACAAAGCCCAAGAAGATAGCCGCCATCATCGTGGCAGGGCTGTTCGTGTACCTGAGCCTGTACACGTGGAACCTGCGTACCGGACATCTGGACGCTCTTTCCTCCTACACCGGCCTGGACATCACCGGTTGGATTGTCCGGCCCGGTCACTGGGTGTCGAATCGGGTATCCGATTTCTGGGGGCGATACATCTATCTCGTGGGCCTGAAGCAGGAAAACGACAGCCTGCAGGAACAGAATGCCCGCCTTCGCCTGGAAAACCTCATGCTTTCCGACCGCGCCGAAGCCACGGCACGGCTTGAACGCCTGCTCATGTTCGCTCCGCTGGACGGTTGGAGCGAGCAGGGTGCGCGCATCATCGCCCACCGCATGGGTCCCGCGGCCACGCTGGATACGTTGACCGTGGACCGCGGCTCCCTGGCCGGGGTACGGGACGACATGCCCGTGATCTCACTGGAGGGCGTGGTGGGCCGCGTGCTGCGCTGCGCCTCTTCCGCAGCCCACGTGCTGCTGCTTTCCGATCCCAACAGCCGCGTGTCGGTCATGGGCAAGGACAACCGCTCGCAGGGCATTGTGGTGGGGCAGGGCCGCGGCCGGAACCTCAAGGTCGAATACATCAAGCTCAACGCGCCCATCGAACCCGGCGAGATGCTCGTGACTTCGGGCCTTTCCGGCATATTCCCCAAGGGTTTGCCCGTTGCCCGGGTCAAGACCGTACACCGCTCGGACATTTCGCTTTTCCTTTCCATCACGGCGGAGCCGCTCGTGGACGTGAACAAGCTCGAGGAAGTGCTGCTGCTCAAACGCATGACCCTTGCCGGGGGGCACAATGCAACGTCGGTCAACTAGCCTGCAGGTCGTTGCGTGGTGGCTTGCCTACACCATTGTGGCCGTGTGGCTGCAGACCCTGTTGCCGGGCGTGGATTTTCTGGCGCCGGGTGTGGTCCTGAGCCTGCAGGAGCGGCCCGGGGCGCAAACCGGATTCATGGTGCTGGCCTGGGTGCTGTTGCAGGAAGGCATGGGTTCCATGGCCTTCGGCTACGGGCTCATGTGGTACGGGGTGCTGGTGCTGGCCTATCTCGGCGGCCGGTGGCTGTTCGAGTCGAGAAGTTTTTTGTTCATGTGCCTGCTGGGGCTGTTGCTCGGCGCGATGCACCCCCTGCTGGTTTATTCTCTGGCCTCGCTGCAGGGCCTTGCCTGGTCCGTGCCGGACATGATGCTCGAAGGCGCGATCCAGGCCGGGATTTTCCCTGTGGCCTGGTATGCGGCGCGGTCTTTGTTCCCGCGGGGGATGCGATACGATGACGCACATGTTTGACAACGGCAACCGGCAACCGCCCAAGGCCGGACTGCTCCTGTTGCAGATATTCATTCTCGGCCTCTTCTGCGTGTTTGCCCTGCGCTTGTGGTACCTGCAGATTCACCGCGGCGAGGAATACGCGGTCAAGGCCCGTGAAAACCAGCTGCGTCAGGAACCTGTCTTTGCGCCGCGCGGCCTTATTCTCGACCGCAACGGCGAACTGCTGGCCGTGAACGAGCCGGCATATGCGCTGGGGCTGGTGCGTGAAGACTGCAAGGACATCAAGGCCACGCTGGCGCAGGTCGCCCATTGGACAGGCGTGCCCGTGGCAGAACTTCAGCAAAGATTTGCCAAGGGCCGCAAGCGGGTCAAGCCGTTCGAGGCGCTCATTCTCATTCCCGACCTTTCCTTTGATCAGATGGCCGTCATCGAGGCCAATCGCCTGCATTGGCCCGGGCTGGACATTCGCGTGCGGCCTCGCCGTCATTACAAGTACGGAACGCTCATGGCCCATATTCTCGGCTATGTTTCCGAGGCCAATGAAGCGGAAATGGAGAAGGACCCCAAGCTCGCCCTTGGCGACGAAGTGGGCAAGCAGGGGCTGGAGCTCATGCTGGAGCGCGCCTTGCGGGGCAGCAAGGGGCGCAGGCAGTTCGAGGTGGACGTGAACGGCCGCAAGCTGGACGAGCGCGTGCTGCGCAGTCCGAGGGCCGGGCAGGAGCTGGCCCTGTCCATCGACCTGCACCTGCAGCAACTGATCATGGATTGGCTCGAGGGGGAAGCCGGGGCCGTGGTGGTCATGGATGCGGACACAGGGCAGCTGCATGCGCTGGTGAGTTCGCCGTCCTTTGATTCCAACGCCTTCAGCTCCGGCCTGAGCCCCGAACAATGGGCGACCCTGCGCGACGACCCCATGCATCCGCTCCAGAACCGGGCCATCCAATCCGTGTATCCGCCCGGATCGGTGTTCAAGCTGTGTGTGGCCGGGGCGGGCCTTTCCTATAATATGGTGGACCCGAGGGAAACCGTGTTCTGCAACGGTGCCCTCAAGCTGGGCCGCCACGTGTTCCGCTGCTGGCGCAGGGGCGGGCACGGCAAGGTCAATTTCGAGCGTGCGCTGGTGGAGTCCTGCGACGTGTATTTCTACAAGCTGGGCAAGAAGCTCGGCGTGGACCGCATGAGCACCTTTGCCAATGCCTGCGGTTACGGGGTCAGGACCGGGATCCGGCTGCCCCACGAAAAAAGCGGCAACATCGCCACCCGGGAATGGAAGCGGCGCCGCTTCGGCGAACGCTGGCAGGGCGGGGACGACCTGAACATGGCCATCGGCCAGGGGTTCACCCTTGTGTCGCCTTTGCAGGTGGCCCGGTTCGTGGCCGCCATGGTCAACGGCGGCAAGCTGCTCAAACCCCAGTTGCTCAAGGACGACAAGGTGGAGCTGCTGGGCCGGGTGCCCCTGAACAAGGATCAGTTGGCCATGATCAGGAAGGCCATGCACAACACCGTGGCCGGGGCGCACGGCACCGCGCGCAGGCTGCGCACCAAGGGCGTGGACGTGGGCGGCAAGACCGGCACGGCCCAGGTTGTGCGCCTTACCGATGAACTCAAGAAGCTCAAGGACAAGGATATTCCTTACAAGTACAGGGACCACGCATGGATGTGCGCCTATGCGGAAAAGGGAGACAGGCGATACGCCATTGCCGCCCTGGTGGAGCACGGGCTGCACGGCGGGTCCGGTGCCGGTCCCGTGGTCAAGGCGGTCATCGAGTACCTGTTCAACGGCGTGACCCTGAAACGGCCGGAACGGAAATAGGCTTTTCCCGGAGGAAAGCATGGCTTTTGACAGACGCCTGCTCATCTACATCAACTGGCCCCTGCTGGGCCTGACCTGCATTCTTTTTTTCTGCGGGGTGCTCAACCTGTATTCCGCCAGCGGTTTCCGGCTGGAAGACGGCATGAGCGTGGCGCCCTACTACCAGAAACAGCTCATCTGGGGGCTCATGGGCATGTTCGGCATGCTCTTTGTCATGCTGTTCGACTACCGCCACCTGCGCACCATGGCCTGGCCCCTGTTCTGGGTGACCTGCATCATGCTGCTGGCCGTGTTCTTCATGGGCAAGACCATCTACGGGGCACGGCGCTGGCTGGACCTGGGCTTCATGAATTTCCAGCCCAGTGAGATGGCCAAGATCTGCATCCTGATCATCGGGGCGCGCATTCTGGCCCGGGAGCGCGAAAGCCTCGGCTTCACCCGGCTGGCCTATGTGGTGGGCGTGGGGCTCATTCCCGCGGGCATGGTCATCCGTCAGCCCGACCTCGGCTCCGGCCTGTCCATCCTCATGATACTGGGCGGCATGATTCTGTATCACGGCATGACCCCGCGCGTGTTCAAGACCCTGCTCATAACGATTCCCGCCATGCTGCCCCTGTCGTGGTTCTTTTTGCACGACTACCAGAAGCAGCGCATCCTGACGTTTCTGGATCCGACCAAGGACCCGCTTGGTGCCGGCTACCACATCATCCAATCGGAAATCGCCATCGGTTCGGGTCGCTTCTGGGGCAAGGGCTTTTTGGCCGGCACGCAATCCCAGCTCCGTTTTCTGCCGGAAAAGCACACGGACTTCGCCGTGGCCGTGTTCGGCGAGGAGTGGGGTTTTGCGGGAACAATGATTCTTTTGACCCTGTTTTGCGTTTTTCTGTACCAGATGGTGGTCATTGCACGCGATGCAAAGGACATGTTCGGCAGCTACCTTGCCGCTGGCGTATTCTTTTATTTCTTCTGGCAAATCCTGATCAATATGGGTATGGTGCTGGGACTCATGCCGGTTGTCGGGATTCCTTTGCCGTTCATCAGTTACGGGGGAAGCGCGACGCTGGTGAATTTTTTTCTCATAGGTCTGGTGCTCAACGTTTCCATGCGCCGGTTCCTGTTCAAACAGTAGTTTTGAACGGCCCGGATTTGGGAAAATCGTCACAAACTCGTCAAAAGGGGACACGATGGCCAGGGACGAGATCAACGCCTTTCTCGGGGCGGGAACCAACTACAACGGCAAGCTCCATTTTCAGGGAGCCGTACGCATCGACGGCAATTTCAATGGCGAAATCATGTCGGACGGCACCCTTGTCGTGGGGCAGGAAGCCTTTGTGGACGGGCAGATCAAGGTCGGTCAGCTCGTTCTTTCCGGCAATATTCGGGGTGATGTGATTGCCGGTGAAAAAGTGGTGCTGAACAAGACGGCCAATCTTCAGGGCAACATCCACACCCCCAGTCTGGTGGTGGAAGAGGGTGCTGTTTTGGAGGGTTCCTTGGCCATGGGCAAAGTGGATCCTGTTTCACAAAGTGAGGAGGATTCTGAATAACTCTTTGAATATTTGGGCAAAACGGGGGAACAGGCGTTGTGTCGAAGCTGAAAAAGGCTTTGACACAGGCTCGTAAATTGGGTAAACGCCAGTGACTTTGCGCTAAAATTCACAACCTCTCTGGGGGCAGACGCGATGATAGACATTCATCCTATCGGCATTTTGATCCAGTTCGTGAACTTCCTGATCACGCTGATCGTCCTGAACCTCATTCTGTTCGGTCCGGTCCGCGAAATGATCCGGAAGCGGAAGGAGCTCATGGCCGGACAGATGGACTCGATCGAGAAATTCACCGCTGACGCCGAGGGCAAGCTGAAGGATTATGAGGAGCAGCTCGCCGCGGCAAGAAAAGACGGTAACGAGATTCGTGCACAGCTTCGTGACGAAGCCGTGGCCGAGGAGACCAAGCTGCTTTCCGCCGCCGGTGCGGATGCGGCAGAGACCCTCAAGGCTTCCCGCGCCGAAATCGACGCGCAGGTGAAGTCGGCCATGGACCAGCTGGGCAAGGATGTCGAAAATTTTGCGGCCAAAGCCACGGACAAGATTCTTGGCCAGGCGTAACAGACGTTCTAAGGAGGGTTTCGTTTTGAAACGGGTGCATGTGATTCTCGCGGTTGCCGTCTGTATGCTGGCAGGAACCGCGGCCCACGCAAGTGAGGGAGGGGTGAGCAGTGACCAGCTGTGGAACTACCTCTGGCGAGTGGTCAACTTTATCGTTGTGGTGGCCATTATCTGGAAGCTGGCCGGCAGCAAGATAAAGGATCTGCTTTCCGGCAGGCAGCAGGAAATCAAGCAAAATCTCGACGACCTGCAGACTCGTCAGGCCGACGCTGAAAAGAAACTCAGGGATGTCGAGAAAAGCATCGCCAACCTTGAGCAGGAAAAAAAGGCCATTCTCGAGGAAGCCAGGAGCCAGGGCGAAGCGCTCAAGGTTGCCATTGAGGAAAAGGCCATCAGCGATGCCGATTTGATCCGCGAACAGGCCAAGAAGACCGCAGCGAACGAAGCGCTGGGCGCAGTGGAATCCATCCGCGCCGAGGTTGCCGAGATGGTTGTGCAGGCCGCGGAAAAAATCGTTCAGGAGAAGCTGTCGGACGCTGATCACGACAAGCTCGTGGATGAATATTTAACCAAGGTGGTGCTCAATTGACCGGGAACGTAGTTGCACGCCGCTATGCCAAGGCGCTGTACTCCGTCGGGGGCAGCCAAGGTGAGACAGAGGCGTACGGCAAAGAAATGATGGAGCTGGCTGGGTCCCTGCAGGGCGCGCCTGATGCCATGCGCTTCTTCCGGAATCCGCTGTTTTCCGCGGACGAGAAGAAGGCTGTGCTCAAGCAGATGCTGGAAAAATTGTCCGTCAAGCCCATGGTCGCCAACTTCTGCAACCTGCTCGCAGACAAGGGCAGGCTCGAGGAAGTTCCGGCCATTGCGGCTGACTATAAGGCGATGCTCGACGAAGCTTCGGGCGTCATCTCCGGCAGGCTGGTTACTGTCAAGCCCATGGATGCGGCCCGGCAGGCCGACGTCCTCAAGCGGCTTGAAGGCCAGACTGGTAAGAAACTGGAGTTGGAGTTTGCCGATGATGCTGAGATTCTTGGCGGCGTAGTCCTCAAGATCGGGGACAAGGTCCTGGATGCCAGCCTGAGAGCTCAGTTGCAGATTTTGAAAGACAATATCAAAAGGGGTGAGTAGGGCCATGCAGATCAAAGCGGAAGAAATCAGCAAGATCATTGAGGATCAAATTCAGAATTACGAGTCTCGCGTAGAAATGAGCGAGACCGGTACCGTTCTGTACGTCGGTGACGGTATCGCCCGCGTTCACGGTGTCGAAAATGTCATGGCCATGGAGCTGCTCGAGTTCCCCGGCGGCCTCAAGGGCATGGTTCTGAACCTTGAAGAAGACAACGTTGGTGTGGCGCTGCTCGGCGAAGACACCGGCATCAAGGAAGGCGACCCGGTCAAGCGTACCGGCCAGATCTTCTCCGTGCCGGTCGGCGACGCCGTCATGGGCCGCGTGCTCAACCCCCTGGGTGAGCCCATCGACGGTCTCGGACCCGTCGATTCCAAGGAAACCCGTCCCGTGGAAATGAAGGCCCCCGGCATCATTCCCCGTAAGTCGGTCCACGAGCCCTGCAACACCGGCCTCAAGGCCGTTGACGCCATGGTTCCGGTTGGCCGCGGACAGCGCGAACTGATCATCGGTGACCGTCAGGTCGGCAAGACCGCCATCGGCATCGACGCCATTCTCGCCCAGAAAAATACCGACGTGCACTGCTTCTACGTGGCTATCGGCCAGAAGAAGGCGCAGGTCGCCCTGGTTGCCGACATCCTGAAGAAGCACGGCGCCATGGAATACACCACCATCATCTCCGCCACCGCTTCCGAGCCCGCACCGCTGCAGTTCATCGGCGCATACTCCGGTTGCACCATGGCGGAACATTACCGCAACAACGGCAAGCACGCCCTCATCGTTTATGATGACCTTTCCAAGCAGGCCACGGCATATCGCCAGATGTCCCTGCTGCTTCGCCGCCCCCCGGGACGTGAAGCATTCCCCGGCGACGTTTTCTACCTGCACTCCAGGTTGCTGGAACGCGCCGCAAAGATGGACGACAAGTACGGCGCAGGTTCCATGACCGCTCTTCCGGTCATTGAAACCCAGGCCGGTGACGTGTCCGCATACATTCCGACCAACGTTATCTCCATTACCGACGGTCAGATCTACCTCGAACCCAACCTGTTCAACGCAGGCGTTCGCCCGGCCATCAACGTCGGTCTGTCCGTCTCCCGCGTTGGTGGTTCCGCGCAGATCAAGGCCATGAAGCAGGTCGCCGGTACTCTGCGTCTGGACCTCGCCCAGTATCGCGAACTGGCCGCATTCGCCCAGTTCGGCTCCGATCTGGACAAGGCGACCCAGGCCAAGCTTGCTCGCGGCGCCCGCATGGTGGAACTGCTCAAGCAGCCCCAGTACCAGCCGCTGTTGGTTCAGGAACAGGTCGCTTCCCTGTACGCAGGCGGTCGCGGTTTCATGGACGACGTGCCGGTGGAAGCCATCCAGAAGTTCGAGGCCGAATTCCTCGACTTCATGCGCAACTCCAAGTCTGATATCCTGAACGATATCGCGGAAAAGAAGGCCCTGGACGACGACATCGAGTCTCGTCTCAAGGCTGCCATTGAAGAGTTCAAGAAAGGCTTCAGCGCCTAAATCAAGGAGTTCGTGAATGGCATCGTTACGCGACGTCCAGAATAAAATCGCTGGCGTCAAGAAAACCAGGCAGATCACCAAGGCCATGAACATGGTGGCCTCGGCGAAGCTGCGCAAGGCCCAGGAACGCATTGAGCGTTTCCGGCCCTACGCGCAGAAGTTCTACGATATGCTTGCGGATCTGGCGTCCGGCGCTGACGAATCGGTCCATCCGCTCCTGGAAGTCCGCGAAGAAATCAAGAGTGTCGGCATCCTTGTCGTCTCTTCCGATCGCGGCCTCTGCGGTGCGTTTAATACCAACATCATCACCAAGGCCAACAAGCTTGCACAGTCCAAGGCCGCCGAAGGCAAGGCCGTCAAACTGTACTGCGTGGGCAAACGGGCTTGCGATTTCTTCCGCAAGAGGGACTTCACGGTCCAGCGCGAAGAACGCGACGCCATGAGCCATTTCGATTTCACGCTGGCCGCCAGCGTGGGTGACGAGTTCATCCGCGACTACATGGCCGGTGATATCGACGAAGTGCATCTTGTTTTCGGCGAGTTTCAGAGCATGGCCAGACAGGTTCCCGTGGCCCAGCAGATACTGCCCATGTCTTCTTCGGAAGAAGAGGCGGTCGAGGGCGAAAGCGGCGGATCTGGCGATTACATCTATGAACCTTCGGTCGAAGGCCTTTTGGCTGAACTCCTGCCTCGCTTCATCAAGGTCCAGGTATACCGCGGACTGCTCGACACGAGCTGTTCCGAACATGCCGCGCGCATGAGTGCCATGGATAACGCCACCAAGGCGTGCGATGAAATGAGTGAGCAGCTTACCCTGCTCTTCAACAAAACAAGGCAGGCCGCGATTACCGCGGATCTCATGGACATTGTCGGCGGCGCAGAAGCGCTGAACGGATAAAAGGGGGCTTTAGAGCTATGTCTAACGTAGGTAAAATTGTCCAGGTTATCGGCGCCGTTGTCGACGTCGAATTTCCCGATGGCAACCTGCCGAATATTCTTTCGGCGCTTCAGATCAACAACCCGAACAACGAAGATGCTCCGGATCTGATCTGCGAAGTTGCGCAGCACCTCGGTAACAACGTTGTTCGCACCATCGCCATGGACGCCACCGAAGGTCTGGTCCGCGGCATGGAGGCAAACGCTACTGGTGCTCCCATCTCTGTTCCGGTCGGCGCCGGTTCGCTGGGCCGCATCATGAACGTTGTGGGCCGCCCCGTGGACGAACTGGGCGAGATCAAGGCTGACAAGAGCCTGCCCATTCACCGCCCCGCGCCCTCGTTCACCGAGCAGAACACCAACGTGGAACTGCTTGAGACCGGCATCAAGGTCGTTGACCTGCTCATCCCGTTCCCCAAGGGCGGCAAGATGGGCCTGTTCGGCGGCGCAGGTGTCGGCAAGACCGTTATCCTCATGGAAATGATCAACAACATCGCAAAGCAGCACGGCGGTATCTCCGTGTTCGCAGGTGTTGGCGAGCGTACCCGTGAAGGTAACGACCTCTACCACGAAATGAAAGACGCCGGCGTTCTGGAGAAAGCCGCACTGGTCTACGGCCAGATGAACGAGCCTCCGGGAGCACGTGCCCGCGTCGCACTGACCGCACTGACCTGCGCGGAATACTTCCGTGACGAAGAAGGCCAGGACGTGTTGCTCTTCGTTGACAACATCTTCCGTTTCACCCAGGCAGGTTCCGAGGTGTCCGCACTTCTGGGCCGCATGCCTTCCGCGGTTGGTTACCAGCCCACTCTCGGCACCGACCTCGGTGGCCTGCAGGAGCGCATTACCTCCACGCAGAAGGGTTCCATCACCTCGGTCCAGGCTGTGTACGTCCCTGCGGACGACCTCACTGACCCGGCCCCGGCAACCACCTTCTCGCACCTTGACGGTACGCTCGTTCTGTCCCGTCAGATCGCAGAGCTCGGCATCTACCCTGCGGTTGACCCGCTGGACTCCACTTCCCGCATCCTGGACCCGCACGTCCTCGGTGAAGAGCATTACTACACCGCTCGCGAAGTGCAGCAGGTTCTGCAGAAGTACAAGGACCTTCAGGACATCATCGCGATTCTGGGTATGGACGAGCTGTCCGACGAAGACAAGCTCACCGTTGCCCGCGCCCGTCGCATCCAGCGCTTCCTGTCCCAGCCCTTCCACGTCGCTGAAGTGTTCACCGGCGTTGCAGGCAAGTACGTGAAGCTGGAAGACACCATCAAGGCCTTCCGCGACATCCTGGACGGCAAGTACGACGAGCTGCCCGAACAGGCATTCTACATGTGCGGCGGCATCGAAGAAGCCCTTGAAAAGGCCAAGCAGTAGGGAGATACCCCATGGCTAGTATGGTTACTCTTGAGATTGTCACCCCCGACCGGAAGGTTCTTTCCGAGGACGTGGAATACGTGGGCGCACCCGGTGCGCTCGGCGAATTCGGCATTCTGCCGAATCACGTTCCCTTCCTTTCCGCTCTGGGAATCGGCAATCTCCACTACAAGCTGGGCGGCAAGACGTATTACGTCTTTGTTGCCGGCGGCTTCGCCGAAGTGAGCCACAACAAGTGCACCGTCCTTGCGGAGGTCGCTGAAATGGCACACGAAATCGACGTCGACCGTGCTCAGAAGGCCCAGCAGCGGGCCGAGCAACGTGCCCAGCAGGCCAAGGAAAAGCTCGAGCATGCCCGGCATCAGGCTGCACTGAAGCGTTCTGTTGCACGCATCAGCTGCAATCGTGCCGGCAAGGACGCAGGCACCTGCTAGCGACCGGCCGAGCCGAAACAACACTATCAAAGCCCCGGCGGACCTTCTGGTCTGCCGGGGTTTTCTTTTGGAAAGGCAGCTGCCTCCGGCGGCTCAGGAACCTTTTGAAAAAGGTTCCTGAGAACCTCCAAAACTTTTTGGCGAGCCCGAAATCGCGCTTTGCACGGATTCGGGCTGGTTCGTTGCGGGGGGGGACTTTTTTATTGATACCCTCAATCTGGCAGGCTGTTGAAAAAGGTTTGAGTGCAAGGCGAAAGAAAAGAGCAAGACCGACGCGTACTTCAGATACGCGAGGGTTTGCTCTTTTTGCATCAACGCTGCAATCGGGCCTTTGTCGGCAGCCTGAAGGGTCCGTGACCCTTGCGCGCCGGAGGCGAAATCACACATCCAATCCCGCCGTAGGCGGGGACTCCTGTTTGCTTTTGATCTTCCACAAACCACAGGCGCGGCGATTGTCCTTTTTGTAAAATGAGGGTATCTGCTTGTTTGCGATTGATACGAAAAGCCCTTCGGGGCGTTACATACAGACCATGAAACCATTCGGAGCGATGATGGCCGACACGGTTACCGCACTCATTCTGGCCGCGGGCAAGGGCACGCGGATGCACTCCAACCGCCCCAAGGTTTTGCAAACCCTGCTGGGCGAACCCATGCTCGAATATGTGTACCGGGCGCTGGAGCCCGCTTTTGGCGAGCGAATTTTTACGGTGGTGGGATTTGGCGCGGAACAGGTGGAATCCGCGTTTCCGGAACGGGCCTCGAATTTCGTGCTTCAAAAGGAACAGCTCGGCACCGGGCATGCCCTGCAGGAGGCCTGGGAAAGCGTGCAAAAGACCGGAGCCGGATATTGCCTCGTGATCAACGGCGACACGCCCCTGGCCACCACCGAGGCCGTGGAGCGTCTTGCGGCACAGGCCGGACGCGCGGACGTGGCCTTCATGACCATCACCCCGCAGGACCCGGCATCGTTCGGCCGCGTGGTGCGCGACGATTCCGGACGAATTCTCGCCATTGTGGAGGCCAAGGACTATGACCACGCCACCCACGGCCCGGTTACCGGCGAGGTCAACGCAGGCGTGTACCTGTTGCGCATGGACTCGGTGGGGCAACTGCTGGACGGCCTGCGCGCGGAAAACAACTCGGGCGAGTATTATATTACGGACCTTGTGGCCATGGCCGTGGAACAGGGCATGACCGTGGAAGGCGTGACCTGCGGCGCGGATGTGAACCTCATGGGCATCAACAGCCCGCGCGAGCTCATTGATGCGGAAAAGACCCTTCGCCGTCGCATTGTGGACGGGCTCATTGACGAGGGCGTGATGATCCACAATCCCGATACCGTGATCATCGGCCCGCGCGTGACCGTTGAGCCGGGCGCGGAACTGTTCGGGCACGTAGAAATTTATGGCGAAAGCGTTGTGCGCGCCGGAAGCGTGCTCAATTCGTATACGTGGATCACGGATTCCTCGTTTGCCCCCGGGTGCGTGGTGCGCCAGTTCTGCCATGTGGAACAGGCCGAGGTGGGTCCTGATTGCGTTGTGGGTCCGTATGCGCGGCTGCGGCCCGGTGCCGTGTTGCGCAAGGGCGCCAAGGTCGGTAACTTCGTGGAGATGAAAAAGGCCGAACTGGGCGAGGGAGCCAAGGCCAGCCACCTGACCTATCTGGGCGATGCTGTGGTGGGCGCGGGCAGCAACATCGGCGCTGGCACCATTACCTGCAACTACGATGGCAAGAACAAGTTCATCACCACCATCGGCGAAGGAGCCTTCATCGGCAGCAATACCGCGCTGGTGGCTCCGGTGACCGTGGGACGCGATGCGCTTGTGGGCGCCGGGTCCACCATCACCAAGGACGTTCCCGACGAAGGCACGGCCATTGGGCGCGCCAAGCAGCTCAATCTGAAACGACGCATGAAGAAGTCTTGATTTCGTGAAACATAAGGATTAGGTTTTAACCATGGACATGGTAGACAGGCTTGAAAGCAGATTCGAAGCTCTTGTGCAGAAGATTCAGGAGCTGAAAGAGGAAAACCGGCGGCTGACCGAAACGCTGGAGCAGGAACGCAGTACCAAAGGGGACGCCACCCAGCGCATAGAGGCCCTTTTGGCTCGCATAGAGGGCGAGCTTGAATAGCGGGAAGTCACGATGTCGCGCTACAGCCTGTCGATCATGGGACTTGATATTTCCTTCAAGACGGACGCCACGCCCGAACGAGTTGAGGCTGCGCGGGGTCTTCTTGAAGAACGATATGAGATTTTGAGCAAAAACGCAGGTGACTTGAGCAAGGAGAAGTTGCTGACGTTTCTGGCGTTGAGTCTGGCCGATGACTATCTGGTCAATGTGGCCGAGCTTGACCGCCTGGAGGAGAAGATCGGAGAGATCTTGGAGAAAACCCCGTAGGCCGCCGCCGATGATAGGATGGGGCCGCAATGGGGAGCGGCAGAAAACCCTGGGGAGCATGTGATTGACCTGTGAGGTTATTGAGCCAATACCTCTTGAAAGGGCTACGACTCCAGCGCACTGGTGAGCATGCCCGGCACTGACCGGGAAGCCTGAAGGGGCGCGAGTCCGGCCCACCTGGACATACCAGGTTCAAAACTGACGGCAACACGGTTCTCCCGGGGATATCATACAAGGCCACGCACCGGCCGGGGAGCGGTGCGGGGACATGGCCGAAAGGTCGAACAACGGCACGAAACCGCTTTCTTCCCGTATCCATAGGACTGCATATCCGCATCTTCCGCCTCTTGCTCCTGCCGCAAGGGCGCTTTGTGCTGCGCTCTTTCCGGCAAAAACAGAGGGGCGTGAACAGGCCGCCTGATAGCCTGTCAACATACATTAAAGGAGCAACCAATGCTGGCGGAAATCGCAGTTATCGGCGGCAGTACGGGAGTAGGACTCGCAGCCGGGTTCTTTTTGCAAAAATATATATCAGCGAAGCAGATAGGGGATTCCCAGGATCTTGCCGAGCGTATCGTTACCGAAGCCCGCAAGGAGGCCGAGGCCTTCAAGAAGGAAGTCCGCGTTCAGGCGCAGGACGAGATATTTGCCCAGAAAAAAGAGCTTGAGCAGGAGATCAAGGCGCAGGAGAGCGCACTCAAGCGTCAGGAAAACAGGCTGCAGAGCAAGGAAGAACGCCTTGAAGGCAAGTTGGAAAAGGTCGCGGACAAGGAATCCCGCGTGGTTGAGTTGGAAAAACGACTCATCAAGCAGGAAAAGCGGCTTGAGGAATTTGAGGAAGAGCTTGAGCACAAGGCGGACGAGCACGAGCGCAAGTTGCAGGAAATTTCCGGTCTGACCGTTGAGGAAGCCCGTGAAAATCTGATGCACGAGATCGAATCGCGTACCCGCCACGAAGCGGCCAACATGGTCCGCAATATCGAGATGGAGGCCAAGGAATCCGCGTCCAAGAAGGCCAAGGAAGTGCTTTCCCTCGCCCTGCAGCGCTACGCAGGCGATTACGCCTCCGAGCAGACCGTCACGGCCGTGACCCTGCCTTCCGAAGACATGAAGGGCCGCATCATTGGCCGCGAGGGCCGCAACATCCGCGCGCTGGAAGCGGCCACCGGCGTGGACCTGATCATCGACGATACCCCGGAAACCGTTGTGCTGTCCGCGTTCAGTCCCTTGCGCCGCGAAGTGGCCAAGCAGGCTCTGGAACGGCTCATTCACGATGGCCGCATCCACCCGGCCCGCATCGAGGACATCGTGCGCAAGGTGGAGCAGGAAATGGACGTGAAGCTGCGCGAGACCGGCGAACAGGCCACCTTCGACGTGGGCGTTCACGGCATTCATCCGGATATCGTCAAGCTGCTGGGCCAGTTGCACTACCGCACCAGTTTTTCCCAGAACGTGCTGCAGCATAGCATGGAAGTGGCTTTCCTCTGTGGCGTCATGGCCGCGGAGCTTGGGCTGGACGAAAAGGAAGCCAAGCGTGCGGGGCTGCTGCACGACATCGGCAAGGCCGTGGACCACGAAATCGAAGGGCCGCATGCGGTCATCGGCGCGGACCTGGCCAAGAAGCACGGCGAGCACAAGGCCATCGTGCACGCCATTGCCGCGCACCATGAGGACGTGCCGCCCCAGAGCATTCTTGCCAACCTCGTGCAGGCGGCGGACAGCCTGTCCGGCGCCCGCCCGGGAGCACGCAAGGAACTGCTGGAAAACTACGTGAAGCGCCTTGAGGAGCTGGAAGGCCTGGCCACCGGGTTCAACGGTGTTTCCAAGGCGTATGCCATTCAGGCGGGCCGCGAAATCCGCGTCATGGTTGATGCGGACAAGGTCAACGACGAGAGCACCTACATGCTCTGCAAGGACATCGCCAAGAAGATCGAGAACAACATGACCTACCCCGGCCAGATTCGGGTCATGGTCATCCGCGAAAAGCGCTCCGTGAGCTACGCCAAGTAGCAACGGTTTCAACGAGTACTCTCACGGCCCGGCTCGATGCGTTCGAACCGGGCCGGTTTTCGTGCAAGGGATTATTATAAGGCCCTGTGAATGAGAATATCTTTGAATTTCTTCTCGGCATGGGGCAATATGTGTGTTCAGCCGGAATAGTGCATCAGGACAGTCCGTACGGGGGGCCGGCCTGATTGATTGGAGCTGCAGCCCGGGAACGTATTGCGGAGACAATGACCCCATGTCCAGGAATATGACCTTGTTCAAGGCCGAAATGGGCGAAGCCGAGTTTCAGAAATTCAGCGCGCTCATTCATTCCGAGTTCGGCATCAAGATGCCGCCCAGCAAGAAGGTGTTGCTGCAGTCGCGGTTTCAGAAGCGTCTGCGCGCTCTGGGTCTGAGTTCCTACGAGGAATACTGCGAATACGTGTTCAGCCCCGAAGGCCAGAAAAACGAACGCCAGCACCTTGTGGACGTGGTCACCACCAATACCACGCATTTCTTTCGCGAGCCCAAGCATTACGACATCCTGAACAACATCGTGCTTCCCGAGGTGTGGCGAACCGTGGGCAGCGGCCGCGAGGCCCGCATCTGGAGCGCAGGCTGTTCCAGCGGCGAGGAGCCGTATACACTGGCCATGGTCCTTTCCGAGTTTGCGGAAAGCCACTCCGGGTTTCGGTTTACCATTCAGGCCACGGACATTTCCCGAGATATTCTGCAAAAGGCCATGCGCGCGGTCTATTCCATGGACAAGCTGGACGAGATTCCGCAGGGCATGCGCAGGAAATATCTGCTCAAAAGCAAGGATCCGGCCAAGCGGCTCATGAAGATGGACAGGGTCATCCGTTCCCGTGTGCGGTTCAGCCAGTTGAACTTCATGGATAATTTCAAGCTCGATTTCACGCCGGATATCATTTTCTGCCGCAACGTGGTCATCTATTTCGACCGGCCCACGCAGGAAGTCCTGTTCAGCAAATTCTGCAATCATCTGGCCATGGGCGGTTTTCTGTTCATCGGCCATTCCGAAAGCCTCTCGGGCATGGACCTGCCGCTGCGGCAGGTAGCCCCCACGGTTTTCCAGCGAATCTGACCGCAACATCAATCCGAACCATAGGCTGTGCGTCTTTCGGGCGCGCAAGGGGGCGTTTGTGCGAATCCTGTTTCTCGGCGACATCATGGGGCGAACCGGGCGTACCGCTGTAAAACGGCATCTGGCACAGGTGCGCGAAGAAGAGAACATCGACCTCGTGCTGGCCAACGGCGAAAACGCCTCGGGCGGACTCGGGCTTTCGGCCAAGTCCAGCCGCGAGCTGTTCGGCGCGGGGGTGGACGCCATGACCTCGGGCAATCACATCTGGAAATTTCGCGATATCATTCCCGTGCTGGAAGGCGGTAACCTGTTGCGTCCTGCCAACTATCCCCACGGATCGCCCGGACGCGGCTGGGCCGTGTTCGAGTTTCAAGGGCTGGCTCCGCTGGCCGTGATCAATCTGCAGGGCCGCACCTTCATGGAACCCATTGACTGCCCGTTTGCCGCGCTGGAACGCATTCTGGAGGAGATTCCGGATCATGTGCGATTGCGCGTTGTGGATTTTCATGCCGAGGCCACCAGCGAAAAACTGGCGCTGGCGTGGATGGCGGACGGTCGGGTTTCGGCCATGCTCGGAACCCATACCCATGTACCAACGGGCGATGCGCGCATTTTTCCGCAGGGCATGGCCTACATGACCGATCTGGGCATGTGCGGGCCGCGCGATTCCTGCCTTGGCATGGCGCCCGGACCCATTATCCGCAGATTCGTGACCGGATTGCCCCAAAAATATCGAATTGCGTCCGGTCCCGGTGTTTTACAAGGCGCGATTTTTGACTTAGATGAATCGTCCGGGACGGCAAGTTCCATTACCGCGTGGAGTATGCATACAGGATGATTTCGACCATAGAGGAGCATATGAATATTTTCGACGAATTGCAGTGGCGGGGGCTCGTGAATCAGGTTTCGGACGAGGACAAGGTGCGCGATTATCTCGCCACCTCCGGAGCCAGCATGTATTGCGGCTTCGATCCCACTGCCGAAAGCCTGCATGTGGGCAACCTTGTTCCCCTGCTCTGTCTGGCGCGCATGAAGAAGGCCGGCCACAACCCCATCGTACTCATGGGCGGGGCCACCGGCATGATCGGCGACCCCAGCGGCAAGGACAAGGAACGCGACCTCTCCTCCCGCGAGGCACTGGACGAGCGTACTGCAAAGATCGTTTCGCAGGTGCGCCGATTTTTCGAGCGGGTCACGGGCGAGCGTCCGGACGTGGTCAACAACTACGACTGGACCAAGGACATGACTGCCATCGAATTGCTGCGGGACGTGGGCAAGTTCTACACCGTGAACTGGATGCTGCAGAAGGAATCGGTCAAGGGCCGCATCGCCCGCGACGAGGTAGGCATTTCCTACACCGAATTCAGCTACATGATCCTTCAGGGCTACGATTTCTACCATCTGTTCAAGAATCGCGGCACGCGGCTGCAGATCGGCGGCGGCGACCAGTGGGGCAACATCACTTCGGGCTGTGAGCTTGTGCGGCGCAAGACCGCCGTGGAGGGCGACCCGGAAGAAGCATTTGCATTGACCTTCCCGCTCATCACCACGGCTGCTGGCAAGAAGTTCGGCAAGAGCGAAAAGGGTGCCATTTTCCTGAATCCGGAAATTACTTCGCCCTATGCCTTCTACCAGTTCTGGATCAACACCGACGACCGCGACGTGATCAAGTTCATGAAGTATTTCACCTTCATGACCCAAGAGGAAATCGCGGAAATGGAGACGGCCGTGGAAGAGCGCGCGCATCTGCGCGAGGCCCAGAAGCGGCTGGCCGCCGAGGTCACCGAAATGATCCACGGCAAGCGCGAACTGGAACGGGTCATGGCCGCCACCGAAGCCCTGTTCGGCAAGGGCGACCTCAAGACCGTGGATCCGGCCACCCTGCGTTCGGCGCTGGATTCGGCCCCGGCCTTCAATTACGGCAAGGGCGCGGATTTGCCCGAACTGGCCCAGACGCTCGTGGACCTGAACCTGTGCAAGTCCAAGGGGCAGGCGCGCAAGGACATCAAGGCGGGCGGCGTGTACATCAACGGCGAGCGCGCGGCCGAAGGTCAGGATCTGGCCGATTCCGACTTCATCGGCGGCGAGGTGTTGGTGATTCGCAAGGGCAAGAAGAACTACGGCCTTGTGACCCGTGTATGATAGAAATAACGCCAATTACGAGGCCCGGAACCATGCAGGTTCCGGGCCTTTTTTTTTGCCTTGCACTCAAACCTTTCTCAACAGCCTGTAACATTGAGCCATTCCTCGCTCGCTTGAGCGGGGCAAGGGGGAAAGCAACCAATCAACCAACGAACAAGCGTCGAGTTAATTGGTCGGACGGACACATTTGGTCACCACACAATTCCGACGGAATTTTTCCTTCTATTCCGAGTGTCGACTGAAATCGAGCCATCGTATGGCTCGGTGCGATAACGTATGCACGAGGACGGTGAGGCAAATTTCAGAAAATCAGCGAGGTCTTTCATGAGGCCGACGCAGGGATTGGTTCGTGGGGAGGGAGAGGAGGGTAGGTCGCAGGAAAAATCTTCAGGACAGTAGATTTTGACGCTGTGCATTTGCACAGCGCCCAAGGGGCGAGGCATAGGAGATGCCGAGTCAAGGGAGGAGAGGGAGGGGGGACGCCCCCCTCTCTTTCTTCCCTTCCTCAAATGGTTCTCGACTGATTGGTGTAAAATACCTTTGTACTACTGCGCGTCAGCGCAACCTAAAGACTGAAAGGCTTACCAATTTCGTTGTTGCGCTGACGCGCAGTAGAACACCGTAGAAGCACCTTCATTGAAGGTTTCGGCCTCCGGAACCGGAGCACACTGACTGCCGCAACAGACAACGCCCTAGGAAGCCTTGGCCCCGCGCAGGCGGTCGTTGTACAACGCCCACGTTTTCAGAAAAGTGGCGTCAAAGGTGCGCGATTCCACGGCGGCGCGCGCCCGGGCGCTCATGTATGACATGCGCTCCGGGGAATCCACCAGATGCAGCATGGCCCGCACCAGTGCGTCCGGGTTGGCGGCCGGAACCACCAGCCCGGTCTCGTCCTGAACCACGTTTTCACACGGTCCGCCCTCGTCAGTGACAATGCAGGGCAGGCCCGAGGCCTGCGCCTCCAGCACCACGTTGCCGAAGGTGTCCGTTGCCGAGGGGAACACGAACATGTCCGCGCTGGCGTATGCCGAGGCCAGCCGTTCTCCGGCCAGCACGCCCGTGAACACGGCCTTGGTGCCGCGCAGTTCCTTTTTCATCTGTTCGAGGTAGGGACCGTCGCCCACCACCACGAGGGTGACCTCGGGCCGCATGCGGCTGAGCACCTTGTAGGCCGCGGTCAGATGGTCCAGCCCCTTTTCCATGGAAACGCGGCCCACGTAGAGCAGCTTCTTGCCGGGACTGACGTTGAATTCATTGAAAAAGCCGTTGCGTTTGGACGGGTGGAAGCGCTCCACGTCCACTCCGCGCGGATAGGTGACCACCTTGCCGGGATCAATGCCCCGGTCCGTGAGCTCGAACTTGGTGGCCTCGCTTGGTGCGTAGATGACCTGCATCTGGTTGTAGAACCACGTCATGTAGCGCCAGCAGCCGTCTTCAAGGGCGGTGTCTTCGGTGAATGCCCGCACGTATTGGGGAAATGCCGTGTGATATGTGCCGTGGAACGGCAGCTTGAGGATCTTGGAAATGGCCAGCGCGGCAAGGCCGACAGGGCCGGGCGTGGCCGCGAGGATGCAGTCGAATTCCTGTTCGAAGCAGTATTCGAGCATGTCCAGAAACGGCGGATAGCACAGGGAGATTTCCTCGTATTCGGAAAGCGTGAACCGGCCTACCGGCTCGAAGTCCTTTTGCCCGGGCAGGTCGCACCGGGAACCGCAGGTGATGGCCACCATGGTCTTGTCGTGGCGGCCCACCAGCTCCAGTTGCTGGCGGATGGTCTTGGCCACGCCGTTGACCTCGTCGAAGGTGTCCGTGAAATGGGCCATGCGCAGGCCTTTTTTGTCGCCTTTTTTGGGCATGGAATCCATGCGTACCTTGAACCGTTCGGCGCAGCGCATGCAGAATTCGCGTTCGCTGGAAAAGAGGTCGTAGCCCACGAAGTAGGGTGCCAGCAGGGCGTACAGGGAGCTTGCCGAGCCGATGGAATGAAATACGTCGAAGATGTTCGCGCCCATGACGCTGGTCAGGGTGCGGTCCGCAAACTGGGCCAGCACGCGGTTGGTGGCCTTGGAAATGAAACGGGAAAGTTCTTTTTCAAGGCGTTCCGGGGTGTGGCTTTCACCCTGCGTCAGCGCGTGCAGGTTTGGGTCCGAGGCGATGATTTTTGAGGCCTCGCGCAGGATCACGTCGCGCACGGAGTCGTCGCCCATGGAGGAGTGCAGGGCGGCCTTGCCGCGCCCGATGAGTTTCATGAAGCGGTTGACGATGCTCGAGGAGGATTTGGGCCGGGCCGGGGTCAGGGCGTTGTCCGCAAAGCGGATGCATATGTGCTCGCGGGCCGCGTGGCTCATGGTGGTGCGGCTGGTGTAGAATTGGTAGGCGATACCGTACAGGTTGTGGGCCATGGTGGCGGGCGTGGCCGGAGCGCCGTCCGGTGTGCAGCGGCCATGGTCCAGCGCGTCCAGCAGGCTCATGACCGTGGCCTCGCCCTGAAAGCGGGTGTGGATGCGGGCGATGTTCAGGGAGCTGTGGTCGTCCGAACCGCCCACCATGATCTTTTTCCACGGCTCGGTGCCGACCGGCGCAATGTCGTGCTTGTCGGCCAGCTGTTCGATGGTGTGCGGTGTCAGGTTCTTGATGATGGCGGCCAGCGCTTCGTTCTGGCGGGCGTCGCGCGTGCCGTTGGCCTCGAGGATGCGGAACATCAGCAGTGCCTGCTCGAAATGCTCCAGCGTCAGGCGGTCGTTGACCGCAAACAGCGGGTGCGCCAGCGCGTGGGTGATGCCCTGTTCATTGAGGTAGGGCACCAGATCGAACACGTTTTCGCGCAGCTTCTGGAAGTCAGCGTGCTGCTGTTCGGTGATGTCCCATGCCAGTACGTGCAGTTTGCAGCCGTCGTCCGGAAAATAGGTGGTTATTTCCTCGCTCACGAAGGCCCCGGGCAGGTGGGCTATCTCCAGCGCACCGTTGATGGTGTTGTGGTCGGAGATGGTCACGAGGTCCATGCCCTTGGCGCGGGCGATGTCGTATATATCCAGCGGTTCGGTGAAGCTTTCCGGGCAGCCGATTTTTTGCAGGATCCATTGCGAGGGGCGGGTGGAGTGTTTCGAGTGGACATGCAGGTCCGCCCGAAGCCACTTCCCGCCCGTGAGTTCGTTATCCAGAAGCATCACGCGCACGCCCCGAAGCCGTTGTCCCGCTCCTCCTGGCAGCGCACGCACAGCGTTGTCGAGGGGTTGGCCTTGAGCCGGGCCATGCCGATGTGTTCGCCGCACGCTTCGCATTCGCCGTATTCCGGGGAATCGATGCGCTTGAGCGCCACTTCCAGTTGCGAGAGCTTGCTGGAGGCGCGCTCGGCAAGGGCAAGGTTGAGGTTGCGCTGGGTGAGCTGGGATGCGTAGTCGATGTCGTCTGCGGTGTATTCCATGGAGTATTCCGTTTCCAGGGCCGTTTCGGACGTGCCGTTCAGCGAAGCCAATTCGTTGTTCAGGTGGGTCCTGAGTTCAATCTTCTGGGATTCGGTCATGGCGATACCTCTTTGGGCAAAGGTTTTTGACTGCAATGGGTTTAATGCAGGCCCGTGTGAACAGAATCGCGGCCCGGTTACGGTTGTGCGGCACTTGCGTGATGGGTCGGGTTTGCGATGGCCATGGTGGCGGTTGTTGACCGCTGTTGCGGGCTGCCGTATCAACAGGGGCATGAGCGAATATGTACATGCCGATGCGCGCGGGGCCTCCGTGGGCCTTGTGGAGCGGCGGGAATTTGTTTTGGAGCAGGGGCTGGAGGTCGCCTGCGGCCTGCGGCTCGCGCCGGTGAGCGTGGCCTATGAAACCTATGGAACCCTGAACCGGGACGGGACCAACGCCATTCTCGTCCTGCACGCCCTGACCGGCGACAGCCATGCGGCCGGGTACTACGCGGGCGAGGACGCCAAGCCCGGCTGGTGGGACATCATGATCGGCCCGGGCAAGCCGCTGGATACGGACCGCTATTTCGTGATCTGTTCCAACGTGCTGGGCGGGTGCATGGGCTCCACCGGACCGGCCAGCATCGACCCGCAGACCGGCAAGCCGTTCGGTTCGGATTTTCCGGTGCTGACCATCGGCGACATGGTGCGGGTGCAGCGGCGGCTGCTGGACCACCTTGGCGTGGACCGGCTCTTGTGCGCGGTGGGCGGTTCCGTGGGCGGCATGCAGGTGCTGGAATGGTCCGTGCGCTACCCGGATCGCGTTTTCTCGGCCATCCCGCTGGCCACCACCACCAAGCACTCGGCGCAGGCCATCGCCTTCAACGAGGTGGCCCGGCAGGCCATCATGGCCGACCCGCAATGGAACGGCGGCCACTATTACGAGGGCGCACGGCCCGGACACGGGCTGGCCGTGGCCCGCATGATCGGCCACATCACCTATCTTTCCGACGAATCCATGCGCCACAAGTTCGACCGCCGCCTGCAGGACCGCTGCGACCTGTCCTTCAATTTCGAGGCGGATTTTCAGGTGGAAAGCTATTTGCGCTATCAGGGCAACAAGTTCGTTGAGCGTTTTGACGCCAATTCTTTTCTGTATCTGACCAAGGCCGCGGACTACTTCAACCTTGAAAAGGAGTGGGGCAACGGTTCGCTGGTGGCCGCGTTCGCCCGCGCCCGCGCCCGGTATCTGGTGACCTCGTTCACCTCGGACTGGCTGTATCCCACCTACCAGTCCAAGGCCATGGTGCAGGCCATGAAAAAGAACGGGCTGGACGTAAGCTTTTGCGAAATTGAAGCCCCGTGGGGGCACGACGCCTTTCTGCTGCCCAATGAGCGGCTGGACACCCTCATGGGCGGTTTTCTGGAGCGCATGGAACGGGAGCTGGAAAAGGAAAGGGCCCGGAAAACAACAGCAGCGGGAGCCAACGGTCATGCGCTTTGATCTTCAGGTCATCGCCTCGTGGATAGAGCCGGGGTCCCGCGTGCTGGACCTCGGATGCAGCCAGGGCGTGCTGCTGGAAAAACTGACGCAGGAAAAACAGGTGCGCGGTACCGGCATCGAGCAGGATGAAGCCAAGGCCGGGCAGGCCATCGGCAAGGGCCTTTCCGTGATCCACGGCGACATTTACGAGGAAGTGCGCGACTATCCGGACCTCGCCTTCGACTATGTAGTGCTTTCCCAGACCCTGCAGCAGGTCATCGACCCCTCGACCCTGATCCGCGAGATGCTGCGCGTGGGCAGGCGCTGCATCGTGTCCTTTCCCAATTTCAGCTACTGGAAGCACCGGGTGCAGTTTCTGCTGCGCGGGTGCGCCCCGGTCTCGCGCGAGCTGCCCCACGAATGGCACAACACCCCCAATATCCGCGTCATCCCCATTGCGGATTTCAAGCGTTTTTGTCGTGACCTCGGCGTACCGGTGCTGCGCGAAGTGGCCATCGGCAACCATCACCACGAGGACAGGGGCAAGGTGGTCACCTTCATGCCCAATCTGCTGGCCTCGTATGGAATCTTTTTGCTTGGCAGGGAGTGATTATGGGAGATGAATCCGTCCGGTTGTTCGTGGGTGTGCCCGTTCCCGAAACGTGGCAGGGCCGCATGGCCCGGCTGCAGGAGCGCCTGCGCCCGAATCTGCGCTCGCGGGTCACATGGGTGCGCCCGGAGATCGCGCACCTGACCGTGCGCTTTCTGGGCAACGTGGAGTCCGCGCACGTGGACGCGGTGCGGGCCGCGCTCGAATCCGTGGCCTTTGAACCGTTCACCCTGTGCGCCGGGGACCCCGGTTTTTTCGTCAGTCGCAGGAATCTGCGCACGTTCTGGCTGGGCATGTCCTGCGGGCGGCGCGAATTCGGCGTGCTGGGGCGGGCCGTGAGCACTGCGTTGGAACCGCTGGGGTTTGCCCTGCCCGGCGGCAGGCTGACCCCGCACGTGACCGTGGGCCGCGTGCGCCGCGACGAGGGCGACGACTGGGAGGCCTTGCGGGCCATGGTGCACACGGACGATTGGGAGCCGTTCACCGTGGACGGTTTCGTGCTCTGGCAGAGCGATCTGGGGCAGGACGGGCCAACGTACACGCCGTTGGTGAACGTAGAGGCAGGAAAGGGCGGACAGGCGCATGGAAGACTTTGAACGCGCCGCCCTGCTGGAGGCCGTGCACCAGTGGTACGCGGAGCGCTTCGGCATCGCGCGATTTTCTTTTGGCCCGTCCCGGGTGCTTTTTTACGACAGGATTTTGCAGGACGAACTGGAAGGGGACGACCCGCTTTATGAGCTGGACCCGGCCCTGTGGACCGAGCCGAACCTGTGGCTGAATTTGTTCTGGAGTCTTGTGTGGGGCGCGGGGCTGACTGCCCTGACCATGGTTCTGCTCGGTTTCTGGAGCTGGTCCGTGCTGCTGTGGCTGGGCGCGAGCATTGGACTGCTGGCCGTGTTCCCCTGTGTGATGATGCAGGCCACGCGCACGGCCGTGGTCATTGAAGGAGATCAGCAGGGCAGCGGGCAGGACGATGTGAGCGTAACTGCGGAAACCGTGCGGCAGGTGGCGCTGGCGCATATGGGACGCGGATTCGGCCGCTGGCTCGTGCATTGCCTTGTGGACGCGGCCCTTGTGGTGCAGTGGGCCTCGTTTACTCGCGGCGTGGCCCGGCTGGTGGCCGAGGAATACGCTTCGGGCAAGGGGGGCGCGGTTTCGCGCGAGCATCTGCCCCTGCGGGAAAAGCGTGGCGCGGCTTTGGCGGAAAAGATCGTGGCCGCCATGGATGGCGACGGATTGAAACGGCTTGTGTGCCGCTATTGACGGCGAAGCGAGGGCAGCCCGGACCGCATGCGCGATCCGGGCCGGACTGCTTTCAGCTGGCTAGACGTAGTCGCCGCGGTTGAACTTGAAACGCTCGGTCGTGGCCATGGCGTCCAGTTCGTTGACGACCTGATTCAGGCCGGGATTGGACTCGGCCATGTTCGGATTCTCTTCCCTGATGCGGTTCACGCCGTCGGCAATGCTTTCCAGCGAACCGTATGCCTGCTTGAGGTCGGACGAACCGAGCTGGCCGGCATATTCATCCCACTTGTCCAACAGCCCGTCCATCTGGTTGACGGCGGATTCCGTTGTGCTTTCCACTGCGCCGACCTGGCTCACGGCCTGCGTCTGCAGCAGCGGGTTGGCAATGGGCGGCGCAATGGCGGTCCCGGACTGTGTCTGCCCGGATGCCTTTGTCACCTCTTCATCGAGCAGGTCTCCGAAAGCCTGCTGAGGCTGCTTGGTCCTTTTCGCCGATTGCTGTTCGTTCTGGCGAACGCCCTCGATCTGGTCAGGACGAATTTCCATAAGCAACTCCTCATCCTGTGGTTTGCTCGAAACTTTGCAAAGAGTTTGCCAAAATTCCGAAGACCAACAACCTGCCGATATTATGAACATTAGTTCCTTTTTCCATGCGGAAACATTTTCCGCATGCAGGGTTTGGTCCCTGTTTTTTCCATGCTGACGATAAAACATCAGAAAACCCTTGTCTACGATTGTCGGCTTTGGGTACACTGCAAGTGAGGGAATCCGTTTGCAGCGGGTTTTCGAGGATGAACGTAACGAAATGTACAAGGAGGTTACTCATGGCCGATATCAAGAAGATTCTTTGCGCGATCGATTTTTCCGAATACAGCCCCCATGTGGCGGACTACGCCAAGACCATGGCCGAATGCACCGGAGCAACCGTAATATGCGTGTATGTTGCACCGTCGCTGAGCCAGTACGTGGGCTTTCATGTTCCGCCCAGTTCCATCGAAAGTTTCGTGGGCGAGATCGTCTCCGGAGCAGACACGACCATGAACGCGTTTGTGGCCGAGAATTTCAAGGACCTGAACGCCTCGGGCGTGGTGGTCACGGGCTACCCGGCCGAAGAAGTGTTGGACATGGCTACCAATGAAAAGGCGGACCTTATCGTCATGGGAACCCATGGCAGGCGCGGCATCGACCGCATCCTCTTCGGTTCCGTGGCCGAAAAGGTGGTCAAGGGCGCGCATTGCCCGGTGCTGACCGTGCGTCCCAAGTAATCCCCGGCTTTACGCCCGAGGACAAAGACTATACAAGAACGGCTCCGGCCGTTCTTTTGATTGATACCAATCTCAATCCGGCAGGCTGTTGAAAAGGTTCGAGGGCAAGGCGCAAAAATGGATCGGAACCGATGCGTACTCCCTGTACGCGAGGGGTCGATACTATTGCGGCAACGAAGCGATCGGGCCTTTGCCGACAGCCTGAAGAACGGTTCCGGCCGTTCTTTTTTATGTCCATTGCACTTTTTAGCCGTTCGAGGAAATCATGCGTGAATTCACCATGCGCCCGGAGGTCATGGATTTCGAATCTTACACCCCCGGACTGACCATAGAGCAGATCAAGGAGCGATACGGGCTGGACCAGGTCATCAAGCTGGCCAGCAACGAGAATCCGCTGGGGGCTTCCCCCGTGGTGCAGAAGGTCATCGAGCGCCACGCCGCGTCCGTATTCCGTTATCCCCAGAACCACAGCCCGAGGCTCGTCGCCGAATTGAGCCGCCATCTGGGCGTGGACGAAAGTCACATCGTGGTGGGCAACGGTTCGGACGAGATCATCGACATGCTCATCCGCATGAAGTGCCGCCCGGGCATGGATAATATCTTGTGCTACTCGAACAGCTTCAGCATGTACAAGCTCACGGCGCGGCTGTGCGGCGTGGAATACCGCGAAGTGCCGCGCGGCGACGACCTGGCCCTGCCGCTGGACGCGCTGGCCGAGGCCGTGGACGAGAAGACCGCCATGGTTTTCGTGACCAGCCCGGACAACCCCACGGGGCTGGCCGCGTCCGTGGAGGATCTTTCCGTGCTTGCGGGCGTGCTGCCGGAGAACTGTCTGCTGGTGGTGGACGAGGCCTACATCGACTTCGTGTGGCCGCCCGAGTCCTACACGCCCATGCAGGCCTATGACAAATTCAGCAACCTCGTGGTGCTGCGTACCTTTTCCAAGGCCTACGGGCTGGCCGGCATGCGGCTGGGCTACGGGGTCATGCCCGCAAGTATCGCCGATTACCTCAAACGGGCGCGGCTTCCCTTTACCGTGAATCTGCTGGCCGAGGAGGCGGGCATCGCCGCCCTGAACGACGAGGAATTCTATCACGCCACGCTGGACGCGGTCATGCGCGGACGCGACTACCTGCGCGACGAGCTGGAAAAGCTCGGGTGCGAGGTGGTGCCGAGCCAGGCCAACTTCCTCATGTTCACGCCTCCGGCCCCGGCGCAGAAGCTGTTCAAGGAGCTTCTGAAAAAGGGCGTGATCGTGCGACCGCTGGCCAGTTTCGGGCTGGGGCGCTCCATCCGGGTCAACGTGGGCACGGAATCGGAAAACAAGGCCTTCATACAGGCCATGGCCGAGGTGTTGAACAATGAGTGATACCATGATCGTGACCATCGACGGTCCGGCCGGCGTGGGCAAGAGCACCATGGCCCGGCTGCTGGCCGCGGAATTGGGAATCGCCTATCTGGACACCGGGGCCATGTTCCGGGCCGTGGCCTGGCGGCTGGGGGACGGTGTGCAGCATTGGGAGCCGGGACGGCTTGAAGAGGAACTGGGCTGGATCGAATTTTCTCTGGAAGGTTCCGGCGCGGAAACGCGCCTGCGGCTGAACCGCAATCTGGTGGGCGACGAGATCCGCACCGAGGAAGTGGGCATGTGGGCCTCCAACGTGGCCACCATGCTGCCGGTGCGCGGGTTTTTGAAAAGCGCGCAGCAGAATCTCGGCCAGCGTTTTTCGCTGGTGGCCGAGGGCCGCGACATGGGTACGGTGGTTTTTCCGGACGCGCCGCACAAGTTTTTTCTGGACGCGGACGTGAAGGTGCGTGCCAAGCGCCGTTATGATCAACTCAATGGTATGGGCAAGCCCGCGGACCTCAAGGCGCTGGAGGCCTCCATCGCCAAGCGCGACGAACAGGACCGCAACCGGGCCGTGGCACCGCTGAAGCCTGCGGACGACGCCGTGCTGGTGGACAGCTCCGCCATGACCAAGGAGCAGGTCTTTGCGCGCATACTCGAAGTGGTGAAGGGATAGTCCATGCTCAAGAGCCTGATCGTCATCTGCCGCATGGTCAAGATCGAGCATTCGGTCTTTGCCTTGCCGTTCGCCTTTGCCGGAGCATTCCTGGCCGCGCGCGGCTGGCCCGGATTGTGGCCGCTGCTGGTGCTGACCGTGGCCATGGTCGCCGTGCGCTCCTTTGCCATGGGCTTCAACCGGCTCGTGGATCTGGACATCGACCGCGACAACCCGCGCACGCAGGACCGGCCGCTGGTGACCGGCGAGCTGTCCCGGGGATTCACCATGGTTTTTCTGGCGGCCATGGCCGCGATCTTCGTGGGCGCCTGCGCGCTCATGAACCCCCTGTGTCTGCTTCTTTCCCCGGTGGCGCTGGTCTGGTCCGCGTTCTATTCGGTCTGCAAGCGGTTCACCAAATGGTGCCATTTCGTGCTCGGCTCTGTGCTGGGCCTTGCGCCCGTGGCCGGATGGCTGAGCATCGAGCCGGTCCTGACCCTGCCCGCGGTCCTGCTCTTTTTCGGGGTCACTTTCTGGGTGGCCGGGTTCGACCTGCTCTATGCCTGTCAGGACCGCAGGTTCGACCGTGAACGCGGCCTGCATTCCATTCCGGCGCGGCTGGGCATGAAGGCGGCGCTCGGCATTTCCACGCTTTCGCATCTGGTGACCGGCATCTTTTTCATCCTTGCGGGCTGGGCCGCCAACCTCGGCCCGGTATACATGGTGGCCTCGCTGGTCATTGCCGCCATTTTGCTGGTGGAGCACCGGCTCATTTCCGAAGATGACATGAACCGTGTGAATCTGGCCTTTTTCACCCTCAACGGCGTCATCTCCGTGCTGCTGTTTTTTGCCGTGGCCCTTGATCTGGCCCTGTACGCCTGATATCTGATGAACATGGACGTTTTTGCCGACATGGACCGCGTTTCCGGCTGGCTGGCCACCATCCTGCACTGGGTTTCGGCCAACCTTCTGAGCGTGGACGCCGCCATTGAGGCGGGTTTTGCCCTGACCGCGCTGAGCGTGGCCCTGCTGGTCTGCCGCATTGCCCGGCCCGGCTTCGACCATCTGGCCGAGGAGGCCCGCAAGCGCAGCGAGTTGCTGCACGCGGTGGTGCGGCCCCTGTGCGCCCTCACCGGACCGCTGATATTCGCGCTTTTGTGCCGCACCGGCGAGTTGGGCATGGTCTCGCTGGACCGTTCCGTGGTGCTGCTGAACGTGTTCTACCGTCTGGCCACGGCGTGGGCCATCGTGCGGCTCTTGTCCGGACTCATGCCCAACCGTTTCTGGGCGCGCGTATTCTCCGCGGTCATCTGGACCGGCGCGGCCCTGCATATCGTGGGACTCTACGACGACCTGATCAATTCGCTGGACGCGGTCAGCATGAGTGTGGGCGATTCGCGTATTTCCCTGCTGCTGGTGATCAAGGGTATCCTGCTGGCCGTGGTGCTGCTGCAATCCGCGTCCATTGCCTCGCGGTTCTTCGAGCAACGCATGCGCGGGGCCGGGCTTTCACCGTCCCTGCAGGTGCTTTCGGTCAAGGCCGTGCGGTTTTCCCTGTTTGCGGCGGCCCTGCTCATGGCCGTCAGCTCCATGGGCATCGATCTGACCAGCCTTGCCGTGCTCAGCGGTGCCGTGGGCGTGGGCATCGGCTTTGGCCTGCAAAAGATTTTTTCCAACCTCGTGTCCGGCATCATCCTGTTGATGGACCGTTCCATCAAGCCGGGCGACACCATCGAAATCGGCGAGGTCTACGGCACCATCCGGTCCCTGCAGGCCCGCTATGCCTCGGTGCTGACCCGCGACGGCAAGGAATATCTCATCCCCAACGAGCACCTGATCACCAATCAGGTCATCAACTGGACCTACAGCGACAGCAACGTGCGCCTCAAGATTCCCGTGGGCATCGCCTATGAATCGGACGTGCGCCTTGCCATGCAGCTCATGGAAAAAGCCGCAGCCTCGGTTTCCCGCGTGCTCAAAAATCCGGCTCCGGCCGCCCGGCTGGTGGGGTTCGGCGATTCCAGCGTGGACCTGCAGGTTCGCATCTGGATACGCGATTCCGACAAGGGCGTGGTCAACGTGCAAAGCGAAGTGCTCCTGAACATCTGGGACGCCTTCCACGAAAACGGCATCGAGTTCCCGTTCCCGCAGCAGGATGTTTTCATCAAGCCAGGCTCTTCCTTCAAGCTCGACAGGTGACGGGGCCGGAGAAAGGGCCGATAGCTGCGTTGCCGCGAAATGCTCAATCCCTCGCGTATCGAGGAATACGCGTCGGTCCTGAGCGTTTCTTGCGTCTTTCTCTCCACCCTTTCTCCGGCCCCTTTGCGGCGGCAATGGGCCGATAGCTGCGTTGCCGCGAAAAGCTTAATCCCTCGCGTATCGAGGAATACGCGTCGGTCCTGAGCGTTTCTTGCGTCTTGCTCTCCACCCTTTCTCCGGCCCTTTTGCGGCGGCAATGGGCCGATAGCTGCGTTGCCGCATTGTCCCTCCGGGGGGCAGGGCGCTGCCCTGCACCCGCAAGGGACACGTCCCTTGACCCTTTTTTGTTCCGCATTCTGCGAATGCGGAACAGGTTGGGTGATTTGAGAAGAATTGTTTTTTATTCCCAACAACGAACCAGCGGCCCGGTTTGCGATGCAAACCGGGCCGCTCGCCAAAAAGTTTTGGGGGAGGGGTTTGGGGAGGGACCTTTTTCAAAAGGTCCCTCCCCGAATTGTTTTCTCTTTATTCCAATCCCATGCCCGGATGATGGGCCGCGTCTTCCATGGATTCGGTGTGGCAGACCGCGCAGGTTTGGCTGGCCCCGATGGTCTGGGGTTCGCCCGTGTACTGGATGGGCTGGATGTTGTCGAGCTGCGGATTGACCGGGTTCTCCAGCGCCGGATAGGTGGCGTGCGGGCTGCCGTGGCAGGCCGCGCACATGACCGCTTCCATGTCGCCGGAGCGTTCGCCGTACAGTGCTGCTGCGTCCGGGGTCCAGCGGTTGAAGGCCGTATCCGAATCGGGCGCGGCAAAGTCCGCATGGCAGGTCAGGCAGTCCGGTTCCTGTTCCCACGGCCGTCGCGGATTGATGTCTTCCAGTGCCGTGTCCCGGGGCGTGATGCGTGCCATGCGTTCGCCCACGTTCTTGCCCTCGGCCTGTTCGGCCTTGAGCAGGGCAATGGAGTGGTTTTCCATGTTGCCGTGGCAGTTGACGCAGGTGATGTCCATGTCCTTGTGCGGATCGCGCTGCATGTCGTCCGGATGGCAGTTTGCGCAGGCCTGCGAACCCGTGTTCGAGAGGTACGGGGCATGGAATCCGTGCATGGATGCGGACAGGTTCAGGGTTTCGGGGTTGCCGCGTCCCTGTTTGGCCGTGTGGCAGGACCGGCAGTCCACCACCGTACCGCTGGCGGCGCGGGCCTGCAGGTCCGTGCCCGAGCGCCGGTCGTGCACGGCCAGCACGTTGGCGGCCACACTGTCGGCAATGCCGGCGCCGTTGACCGCGTCCTTCCATTGCGCGCCGTGGCAGTTCATGCAGCCCATGCGCGTACTGGCGGGCAGCACGGCCTTTGTCTGCGCCACGGTTTCGTTGGATTCCGTGTCTATGGCCGTGATGGTGAACGTGGGATATTGGTCATAGCTCTTGTCCGTGCGGTAGGGCATGGCCGGGATGTTCTTTGCCTCGTATGTGCCGGGAGCAACGCGGGTCATGACCCCATTCAGCCCCTCGGCAGGATAGTCGCCGTCCACGGCAAAACGTACCTGCAGGTTTTCGCCTGCCGCCTCGGGCAGGGAATCGCGCAGGAAAAGCTGGGCGCGCAGGGTGCTGCCCGGCGGTTGCAGGGTCCATGCGCCCGTGTCCGAAACAAAGCGCAACCCCTGACGCGCCCAGGCCAGCAGCACGTAGCTGTCCTCGTCCGGGTCGAATCCCGGCATTTCCAGCTCGCGCGGCTGCGGTTCGGGCGGCGGTGCGGTTTTTGTGCCGTGCAGGGTGCGCGTCAGGTAGACGGCCAGAGCGCCCCGTTCCGAATCCGTGCCCGCAAAGGGCGGCATGTAGGGGTTCATGACCCCCATGCCCGAAAGGAAGGCGTCCATGCCTTGTGTCGTGTATGGGGCCGTGCGGGGCAGGATGTCGTTGAGCGGCCCGTTCAGGCTGTGGCAGGAGGCGCATTGCAGCTGGAAAAGCCATTGCCCGGTTGTGGACACGGTGTCGTCGTCCATTTCGTCAATTTCGGTGCGCAGTTCTTCGGGCACCCATTTGGCCCGTTGCAGCATGCCCTGTTCGTTGATGGCCGGGATGTCGGCCTTGAGCAGGGAATTGGAATAGGTGTGGTTGAAGATCAGGTAGGGCTTGCGCGCGGCCTCGCGCATGAATTCAAAGGAGCCGGTCAGCCCGAGGCCGAGCAGCAGCACCACCAGCGACAGGGCGAACGCAGGCTTGCGCGGCAGCTTCAGCACCAGCAGCAGGCCGCCCGCAAGAACCACGGGCGTGAGTGCCATGAACCAGTGCATGAAGTTGCCCACGCGGGCGGACTGGAACATGACCAGCATGGCCTGTTCCGGCGGCAGGGAATGATAATACCACCAGCCAGAGACCAACATGCCGCCCAGCCCGAGCATGGTCCAGAGCGAACAGTTGCGCATCTGGCGCGTGCGCGCCTCGCCCATGTTCATGAGCGATGCGGTCACGAAGCCGAACAGTCCGGCGGCCATGACGCAGATGAAGGTGCGGAATACCAGCTGCGGCCAGAACGTGGGGTTGAAGAATCCGTCCCAGAACCGCGCGGTTTCCAGCCACTGGCCGGGCGTGAGCATGAAGGCCAGAATGCCGTTGATCATGAACAGGGAAAGCCAGCCGAAGATGAAATAGAGCCAGCCCACGGTTACGTGCTGCCGGGCCGTGAGCCTGTCCCACCCGTAGAAGTAGACCAGCAGGGCCACGATTTCGCCGAGGAAGAAGGTCCACTCCGTGGCCCACGCGAACAGGAAGGTGTGGATCAGGGTGATGGTGGCCTGCGGCGAGGTCAGGGCGATGGTGAACCAGATGCCCACGCCGGTCACCGCGCCGAAGACCATGGTCAGCAGCAGGAAGAATTTGGAATGCGCCCGGGCATGGGCCAGCAGTTCCGGTGACCCGGAGCGCCGGGCCGAGATTTCCGTGAGGGTCAGGTACAGGCCGCCGCCCACCGCGAACTGGGCCACGTATACATGCAGGGTGGAAATGAGCGCCACCCAGAAACCGCCGCCGGTCAGAGCCAGTTGCCATACGGGATATTCCATGGTCTAGGCCCTCCCTTCGGCCTTGCGGAAGGTGGCGATCATCCAGACGCATATGGCCAGTACCACCACCAGCGAAATGAGGAACATGATCAGTGGGGAATAGTCCGGAACTATCGGGATGTCCTGCACCGTGAAATGGGGCGCCAGAAAGAACATGCGCACGAAATGGCGCGAAACGGCCATGACCAGCACGGTGAGCACGGTGATGATCGCGGCCGGGAGGACCATTTTTTTGGCCCCGGCCCAGATCACGGCTCCGGCCAGGGCGATTCCGGTCATCAGCGTGGCCGTGGCCAGCCCGTGGCCGCCCATGAACTGGAGCATGATGTTCTGCGGCAGGGATATGAGAAACCACAGCCCGAACCCGAGGTTGACCATTGTGGCCCGGGTCAGCCAGCGCATGCCGGTTTCCGAAAGCTGCTCCTTGTTCCGTTTGCGGCCCACAAGGGCGAGGAACAGGCCGCCAACGGCCAGTGCGCCGGTCATGAAGTGCAGAAAGCGCGGATACAGGGTCGGATCGGAAAGATTCAGTCCCATGCCGTTTTCGGACGAAAAATACTGGAGCCATGCCTCGGGCCGCAGCATGATGGTCATGTTGTTGGAGAACATGAACCCCGTGTACAGCAGCATGAGCAGGGCCGCCATGAGCGGGAGCGGTGTGGCTGTCGGCGGGGACGGGTATTTGAAGTCGTAGATGTACAGCCCGTAGTAGGCCATGAGCACCGTGGCGATGACCGCCAGCCACCAGCCGCCCATGATCACGGATCCGGGATAGTCGAAATGGCCGTAATTGACCTGCAGGAAGAGCAGGGGGGCCACCCCGAAGTTGATGGTCAGGGCCAACTGCGACGGCAAGAGCCGCGAAAGGTCGCGCGCAATCGGTTCTCCCTTGCCGCGTGCGTTCAGAAGCGCGATGACCCCGCCGCCGAACACCGTATTCATGAACAGGATGTGCACGGCGAAGGTCAGCACCAGCAGGATGTCGATCCAGGCCCAGTGGACCGGAATGACGGCCGGTGCGGGAATGAGTGATGCCGGATTCATGGTTGTCTCCTTGTGGGTGTACGGCGCAAGCATACAGGCATTTGTGGTTCGTTTTCAACTGTTCATGTTTTTGATTGCGAAAAAGCACCGCTTGCCTTCCGGCCGGTTTTGCGTACAAGGGGAGGCAGCACGCATTTTCAAGGAGGTCTGGCCGTGAGCCTTGTGCTGTTTTTCGATGTTGGCAATACCAATACCAAGATTTGTCTGGCCGATGAACGCGGGCTGGGGGAAAGCTATACCCTGCCGACGCGCCCGGCCAACACAGCGGACGACTGGGGCCTGAAGCTGGAGCATATTCTGGCCCGGGAAACCATGGAACCCGCCGATGTGGAGGCCTGCGTGATCTCCTCTGTGGTGCCGCCGCTGGACCCGCTGCTGGGCCGCATGGCACGCCGCTACCTTGAATGCGAGGCCGTGTTCGTGCCCGGCGATCTGGAACTGCCCATCGCCAACCACTACGCCCAGCCCGAGCAGGTGGGCGCGGATATTCTGGTCACGGCCTATGCGGCCCGCGAAATGTACGACCACGAAAATATCATCGTGGTGGATTTCGGCACGGCCACCACGCTGGCCAGCATTGTGGGAGACGCGTTCATGGGCGGGCTGATCTGTCCGGGCGTGCTTTCCTCGGCTTCCGCACTGGCGGGCGGCACGGCCAAGCTCCCGCCCGTGAACCTGAAGCTGCCCTACGAGGAATTCCGATGGGGCCGCTCCACCAGCGAATGCCTGAATCAGGGGCTGGTGTACGGGTTTGCGGAGATGGTGGACGGCCTGTGCCGCAGGCTTGCCGAACAGATGGATTCGCCCCCGCAGGTGGTGGCCACGGGCGGTCTTGCCCGCGACATTGCCGACCATTGCCCGGCCATTGCCGAAGTGCGGCCCGATCTGCTCATGGAGGGCTTGTGGTACGCATGGTTCCGGTAAGCTTGGCCGACGTCTGCATGGGCGTGGCCGTGCATCCAAAATGATGCACATGCTTGCCAAGGCGCATGAAAGTCGATACCACCGGCCTGTCCCTGAGGATCGGCCGGTTTTCTGTTGGAATTTTCTACTTGTATTCACGGTGGTTGCATGCGCCTGATTTTGATGTTGTTCGTTGCTTTTTTCGCTCTGTTTTGCGGTTCGGCGCAGGCCGCTGCGGTGGAGAACCATGCGCTTGGTTTTACCGTGGACCTGCCGGGCTGTTGGGCGCAGTCCGTTGAAGGCCAGCTGGTTTTCGAGGGGCAGGATTTTCAGGCCGCCTACTGGTGTTCCGGGGAGCTGGGCACGAAAATGCCCTACGTGCTGGTGCGCAGTGTGGAAACCGGCATGGTCAAGGCCTCGGACATGGTGGGCCTGAACAAGATCGCGGTGCAGTCCACCATGAACGGCATGCGGGCCGAAAGCCGTCCCGAGGTGGTGTTCCGCAGTTTTCGGCCGGAAAAGGCCCTGTTTGCCTATTCCATTGAATCGGGCAACCCCGGCAGCAGAATCCTGACCAACAAATACGTTTATTATACGCGGCGGGGCATGCTGGAATTCACCATGGTTTGCGGCGCCCATGATTCCGACGTCATGACTTCGGTCAACCTGGCCTTGCGCACAGTGCAACTCAAGCCGCAGATGCGCTATGAATCCCGCGCGGACGCGACCATGTCGCTGGCCTCGGTGATCGTGCCGGACGGCGGCGGCGTAGTGCTTTTGCCCGTGGGATTCGTGCTGGCCATGGGCGTTCTCGGGGTCGGCCTGTTCCGCAATCGCTGAGGTCTCCCAAGATTATAACCTGATTGCCGCCCTGCCGTTTGTGGTGCGGCGGCTTTTTTTATACACTGCCCCCGAACCTTTGAGATTGAATGCGATTTTCACCATGAATACAAGGAGTGGATCATGAGTATCATTTCCGGCGTTTGGGCCCGCGAGATTTTGGATTCGCGTGGCAATCCCACGGTTGAGGTCGAGGTTGTGCTTGAGTCCGGCGTTGTCGGACGCGCTGCCGTGCCTTCGGGCGCATCCACCGGCACCCGCGAGGCCCTTGAGCTGCGCGACAAGGAAGAACGCTACGGCGGCAAGGGCGTGCGCACGGCCGTGGAGTTCGTGCGCAACGAGATCGCCGAAGCCGTTGTGGGCATGGACGCCCTGCGCCAGGTCACGCTGGACAATGCCATGATCGATCTGGACGGCACCGAGAACAAGGAACGGCTGGGCGCCAACGCCATCCTCGGCGTGTCCATGGCCGCCTCCCGCGCTGCCGCCGCATTTTTGGGCATTCCCCTGTACCAGTATATCGGCGGCACCAACGCCAAACTGCTGCCCGTGCCGCTCATGAACATCATCAACGGCGGCGAGCACGCCCCCAACAATCTGGACATTCAGGAATTCATGATCATGCCGCTCGGCGCGGAGACCTTTGCCGAGGCCCTGCGCATGGGCGCGGAAACCTTCCACACCCTCAAGGGGCTGCTGGCCGCGGACGGCCATGTGACCTCGGTGGGCGACGAAGGCGGGTTCGCGCCGAACCTCAAGTCCCACGAAGAGGCGTTCCAGTACATTATCAAGGCCATTGAAACCGCCGGATACCGCCCGGGCGCGGACATTGCGCTGGCCATCGACGCGGCGGCCTCCGAGTTCTACAAGGACGGCAAATACGTGTTTGCGGGCGAAGGACGCGAGTTCGACGCCGCCGGACTGGTGGACTACTACGCGGACATGTGCGCCAAGTACCCGCTGGTGTCCATTGAAGACGGTCTGGCCGAAGGCGACTGGGACGGATGGGAAGTGATAACGGACAAGCTGGGCGAACGCATCCAGCTGGTGGGCGACGACGTGTTCGTGACCAATCCGGACATTCTGGCCGAAGGCATTGAAAAGGGTTGCGCCAATTCCATCCTGATCAAGCTCAACCAGATCGGCACCCTGACCGAAACGCTGGACACCATCGAGTTGGCCAAGAACGCGGCCTACACCAACGTGGTGTCCCACCGTTCCGGCGAGACCGAGGACAACTTCATTGCGGATCTGGCCGTGGCCGTGAACGCCGGGCAGATCAAGACCGGCTCCCTGTGCCGCTCCGACCGGCTGGCCAAGTACAACCAGCTGCTGCGCATCGAGGAAGACCTTGCCGAGGACGGCATTTATTATGGTCCCATTCTCGGTGAAAGCTGGTTCGGCGAAGAATAGCCCCGGCTCGTAATGAGAAAGAAAGAGGGCCGCTCCTTTGGGGCGGCCCTTCTTTTGTTCAGGCGCGTGCAATCTCATTGCTCATGACGTTGTTTTGTGATCAGACTGGACCAAACCTGAAAATCGGAGGATTGTCGCATGAAAAAAAGCATCGTCGCTGTTGTTGCCGCCGTTGTGCTGCTGATTGGGGTTGCCGCCGTTGCGGGCGACGCGCCCGACCTCAGGGGCACATGGAAGGTGGAAACCATTAAAATGTTTTCCAGGGCGCACGGTTACAAAGAAGTTGCTGCCCCCAGCAGCGTGTTTGTCATTGAGGAGCAGAAGGGGACCCTGTTTTGCGGCGAAAAGAAGTGGACCGCACGCGGCAAGGAACACTCCGAAGGCTTCAACGGAGCCGTCACCCACAGGAGCGAAATTCTGATTTCTGAATTCGACGACGGCTTTTGTTCCGGAGAACTGCTTTCCAATGATTCCATGATTCTGCATTACGTGGAATCGGGCGAGACCGCGCGAACCATGGTGTATGAACTTAAGCGAGTGAAATAGAAGCCTGAACCGGACGGCGAGGACCGTCTTTCAAGTCGTTTTCCAAGGCGGCGCGTCAATGTTCCCCGAGCCCGGGGCTTGACGTTGCCGCCTGTTTCGTGGGAATCGGCTCATGCTTTGATACACACTCTTAACAGGGGATTGCATTCATGATTCTTCTTGACGGAAAGGAAACCGCAAAGCAGGTGCGCACGGAATTGCGCACGGAAGTGGACGCTCTGGCCGGAAAATACGGACGCAAGCCCGGGTTGGCCGTGATTCTGGTTGGCGAAGACCCGGCATCGCAGGTTTACGTGCGCAACAAGGAGCGAGCCTGCGAGGACTGCGGCATCGAATCCATACCGCATCGACTGACCAGCGCCTCGCAGATGGAGCTGGAAGGACTCATCAACGAACTGAACCGCGACGTGCGCGTGGACGGCATCCTCATGCAGTTGCCCCTGCCCGAGGGACTGGACAGCCAGAAATGCCTCGACCTCATCGATCCGGACAAGGACGTGGACGGCTTTCATCCGGTGAACGTGGGCAAGATGAGCCTCGGCCTGCCCGGCTTCCGGCCCTGCACGCCCGCCGGGGTCATCAATCTGCTCAAACGGTACGATCTTGACCCGGCCTGCAAGAAAGCCGTTGTCATCGGCCGTTCCAACATCGTGGGCAAGCCGCTGGCCATGATGCTTTCCCAGTCCGGCCCCTGCGCCAACGCCACCGTGACCCTGTGCCATTCACGCACGGCCGACCTTGCCGCCGAGTGCCGCGAGGCCGATTTCATCTTTGCCGCCGTGGGGCTGCCCAAGTTCGTGACCGGCGACATGGTCAAGGAAGGCGCGGTCGTGGTGGACGTGGGCATCAACCGCACGGACGAGGGCCTCGTGGGTGACGTGGACTTTGACAGCGTCAAGGAAAAGGCCGCAGCCGTGACCCCGGTTCCCGGCGGTGTCGGCCCCATGACCATTGCCCAGCTCATGGTCAACACCGTGGAAGCGTTCAAACTGCACGTGGGCGCTTAGTCCGCAGGAACATTTCAGCGAATGAGGCCCCCGGAACCTTCTGGTTCCGGGGGCCTTTTCAATGTGGCCGGAAGGCCGTGTCATTCATAGTTGGAAAGAATTGCGCGAATGGTGCCGTCCTTGCGGCAGGCTTCGATGCGCTTGTTGATGCGTTCGATTTTTTCTTCCCAGCCGGGGATGTTGTTGAACACGAAGCGCAGGTCAACCTTGCTGACGGGCTGGGCTGCAACATGAAAATCGTGGTGCTCAAATTCTTCCGTGCTCCGGATCGTCCATTTGGCGTTGATGTCGTCAAGCATGGCAGCATCAATGCGCCTGTTCTTGACCATGCGCAAAAGTATATGGACGCTGTTGACGTCGTACCGGGTTGCCTTGCCTGTTGCGAACAGGGGCTCCAAGGCCGGGTATTTGTAGCCCTTGATGCACCCGATGGTCTTGCCCGCAGCTGTCTCGGGCCCGTCATATTCCACAGGGGCTTCCACCGGGGAATACAGGACGGTCCGGATCGGAAGCACGGGAACGGAAAGCAGGAAATCATTGTCGGGGCTGAGCCATTCCGCAGCCTCCAGCCGCGTGTGCATCACGCCTTCGGTGGCATACAGGGCTTTGCGCGGAGCCGGGTCCGGCTTGATTTCCATGGTGAAATCCTGCGGCAGGATTGCGGCCAGAATGTCCGGGGCGGCTCCGGCCGGAACACCGTCCTCGATCATCTCGAACGGTTCCCATCCGCGTGCGAACAGTGCGAAGACAATGGCCTCGCCAGCACACGCGGAAGCGGGCGGCACTGTCAGCAGGAACAGTACGACAATGAGGTTTTGTATCTTTACGGCGTATCGGTGCATTTATTACGCATGCTAATGATTCCCATTGAAAGGGCAATTATAACCGCTCATACGAAAGCCCCCGACCTTGGCTGGCCGGGGGCAATATTGTCTCAGAGATTGGCAGCCGCTTTTTCCACGGCATCCTTGAATTTTTCGCGTGCATCCCGTAGCCGTTCGGCCAGGTTCGCATCGTGCAGGGCAATGATCTGGGCGGCCAGCCATGCAGCGTTTTTCGCCCCCACCTTGTCCAGCGCCAGCGTGCCCACCGGAAAGCCCGGAGGCATTTGCACCGTGGCCAGCAGCGCGTCCATGCCGCCCAGCGGCGAAGCTGCCAGCGGCACGCCCAACACCGGGCGGATGCTTTTGGCAGCCACGGCTCCGGCCAGATGGGCGGCCAGTCCTGCCGCGCAGATGAACACCTGACACCCGTCGTTTTCATATTGTTCCACCAGCCGCGCCGTGCGTTCAGGGGTGCGGTGCGCGGAACTGACCGTGAAAACGTGGTCGATGCCCAGTTCCGCGAGCAGATCCGCACAGGGGCGCATCTTGTCCTCGTCCGAAATGGAACCCATGAAAATCACTACCTGCGGCATGGCCGCCTCCTTGTGCTGGCGTTTCAGGCCCGTTTCAGGCCCTTGTCACCGATATCCCGGCGATAATAGCTGTCGTCGAAATGTACCTTTTCCACGCCTCCATAGGCGCGGCTGATGGCGTCGGCGAGGTCGGTTCCCAGAGCCGTGACGCAGAGCACACGGCCGCCCGACGTGACCACGCCGTCCTGTGCGGCTTTGGTCCCGGCCTGAAAAACCTTGACCCCGTCCAGGGCGTCGGCTGCGTCGAGCCCGGTAATGGGCATGCCCTTGGGGTAGTGGCCCGGGTAGCCTTTGGCGGCCATGACCACGCCGCACGCGCTCTCGGGGCGCACCTTCACGTCGATCTGGTCCAGCGTGCCGTTGATGCAGGCCATCATGATGTCCACGAGGTCTGTGTCGAGGCGCATGAGCAGGGGCTGGCATTCCGGGTCGCCGAAGCGGACGTTGTATTCCAGGACGCTGGGACCGTTTTTCGTATACATCAGGCCGGCGTAGAGCACGCCCTTGAAGGACTCGCCCTTGGCGGCCATGTGTTCGAGTATGGGTTTGATGACCAGTTCGGCGGTCTTTTCGTAATCCTCTTCGGGCAGGATCGGGGCCGGGCTGTACGCGCCCATGCCGCCCGTGTTGGGACCGGTGTCGCCTTCGCCCACGGCCTTGTGATCCTGGCTGGAGGGCAGCAGCGCATAGTTTTTGCCGTCGCAAAAGGCCAGGAACGAGGCTTCCTCTCCGGCAAGCGCCTCTTCCACCACAACGCGTTCACCGGCAGCGCCGAAGCGTTGTTTGACCATCATTTCCTCAAGGGTCGCAATGGCCTCTTCAACGGTGGCGGCCACCACCACGCCCTTGCCTGCGGCAAGGCCATCCGCCTTGATCACGATGGGCGCGCCCTTTTCCTGCACATAGGCCCGGGCTTCATCGAATTCGTCGAATACGCGGAAATCCGCGGTGGGGACTCCGGCCTCGTGCATGACCGTCTTGGAGAACGCCTTGGAGCCTTCGAGGTTGGCCGGGTAGGCGCTCGGGCCGAAGCAGGGGATGCCTTCCTTTACCAGCGCATTGGAAAGACCGAGCACCAGCGGCAGTTCCGGGCCGGCCACCACCAGATCCACAGCCTGTTCCTTGGCCAGTGCGATCAGCGCCGGAATGTCGTCGTCCTTGACGGGAATGTTGGTGCCGACCTGCGCCGTGCCGCCGTTGCCGGGCGCGCACAGGATGGTCGAGACCTTCGGGCTTTGGGCCAGTTTCCAGCACAGTGCGTGCTCGCGGCCGCCCGAGCCGACAACCAGAATCTTCATCGTGAGTCCCCCTTGTTTTCGTTGTATGCTCTGTATGGGAAAACACGGGGATTTTCAAGAGTGGGGCCAGGAACTTCGGTCCCGAAGGGAATGGGGGAATGGGGAGCGGACCGCCGTTGTGGTGAGGGCGAATCATTACTGGCGGCGGCCCGCGATGCACGAGTGCTTTTACCCCGGCGCTTAGGCGCGTTTGTCCCATTGGCAGGAGTATGTGTTGTATACGGCAAAGTCTTCACCGCCAAAACCTGAATACGCACTAAAATATTGCTAGGATGTTTAGTGAAAATGCTTCACCCAAATGTATGCTTTAATAGTTTGCGTACATGCTGTATACGGTGTGCATACCTTTGCTGCATTGGGGATTCCTTTTTTATGGATACACGTTCGATTCCTGACGAAATGTCGTTTGACAGGTGCGACCTTTCCATTGCCGAGTTTTGCTTTTCGGTGATGGATGCGGTGCAGGCCCTTGTGGCCTATGTGGACCGCGCCTGTACCTACCGCTATGTGAACAAGGCGTATTCGCGCCTGTTCAACAAGCCGTTGCACGGCTGCCTTGGCGCGCACGTCTCCGAAGTGGTGGGGGATGCGGTTTTCGACGGCGAAGTGGGAGCCGAACTGCTGCGTTGCATCAGGAACGGGGAGCAGTGCTCCTTTGAGGGGTGGGCGTCCTTTCCCCGGGTGGGCGAGTATTATATGGATATCCGCTACTTTCCCCACATTGTGGAAGGCAAGGTCCTTGGCGCGGCCATCATTGCCCATGACATGACCGACAAAAAGGCCATGATCCGGGAGATGGTGATCCAGAATCGGGAACTGCAGCGCAATCTCGGCAAGCTCGAGGAAACCAACGCCCAGCTGCGTCAGCTTCTGGAGAACGTGACCGCCGACAGGGAGCGCACGGAGAGCAACGCGTTCTACCGTGTTTCCGAAAGCATCGCCCCGTACCTGCAGGCGCTCAAATGCCAGGAACCATCGGAGCAGACAGCCAAGCTGGCGGACAACATCGAAACCGCCATCCTCAATTACAAGCCCCGTCTCGACCGCAAGCTCTACCGGCTCAATCCTGCGCTTTCCGCGCGGGAACGGCGTGTGGCCCATCTCATTGTTGAGGGCAAAACCTCGCAGGAGATCGCCGATATCGTGGAGAAGTCCGTGAAAACCGTGGAGTATTACCGCTCGTCACTGCGCAAGAAATTGGGATTGTGCGGCCGCAGGGTCAGCCTGCGGACCTTTTTGGTCAGCTAGGCGTTTCGTCCTTTTTCGCCCAGACGCGCAGGGCCGTACGGACGACCGCCTGCATCACGGGGTCGGATTCGCGGCGGCGCAGGTGCGCAAAGCACAGGTTCAGGCTGATGCCCTCCAATTCCCTGTAGCGCACCTCGTGCCCTTCATGGCCGGAACGGTTGGCGGCCGCTATTTCGTCCTCGCGCAAAAGCGCCATGCCTTTGCCCGAGGCCACCAGCACCTTGGTGACCTCGTCACCGTCCACTTCCGTGGTTTTGGCTATCTTGAGGCCGTTGGCGTCGAACAGGCGGTCCAGCAATGATTGGCACGGACAGTCCTTGGCCGTGTGGATCCACGGCACATGGGCCAGCCGTTCCATGGGCGCGCTGCCCACTTCCTCCTCCCAGCTTGCCGGGTATGCCCCGTAGAATTGCGTTTCCAGCAGGGGAATGGCCACGATGTCCCGGGTTCGCGGTTCGCCGAAAATGAACCCTCCGTCCAGCGTGCCGCTTTTGAGCTCTTCCTGTATGGCGCCGCTGGAACTCTGCACGAATTGCAGGTTCAGGCCCGGATGGACATCGGCCAGCGTTGTGATGAGCGGCACGACGCGCAGGAATTCCGCGTCCGTGTTCAGGCCCAGGCGCACATCCCCCACCAGCTGTTTGCTCAACACCTGTGCCTCGCGTCTGAGGTCTTCGGCACCCTTGAGGATGTTTGCGGCGCGATCGCGCAGCCTGCGGCCGGTTTCGGTCAGGCGCATGCCCCGTGGGGTGCGCAGGAACAGGGGCACGCCCAGTTCCCTTTCCAGCGCCTTGATGTGCGAACTGACCGTGGGCTGGCTGGCGAAAAGCCGTTCCGCGGCCCGGGTCAGGTGGCCCTCTTCGGCCACGATCACGAAAGTGCGCAATTGGTAGAGTTCCATGCGGGCTTACTATGCGGAAAATGCTTTTCTGGCAACAGAAACAGGGAGCGGGTCCTGTTGCGCCCGTGCCGGATGACGTGGTTTCTTGTCGGGTTTTTGTGTTGTTTTTCGGAAAAAATGCCTTGTTTTTCTGCGTGTCGACATAAAAATGAGGGCGATATTTGAAAATCCGAATGAGTGTATCAAACAAAACGATTGGATTCCGCTGCGAAAAGCTCCGTACTAAAGGTATGCACGATTTCTGAAACGACGTGACGTTTTCGGAGGTATCACATGAGCAGCATGGATTTTGACACCCGATTGGCGATGTTTGCCATGGACGAACGGAATCCGGCCCCGCGCAAGGCCGTCAGGAACGCACGCGTTCGCACGACCCGCGCCTTCATTTCCGCTGCCGGACTGTTGCTGGCGTTTGCCATATCCGTGTCCGTTTTTTAGAATCGTATAAATACGCGCCGAACTGACCTTCGGAGGGGAAGTCCCACACCGCTGCATGTGCACTCCTTGGTGTTGTGGGGTTTCCCCTCCTCCATTTCCCCCCCCCCCCCGTTCGGGCGGGAAGGCGCACATGGCTGCGTTATTGCAAAAATAGCGGAATCTCGCGTACAGGGTGTACGCGTCGATCCCGCCATTTTTTTATGCCTTGCCCTGCACACCTTCCCGCCCGAACGGGTAAGTTTGAGAATTGGCGAGTTTTTGGAAGTGAATGTGTTTTTTTGCCCGACCATGCAGCTTGATTGGGGTTGGTGATGCGTCGGGCGGGGCCACGAATTATTGGCGAGGAATTGCGCCTTGCCCGGATACGATGCACATGGCTGCGTTATTGCAAAAATAGCGGAATCTCGCGTACAGGGTGTACGCGTCGATCCCGCCATTTTTTTATGCCTTGCCCTGCACACCTTCCCGCCCGAACGGGTAAGTTTGAGAATTGGCGAGTTTTTGGAAGTGAATGTGTTTTTTTGCCCGACCATGCAGCTTGATTGGGGTTGGTGATGCGTCGGGCGCGGGCCACGAATTATTGGCGAGGAATTGCGCCTTGCCCGGATACGATGCACATGGCTGCGTTATTGCAAAAATAGCGGAATCTCGCGTACAGGGTGTACGCGTCGATCCCGCCATTTTTTTATGCCTTGCCCTGCACACCTTCCCGCCCGAACGGGTAAGCTTGAGAATTGGCGAGTTTTTGGAAGTGAATGTGTTTTTTTGCCCGACCATGCAGCTTGATTGGGGTTGGTGATGCGTCGAGCGCGGGCCACGAATTATTGGCGAGGAATTGCGCCTTGCCCGGATACGATGCACATGGCTGCGTTATTGCAAAAATA